>DASXSU010000066.1:0-13688 GCA_036505795.1 Nitrospirales bacterium
TTCACACTAGGTTTATTCATTCAACCCAAAAGGATTTCATTTTTTATTTCATATAAATAACTCTCCAAGTCGGCTATCCCCGCTGCTCAGCCTCCTGCAGGATTTCTTTACACTTTTGGGCTACGCATTCAGGCTTATCCACGAATAACAGGAACTTTTCACGTGGCATCACAATTGCCCACTGCTTCGTAAGAACGTCCTTCCGGCTCCAAGAAGCCACGCGATGTCACGTGAAAAAAGCCCCACCGAAACGCAACTGGTCACAACTGGAAGGGAGGCCATATGAGACAGATCCTTCGTTTAGCCATGGCAGCAGCCTGGATTTTTCTGGTCGCGCTCTCCGGGCCCGCTTCTGCGACAATTATCGGACCGTTCAATGAGGAACCGACTAAATTCGGCACCCTGAATCAGGCCGACACGAACTGCCCCAACGTGAACTGTGGGGCGACGGCGGCCATCGAATCGTTTGTATATTTGCAGACCGTGTTTTCTACGGTCTATACGACACCCTTGGTGCCCAAAGCCGGGGCGGGTCCCATTCCCACCGCGGCCGAACAGGCGGCGGTCGCCAATGACGTGGCTACCAACTTCATGAAGAATTGTTGCGCAAACAGCGCGGCCGGGACTCTTATAGAAGATTTCATTCTGGGCAAAAGGGATTACCTCGAGAGCAAGGATCCCGGCAAAACCGTATTTAACGCGCAGATCAACTTCGCATGGAGAACCAATCCGGCGGGCGGCACGCATCCAGGGACGGCGAAGCCCGCGTTTGTACAGGACAACACCATTCCAACGTTGGCCTTTATCGCCAATGAACTCAGTCGGGGAGAGGACGTTGAGGTATTCATGTTCAATAGCAATGGGGGGTGCAACGGTCCGGCTGCTGCAGATCAGTCTTGTAACCACTACATTACCCTGACCGGCATCACCTACAATGACGCGAACAATACAGGGACCTTTTCCTTTGTGGATCCGTTAGGCGGCGGACGGGACACGAAGAATATCACCGGGTTGACCGGGGGATTCATTCAAACGGACTATAAGCTCGGGGGCGTGAATACGCTGATTGTTCATGCGGTTTCCGAGTCTCCCATTCCCGAGCCTTCGACTGTGCTGCTGCTCGGGGCGGGCCTCGCAGCCCTGGCCTTTACCAAGAGGAAGCGCGTAGGGTAACACCCGCTATGATCTGAGACTGGGCCAGAAAGACCTCCTCGCCGGCGTGAGCCATAGTTCACGCCGGTAAAATCCTAATTGACGGTGTTACACGCTCAATTGCAGCGCTTTCTAAGTCACCTGGCCACCCTAAATTTCCTTAATTACATGCTTTATTCTTAGGTGAAAATAATGATACAATAGGTCATCTAAGAAAGTATGGAGGTTAAGGATGAAGGACTACACAGTTGTGACTGTCGGAAGCAGGCATACCGGTAAGTCGAGTCGATGGTATGTCATTGGATGGCGAAGCCTGCGTGAACGCTCAACGCTTGCAGTGTGCCGGACGCAATCGATGGCCGAAGGCCTGCGGCAGGACCTCATGGATAGGACCCAGACTTACGCACGTCTGCAGTGATCTTCTACGAAGCCTTTGCAGCGTTAATCTGTTGACTGTCTTTCCAATTCGTTCACGCCACCACGCTCACATCTACTTATTTGTACTAATGTCGCACATTTTGACAGCACTTACACCTAGGCCAATTCATCTGGGTGTCAATAAATACCTGATAATCTGAGTATTTACACCTTCCCTGCAGCAATACCTTCTGTACAGGGTGTCTGTGACCCTGACACTGTATCTTATTTAGCATTCGCCGAATTTGTTAAAAATTACATACTTCTGGCGGTGGCATAGTGCTTGCGATACTTCTAGCAACGGTCCTCTCACATGAGTTCAAAGTGAATGGAGGTAATAGAATGATGTCGGCGAAGGGAAAAAGCATGAAAATCGTCGGACTCGCGGTTGCGGTCTTGGGCATGATCGGGCTCAGCACGCAAGCGTCCGCGACCCTTACATGCGTTGAATGTCCGGCGCCGACCGCCACGGTGACAATCGGCACCGCAGCTCCTATAAATGTGCCAGTTGTGACAAGTGGTGGGGTATTCTCCATCACAGGATTCACGACGACGATACCCGGGGTGGGAACGGCCAGGATTGATACATTGTTAATGAATCCCGATCCATTTATTGTCTTCGGGGTTGGAGCCACCAACCTTTCGCCGACACCCTTGGTCTTTGCGTTCGCATTCACCGAGCCGATCGGCATACCGGGGAATGCCATCGATGCTTCCGCCTCGATTGGATACAGCCTATCGGACGGCGCGGGAAATGGTGTCACCTTGACCGCGTTTGACGTGGGTGGGAAGGTGCTCATCGCGAATGATTTCTTCCCCCCGACGAATAAAGGCGTGAATGTTGGACCGACATCTACCGGCGGTGTTGCTCCGAATTGCGGACCGCTTGTTGGGGGTACTTCGGTCTGCGGTCCATTTGCCGCGACGAATACCTTTGCTCAACCGGCGGTTCCATTCGTGATTATGGGCGCCACGGTTTCGTTCGTTCTTTCGGGCAATGATGGTGCCGGCCTGAGCGGCCGGGTCGAGCAGGTCGTGCACACGCCGGAACCCGCGACGCTCTTGCTCATGGGCTCGGCTCTGGCTGGCCTGGGAGCCTGGCGGCGCTATCGCGCTTCCCGCTAAGTAAAGTCTATGAATTTGGGGGCTTGGGCCAGCGTCCAAGCCCCTTTTTTTTGTTTTTCTCGGTCCCGTCCACTTGCCTTCTGCTGCGCGCCCCGCGCGTTCTGACTTGACCCTTATTAAGCCCTGACTCCATCGTTACGGGTAGCCTGATCTGTCAGCCCGTCATAGCGACCTTGTTCTAGCCATTTCGCGTGGTCACCCCTACGAACTCATAGGTCATATCACTAATGGTGAATTTACTCAGAAGCACGGATCCTCTATATGTCTTGCTGCATAAGCTGGCGGATAAGAAAGGGATCCTATTATGTTCATCATCGGACTTGTCATGGGGCTCATCATAGGCTTGACGCTTTCGCTCACGGTGTTCGCCCTGTTTATGATTCAGTTGGTAAATCATGGCGAGAGCAGGAGAACGCCTGCTTCGGTAGACCGCTACGCATAGTGGGTTTTTAGAAGACGGGCTATCCGCACATCGAGGGTCCTCGATTAGTCTGGCGGGTGTCGTCTAAATCCCTTTGTTCAAGTTTAGAGCGTCAAAATGAAAACCTATAAGCGGGTCACAACAGAAATTGTCGAACGTGGCAACAGGACGGAGTGGCGTATTGTCGGCTGGTCCAGCGATGAGAAACCACTGACGATTGCTTATTGCCCAAATGAGGAGATGGCCGAGCAGCTCAAAGAGGTGTTGACGGAGGCTGGCAAGGATCGTCAGCCTTCGCCTTCCAAAAAAGAGAAAACCTGACTTCCCTTCTGTTTCACGTTCCAACCTAGCCTCGCATATTGCACGTAATTGGTAGAAAACAGCGGTTAAGCGAAGATTTTCAAACGGCAAGAGCAATCACGATGATGGTGGCATCTCAGTAGCAGTGCGTATAAACCTGTCCTCCGACCTGTGTACTGTTGCAAACTGGAGGACGCTGAAACTGCGGGGCTGGTTGGCGATTCCGGTAATACTCTTCCCGTTGTTGTTGCAGGCTACGGTCCAGATCTTGCTGCTGGCGTTGATTCCAGTACCAAAGCGGCGGCGAGGACCATGCTGCGGTAGGCGCCGTGATCGCGCTCGGATTGGGTTCTTCGGCGGAGGCCGCCGATGGGATTTCGATGCGATGTGGTGCTTCGGTCTTATCGGTCATGCCCGGCAGGCCTAGATCTTTGAACAAGGCATCACCCCACAAGATATAGGCGGAGGCGAGTGCCTGTCGCTGTTTATCCAGGTCGCTCCGTGCGGGAGCAGTGATGAGGGCTTCTGCCGCTTTGAGGCGGTCAACATCCCACGGTCCCCGCTGGGTTTCGGATTCCTTAGGTGACGTGAGCGTCGTCGTAGCGGTTGGATGCGTGTCGGGAGCGGCCGGCAAGGTGCAATTCCCTTGAAGCAGTCCCAGAGCAATTCCCATGATGCAAAGAAATCGGTTCATAGCGTTCTCTTTAGTGTAAAAAAGGTCCTGTCGGGAAGCAATAGCCAGAACAGAGGCCATAGTTGCCGATCCCTGGCTTCACCACGATGAATTGGATTGTTAGCCTCCCTCTCTGTTGCCGCTCCGTTTTCGTGTGTCATGTACTCCTGTCCGCGCTGTTCGTCCTGCTGAGCGGAGTCGCTCCGACGCGTGCCGGTGAAATAGAGGGCCTTATCATTGGTGTTCCTGAGGGAGACGCCTTCGAAGTTCTCCATGAGAACACCGTTCTTTTTGTTCGGTTGCAAGACGTGGACGCTCCGGAGATCGGCCAGCGGTATGGAAGAGATGCCCAGGTTTTTGCGGAGTCTCTGGCGCTCGGTAAACGCGCCAAGGTTTTCACGGCTGAGCCCCTTCAGCCCGGCACCACTCAGAAGGCAATCATCTTCCTGGATTCCGGACTCAACCTAAGCCACGAACTCTTAAAAGCAGGACTGGCATGGTGGGACAGGAAAGCTGCGGGGGGTAACGATAGTCTATGGAAGTTAGAGCAGGAAGCCCGAATCGAACATCGCGGATTGTGGGACGATGAGGAGCCGATTGCGCCGTGGGAATGGCGCAAAGGATTTTAGAATATGGTACCCTGCCGCGAATGACGTCGACCGCAGGGACGCGACTCTACCTCATCCGGCACGGGGAGACGCCTCGCCGAGGCTATTGTAATGGGCATTTGGACGAGACGCTTACCGCGAACGGCATCGCTGAGATAGAAGCGGTCGCCGATCGCCTCAAGGGCGCCGGGATTACCGCTCTTTATGCTAGTGATCTCAAGCGCTCGATCCAGAGCGCGGAAATTCTCGGGCGCATCCTCAATAGAGCCCCGATCATCTTGCCTCCGCTGCGTGAGAAGTGTTTTGGACAGTGGGAGGGGCTCACTCAAGCCGAGATCCAGGAGCGCTTTCCGAGCGAATGGGAGGACTGGGTCAGAAATCCTGGGGATGCCAAGCCGACCGGAGGGGAGAGTTGCCGGGAGATGGCCTCCCGCGTGCTTCCGGTCATCGAACAGATCATCAAACAGCACCTCGGGGAGCGTGTGGCGATTGTGGCGCATGGGGGGGTGAACCGCGTGATTCTCTGCCACGCGTTAGGACTGGATCTGCGTTACATGGAACGGTTTGCGCAGCGGCATGCGGCGCTGAATATTATCGACTACGTTGACGAGGAAGTCAGCGTTCGGCTGGTCAATGGCTGACCAGGCTTAGACGGCTTTTTTTATCTTGCCGCTACGAATGCAACTGGTGCAGACACGAATGCGCCGCGCTGCGCCGTTGATCAAGGCCCGAACCGTTTGCAGATTCGGTCGGAACACCCGTCTCGTGCGGTTGTTCGCATGGCTAACATTGTTGCCGGAGGAGTGATGCTTTCCGCACATCTCGCAGACCCTGGCCACAGCAGTGCTCCCTTGTAGGTGGTGAAATCACAGGCATCCTACCACACCGGATTCCGGGCGACAAGGCTTATCGGCGGGATTCAATAGAGGCGACGCTGGAAGAAGGGCAGGTCTTACTCGGTTTCGATAAGCAGATGGGCGCGGCGGTTCTTGGCGTAGCAGGCCTCATCTTGCTCATTGCAGCTAGGCCGTTCCTTGCCGTAACTGGTCACGGACACTGTATTATGGATGCCGAGATCGGACAGATAGTGACGCGTTTCCTTCGCGCGCTTTTCGCCCAACGCGAGGTTGTATTCCCGGCTGCCGCGATCATCGCAATGGCCCTCGATGATAATTTTAGCCGTGGGATGCTTTCGTAAAAAGCCGGCGCTTTCGGCCAGATTCTTTTTGCCTTCCTCCGAGAGTCCCCAGCGATCATAGGCAAAGTAAATGTCAAGAAGGCTCTTTCGCGCCTCCTCTCGGATCCTTCGCGCCTCCCGACTTTCCATCGCCTGAGCGTCAGCTTTTGAAAACGTCATCGGCCCTTTGCCCACGTCGGTTTCTCTCGCGGAGCCCGGAGTAAAGCCGGTAAGGGGTCGACCATCAGGCCCAAATCCGAGAAGCGGTTGACCATCTGAGCCAAAGCCGGGGAGGGGTTGACCATCGGGGCCGATGCCGGTAAAGGGCAGGCCATCGGGGCCGATGCCGGTAAAGGGCATCCCATCGGGGCCGACGCCGTAAAGAGGCTTGCCATCGGGGCCGGTGCCCGGAGTCCCGGGGACGAATGTACCGTCCTCGCGCATCCCGCGGTTAGATCCAGGCCCGCCTTTGGAGGCAGAGAGATTCCCGTTCTCATCGCTTGTGGAGGAAACGTTTTTCGAAGCGCATCCGGTGACCGTCAAGAATACCAGCGCGCTGATTGCGATTCCGATTGCTCGTGCGTTCATGCTACCCTCATCGTGTGGCAAAGAGATTAATGATTACTGCTAGGTATAACATCTAGAGGTATTTATCGCAAGGACTATTTACTAGAGCAGTTTAGCGCAAAGTCTATTTCGGTACCTTCCAACATCCCAGTCCGATTTCATTGGGGCGCTTCCACCGAGACCGCCGTGAACCGGACGTCGGCCGCCCAATGTAGACGGACCAACTTGAGACCATCATTGATATCAAAAAGGCTGATACCGACAGCATAAACATTACTTCAACGACATACCGGATCAAGGGATACTGTGCGAGAAATTTCATAACGGCCTCATGTAGAGTGACAGTTTTCTTACATTCTTATCGGGCGAGGGGGCGTCGGGCTTGAGGCCTAAACCGCCCTGTTCTTTGTGACCACGGTTACAGGAACAATGGATAACATTGGAGAGCACAATCAGGTCCAGGCATCCTCCAACCAAGCTCCCCGAGACCACGTTTTTCTCGTGTACTCCACACCTGCGGCTCACGCGGGACAGGCGTTTGATACCAAAATCCTAACTCCTTGAAGTTTTTCACGATGTTGAGGGACAATGGCCGGCAAGGATGAAATGGACCGCCTGAAGGAGATTATCCAAGTGCTCGGCCGCCCGTTAGATTTCGTAGAGCGGGCGGGATCCGTTGCGGTCAAAGACCTCGGCCGATTCATTTCGACCCAGGTGACCACCGCTCTCAGTCAGCAGGTCCGTCCGCAGGCCATAGAAGCCGATCTCCTCTGCCTGGCGCAGCTTTTTTGCGATTACGACCACCTTCCCCAGGGTCTGCGTGTAGAGCGAGTCAAACAAGCCCGTGAACTCATCGCGCGCCTCGAGCAGGCTGTCGCCCTTCCGGCGCCCCCTTCCAAACCGCCGCTGTATCGGCTCGCGGATTGCCCGATCCAGTTTGTGAAGGGAGTCGGCCCCAAGAAGGCCGAAGCCCTTGCGCGGGTCGGGGTCCGCACCGTGGAAGACGCCGTCTGGATGCTTCCCTGGCGCTACGAGGATCGCTCTCGCCTGACATCCATCAGCGCCTTGGTTCCGGGGGAATCGGCAATGATCGAGGTGCAGATCGAAAAAACCGGACTCAAGGGGACTCATTACCAACGACACAGGATGGTTGAGCTCACGGCCATAGATCGAACGGGACGAATCCATCTTATCTGGTTTAATCAGGCCTATCTCGCGGAGACATTTCACGCAGGACAGCGGCTGATGCTCTATGGACAGGCAAAACCAAGAAACGGGCGCTGGACGGAACTTCAGATGGAGAACCCGGCGTTCCAGATTCTTGACGGAACGGAGCCGTCCTCTGGCGGGGATTTTGCCAACATGGGAAGGATCGTCCCCATTTATCACGGCCGGGAAACCAAGTCTCGGATGATCGTGAGCGACCGGCTGCGCGCCATGCTGAAGATCATTGTGGACCACTATGCGCATAGCGCCATAGATCCTCTGCCTGTTGAACTGCTCCGTCGCCGAGGGCTCCTTGCATTCGGCGCGGCGGTTCGGCAGGTGCATTTCCCTGATGCCGATGCCGATCTCGAGGAACTGCATCGAGGCCGCAGCCCCGGCCACAGGCGGCTGGCATTCGAGGATTTTCTCCTGTTGGAGCTGGCGCTGGGACAGAAGCGCGAACAGGTGAAAAAGGAAGCGCGGGTCCTCCGGTATAATCTCAAGTCTTCTCTGCCCGCCCAGCTGTTAACCGGGTTGCCGTTTCGGCTCACCGAGGCCCAGCTCCGCGTATTCCATGATATCCGGCGGGACCTGGCGAGCCCTCATCCGATGAATCGCTTGATCCAGGGAGATGTAGGGTCCGGAAAGACTGTGGTCGCCGTGCTCGCGATGCTGGCGGCCGTCGGTTCGGGCCATCAGGCTGCCCTCATGGCCCCCACGGAGATTCTGGCCGAGCAGCATTACCTCACACTCGAACGTATGCTCAGGCCGCTTGATGTGTCCTGTGTGTTGTTGACCGGCAGCCGCGGCGGTAAAAAACGTGAAGCCGCACTGGCGTCAATCGCCGGTGGATCGGCCCAGATTGTCCTCGGCACGCACGCCCTGATCCAGCAGGAGGTCAAGTTCAAGCAGCTCGGTCTGGCGGTCATTGATGAGCAACACAAGTTCGGCGTCTTGCAGCGGGCGATCCTCAAAGAAAAGGGATATGCCGCGGATGTTCTGGTCATGACGGCGACGCCGATCCCGCGGACACTCGCGCTGACTGTCTATGGCGATCTGGATGTCTCAGTGATTGACGCCATGCCACCGGGCCGGCTACCGGTCCGCACGCTTCTGTTTGCCCAAAGCCAACGCGCGCGCGCGTATCGGTTGCTCGAGGATGAGCTCGCCCGAGGACGCCAGGCATACGTCGTGTTCCCGTTGGTCGAAGACTCGGAGAAGATCGACTTGAAAGCGGCGATAAGCGGAGCGGCGCGGTTGCAGCGGGACGTGTTGCCAGAATGGAAAGTGAGTGTCATTCATGGCCGTATGAAAGCGGAGGAAAAGGATCAGGTGATGAGGGCGTTTAAGGAAGGCGGCATTGATGTCTTGGTGGCAACGACGGTCATTGAGGTCGGGATTGACAATGCGAATGCCGGCGTCATCCTCATCGAGCATGCCGATCGCTTTGGCCTCGCTCAGCTGCATCAGCTCCGTGGGCGGGTCGGCCGCGGAGTCCATCAATCTTCCTGCTTGCTCATGACGCCCAACCGGTCGACCGAAGAGGGCCGCCGGCGTCTGGACGCTATGGTCAAGAGCCATGACGGTTTTGTGATCGCCGAAGAGGATTTGACCATTCGTGGACCAGGAGAGTTCTTTGGGACCCGGCAATGGGGCCCTGCGGATCTTCGGGTCGCAAATCTGATTCGCGATGCCAAGATTCTCGAGGAAGCCCGGGAGGAGTCGGCGCGTTTGCTTCAGGAGGATCCGGAGCTTGCACGACCGGAGCATACAGAACTCAAAGGTGCCCTCCTGCGGCGCTGGCGTGACAAACTCGATCTAGTGAGAGTCTCCTGATGCTTCTCCGATGGCGGCGATTAGGGCAGGATCTCCGAGCGGGCTGGACCCAGGTCCGACAAGGGTCGACCACGGCGGTGACCCGCTCCATGGAGGAAGTTGAACTCCTTCGCTTGAAATTCCAGTTGGACGCTGTGGATGTGCAGATCAGGGAACTGTACCGGGCCGCCGGCGAACGGGCCTTTCAGCTTATTGAGCGGGAAGCGGACAGCATCATGTCCGACAAGGAGTTGATGCGCATCTTTGAACAGATCGATCAGCATATGCAGGTGGAAGAGCGGATCCGATTTGACATGGAACAGGTGCGGGATTAGTGCCTCAAGCCTCCTGGCGCCACGGGGTCAGTCGCTACCAATGGCTGGTGCTGTTGGTCGCCTGGCTGGGTTGGGTCTTCGATTCCATGGATGCCATGATCTACGCACTAGTCTTGCATCCGGCGTTGCATGACCTTCTTCCTTCTGCTCTAGGTCGTCCCGCGACCGATACCGATATCGGCTGGTACGGCGGCATCATCTTTTCGGTCTTTCTGCTGGGCTGGGCGCTCGGGGGTGTCGCATTCGGGGTTGTCGCCGATCGCTGGGGTCGTACGAAGACCCTGATCGTGACGATTTTGATTTATGCGATCTTCACCGGCATGGCCGCATTGTCAGAGACGTGGTGGCATCTGGCCATATATCGGTTCGTCACCGCCTTGGGCATTGGCGGAGAATGGGCGGCAGGAGCGGCGATTGTCGCAGAGGTGTGGCCCGAGGACAAGCGGGCAAAGGCCGCGGGAATTCTACAATCGGCCTGGGCCGCGGGCTTTTTCGTCGCAGCCGCTTGTTACCTATTGTTACGACATTACCCTTGGCAGGTCCTGTTTCTTGTAGGCGTGATCCCGGCATTTGTGGCTCTGCTTGTGCGGCTGTGGGTGAAGGAGCCTGATCGGTGGGTGAAGGCTCATGCGTTGGAGGAGCAGACGGGACTCGCGCGCCGAGCGAAGATGCCGGAGCTGTTCCATGGCGCGCTTCGCAGGCCGACATGGGTGGGCACTTCGCTCGCGTTTGTCGCGGTGTTCGGATTATGGGGCGCCACGAACTGGACCCCCACGTTGATCAGAGCGTTGCCGGACATGCAGGGATTGCGGCCGGAGGAAATCAAAACCTATGTGGTCTATGCGACCATGTCGCTCAACGCGGGCGCGCTTGTCGGCTATCTGAGCTTCGGACCGCTCGCGGATCGCTTTGGCCGGCGCGCGACCTTTGCCCTCATGTGTACCGGCAGCTTCATCATGGTGCCGTTGACGTTTTTAACGCCCCGGGATTATGCGCACGTCCTGCTCTTGCTCCCGTTACTGGGTTTTTTTAACAATGGGATTTTCAGCGGATTCCCGATCTACTTGCCCGAACTGTACCCCACGAGGATTCGCGCGACGGGCGCCGGCTTTTGCTTTAACGCCGGCCGCGTCTTGGCCTCGGCGGGGCCATTTCTCACCGGCTATCTCGTGGCGGCGTTGGGAAGCTTTGGGCGAGCGGCGAGCGCCATTGCGCTCATCTACCTCCTAGGGCTTGCAATCCTGCCGTTCGCTCCGGAGACTCTCGGCAGGCCGCTTCCCGATTGATGCGAGTGCAGCGACGGGTTCCGAACTGCAACTTTTGGTAATGAGTCTTACTTGAAAGTCAGAACCGCCAGTGCGACCGCCGCTAGTATCAACCCACAGACTGCCACGAAGGTAAGAATCTGCAGCCGCTTCTGGACGTGCTGAAGTTGGAGCGTTAGGTCCTCGTTAATCTGCGACTGGAGCTCCAGTGCCTTTTCTAACTTTTCGATGCGGCCGGTCAAATCGTCTTCATGGGGTGTTGGCGCAGCTTGCTGCTTCTTGAAGTTGCGAACTGTCGAGATCAGTTCGGGAAGAACCCACCGCACAATCGTTACCCAGGGTAAAGGCATTGATTTCTCCGATCTACAGATATGCAATTCGTGTGACGAGCTTGCGCGCGTCCTTCGAAGTGTAGCAGGATCGGGGCGGGCGGTGAACAGACAGTTTTGCACAGGAATGGACGGGAGTCGCCGGTTGACAAGCAAGAACAGGGGGGATGATACTGATAGCAGTCAAGTGGCTGCATCCATCTCTTTTATATTTACCCATGAAAGGAGGCCGCTATGGCATTGCGACTCGGAGATGAAGCGCCGAATTTTACGGCTGAGACGACCCAGGGACCGATCAATTTTCACGAGTGGCTCGGCACTGGTTGGGGTATTTTGTTCTCCCATCCCAAGGATTTCACCCCGGTGTGCACGACGGAACTGGGTGCCGTCGCCCGGATCATGCCGGAGTTTAAGAAACGCAACGTGAAGGTGATCGCGATCAGCGTCGATCCTATGGATGCCCACAAGGGTTGGATCAAGGATATCAATGAGACACAGAAGTGCACCGTCGACTATCCCCTCATCGCGGATCCCGAAAAAAAGGTGGCGACGCTGTACGACATGATCCATCCGAATGCTTTGGATAATATGACGGTGCGTTCCGTCTTTATCATCGGGCCGGACAAGAAGATCAAGATGACCCTTACATACCCGGCCTCGGCCGGCCGGAACTTCGATGAACTCCTGCGTGTCATCGACTCCCTGCAGCTCACCTCCAAATACAAGGTTGCGACGCCGGCAAACTGGAAAGACGGCGAGGACTGTATCATTACTCCTGCGGTGACCGATGCTGAGATCCCGGCCCTTTTCCCGAAGGGCCATAGGGCGGTCAAACCGTATCTGCGCTACACCCCACAGCCGAACAAGTAAATTTACGATCGTGGAGGGGGCAAAGCTGCCCCCTCCTATCACTGGCTGGCAGCCTGTTTGAAGACGATATCGCCATAATAAGCGATCGCCGATTCTCCGGTGTTGTCGGTATCGGTCATAATGGCGACACCCGACGCGAGCGGCGGCGGCGCCCCAAAAGCCTGCGTGTAGTCTTCTAAGACGTTGCGCTCCTCAGTGACCCACTGGTTGACGAGTTCCGGGCCGCTTTCAACCACGATGATCCTGCTCCGATCCGTATAGGGGCTGGACACGATGGTCCCTTTGGAAGCCTTGCTTGCCCAGATGTAGTTCACCGCGGCCAGCGGCGGATAGCGGCCGTATATCAGCTTGTACGCGGCGAATTTCGTCTTTTCCCACAAGCTGGATCTCGCAGGATCGAAGTCAAAGGTGACATAGAGCCGGGCCGGAGAATCATCGCCCTCCTTTTTCGTCACGTCGCCATGGTTCAACACACTCATCACTTTCCAGCGCCAACTGAGGATTGGGTATTTGTTGAGATTGATCGTGATCGCGCGAGTCAATCCGGAAGCCGAGGCCTCGCTCATGGCTTTCACCACCGTGGTTCCGTCATCCTTGACCAGTGTATAGATCGTATGCCGCTTGATCTTTGGGAAGGTCAGCGGTTTCCACCCTTCGGGAAGGATATTGCCATCCGCAGCCCCAGAAAACCTACCGATCTCGAGCACGGGTGGGGATTCGGCGTGAACAGGCCATGATACCCAGAGCACAAATACCGTCATTCCGAGCGAAAAAGCTGTCACTCTGAGTGTGTTGTCATTCTGAGCACGTTGTCATTCTGAGCGAAGCGAAGAATCTATCCACATT
Organism: Nitrospirales bacterium; assembly: GCA_036505795.1. Classification (GTDB taxonomy): domain Bacteria; phylum Nitrospirota; class Nitrospiria; order Nitrospirales; family NS-4; genus NS-11. The sequence goes on from DASXSU010000066.1 coordinate 13,107, forward strand.
GAACCTCCCCAGCGCTTAGGGTGACTCTGGCAGGTCACCGCGTCCATGCGAACCATTTCGTTAGGAGCCTCTTCTGTCGCTGGTTGAAGTTTGCTTTGCGCCAGGCATTGCCCACCTTTTTGATCACCTCGGCTTGTGTGGGATAGGGATGGATCGTGCCGGTCAGGGTCTTCAAACCATGGCCGGTCTTCATCAGAACCGTCAGTTCGCTGATCATGTCGCCCGCGTGCTCGGCGACAATCGTGGCCCCGAGAATCTTGTCGGTGCCTTTCTCAATGTGAACCCGCGCGAACCCCTCATCTTCGCCGTCCAGGATGGCGCGGTCTACTTCGTCCAGTTGGTAGGTGAACGTCTGCACGTCCATCCCCTTCGCTTTCACGTCTGCTTCGTACAGACCAACATGCGCGATCTCTGGCTCTGTATAGGTGCACCAGGGGATAATCAATGCGTCTGTGCGGGCAGAGGCCAGGCCGAAGGGATGCGGAAACAGCGAGTTCTGAATCACGATCTGCGCCATGGCGTCGGCCGTGTGCGTGAATTTGAACGGGAAGCAGACATCGCCCGCCGCATAGATTCGCGCAT
>DASXSU010000067.1:0-7814 GCA_036505795.1 Nitrospirales bacterium
CGAAGCCCCTCCCCTCACCCGCTCTTGCACCTGCCGGGGCTCGGAAAGAGCTGTCTGTGCCACCCGCCCCGAATGAGCTCTCCCTTGAGGAGCGACTCCTGGTACTGAAAAAGCTGCGCGATCAGGGATTGATTACCGACGAGGAGTATCGCCAGAAAAAGAAGCAGTTGCTTGATCGGTTCTGACCTCCTTCCCCCTGTCAAAGAAATGTCTCTTCTGTTTTGCGGGATCCACCGAAGAAATCTTGACACTCTTCGCTTAGGGTGTAACCCTATAGCCAATGGCTGAGTGGAGGAGGTTTGCATGGAAGGCTGGAAGAAATATGGTTCTATTGCCACGGCCGTGTTGGCGGTGCTGATCTCCATCCTCGTCGCTGATTGGATGATTCGCATTCACAGTTCCAACCTGGAAGCCAGGGTTCTTCGCGCTGAGGGTGAACTCGCAGAGACGACCGAAAAACTGAGGACGGCCGAAGGCCGCGTACAGACTAACCGGGGATATCTGGAACAGTTGTTGAGGGATCAACGGATTCGCAATGACATGGATGCCGAGCAGCGCATCGTAAGAGAGTCTGACCTTCAAGATATGCGTGCTGAGTTGAAGATGCTCCGTCAGGCGGTGTTCTCGATGCGACCCGTCGCACGACCTTCCACACGAAGTCAGCGACGCTAATCCCCAACGCCGCCCGTTTCCCGAACAGCCGGCATGCGCACGTACGCCATACACACCTGAAAACCCAGACGCTCCGAGTCCTCTCGATCCTCACCACCTGCTGACAGCGTGTCGATTACCTACACCTATCGCGGTAATCGCCTCCGAATGGCGAGCTTTTCACCGATAGGGGCATTTCCTAAGATTTTCACTGTTGCTACGATTGCACTATGCATCCGTCCGAGACCCACGCACAGCGTTCTTGGGTTCGGCATTATAACGAGGGCGTGCCCTCCACGTGCTGCTATCCAGAATGCACGCTCCCAGAGATGCTGCGAGATTCCGCCAAGCGCTTCCCGCATTCGGTAGCCCTGCGGTTTTACGGCGCAGAGGTGACCTTCTCTGAACTCGACGATATGGTGACCCGCTTTGCGCATGGCTTGTACGCCATCGGCGTGCGCCAAGGCGATCGCGTGGCCATCATGCTGCCCAACATTCCACAGGCCATTATTGGGCATTACGGAGCACTTCGGGCGGGGGCGACCGTCGTGCAGACCAACCCGCTGTATCTCGAACAGGAACTCGAGACGCAGCTTCGTGACGCGGGTGCTGAAACGATCCTGGCGCTCGATCTTTTCTATCCCCGTATCCAATCCCTCAAGCATCGCACATCACTGCGCCGCGTCATCACTACGAGCATTCGGGATTTTCTTCCTCCGGTCCGGCGGCTGCTCTACCCCATTAAGGCCAGGCTCAACGGGCGCTGGATTCGCGTGAAGCCGGCTCCATCGCTGTATGACTTCAGAGAGATGCTGAAGGCCAAGCCGGATGCCGTGGACCAAGACGGCCTCCTGCCGGTGCTTTCACCGGATGATCTGGCATTGCTCCAATATACCGGCGGCACAACCGGGACCCCGAAAGGAGTCATGCTGAGCCACCGCAATGTGATGACCAACGCCATGCAGTGCCGGGTGTGGGTGCCCGACCTGCAAGAGGGCCGGGAAGTGTTCCTGGGTGTCATCCCGTTTTTTCATGTCTATGGGTTGAGCACCTGTCAACACCTCGCCATCATGACCGGATCCACATTGGTGCTGCTCCCGCGGTTTCAGGTCAATGAGGTGTTGCGGGCGATTCAGACGTATCGCGTGACGATCTTTTCCGCGATCCCAATGATGTTTATGAAGGTCAGCGAGTCCTCTGAAGCCCACAAGTATAACCTGCGATCACTACGCGTCTGCCTGAGCGGTGCAAGCCCTTTACATGCCGAAGTGCAGGACCGGTTTGAGCGCCTGACGGGCGTCAAGATTTCGGAAGGCTACGGACTGACGGAGGCGGGGCCTGTCACCCATTGCAACCCTGTCTACGGGCGTAATCCCCAATGCTCGATCGGCGTGCCCTTTCCGGATACCGAGACCCGGATTGTGGATCTTGAAACAGGCGAGTGCGTGCTGCCGGTCGGGCAGGCCGGTGAATTGACGGTTCGAGGACCGCAGATCATGCAAGGCTACTGGAATAACGAAAAGGAAACCCGCGATGTGTTGCGCAATGGGTGGCTCTATACCGGCGACGTGGTCCGTGAAGATACCACAGGGTTCTTTTTTCTGGTAGACCGCAAGAAGGACATGATCAAGAGCCGCGGAGAGAATGTCTATCCCCGAGACGTCGAGGAGGTGTTGTTTCGGCATCCTGCCGTCAAGGATGCGGTCGTCGTCGGGGTCCCCGACCGTCAACTCGGCGAAGCGGTGAAGGGCTATGTCGTGCTGCATGACGGCTGCCAGATTACTGAGTCGGACCTGATCACGCATTGTCGAGGGGTTCTGGCCGCCTTCAAGGTGCCGTCGCATATCGCTTTTCGGGCTGAATTGCCGAGAACGCTGGTTGGGAAAGTCTTACGACGGGCGTTGCTCAACGAAGAAGCAGGCAAAAACGGCGATGACGCCCACACCCTGAAGCCAACCAAACAAGTCACCGTGGGAGATGCACGATGAAGGATGTCGTTGTTGTCGCAGGTGCGCGAACACCAATTGGAAACTTTGGAGGGGCCCTCAAGGACATCCCGGCACAAAAGCTGGGCGAACTGGTCGTCCGGGAGGTGATCGCACGAACGGCGCTTGACCCCCGTTTGATCGAGGAAGTGATTATGGGGTCCGTTGGACAATTTTCCGATGCGGCCAATATCGCGCGGGTCATCGGGCTGATGGCCGGGCTTCCCATTCAAACACCGGCCTATTCGGTCCAGCGCAACTGCTCGTCAGGGCTTCAACCGTTTGTGAACGCGTTCCAAAATATCCAGAGCCAGGATGCGGATGTGCAGATCGTAGGCGGTGTCGAGAGCATGAGCCGGGCGCCCTATGTGACGCGGGATATGCGATGGGGGAAACGGTTGCGACACACGGAGTTCATCGACACTCTGTGGGAAGCCCTGACTGATCCCGTTTGCGGCCAGATGATGGGTCGAACCGCTGAGAATCTTGCCGAGGAGTTCGGCATCGGCCGCGCGGAGCAGGACCAGTTCGCGGTCGAGAGTCACCGCCGGGCATTTCGCGCTCTTCGCGAAGGACGGTTCAAAGACGAAACGATGCCGCTCAGCATTCCAAAAACTGTCGCTGGCCGTGATGTCGCGCCCACCGTCTTGACCCAGGATGAAGGACCGAACGTGGGACTGTCCGAGCAACAGCTTGGCCTATACCCGCCCTTGTTTAAAGAAGGCGGAACGGTGACGGCGGGCAACAGCTGCCCTCTCAACGATGGCGCAGCCGCCGCCCTTGTCATGTCCGCCGACCGGGCCCGAGCGTTGGGGCTTACCCCGATGGGTCGTATTCGAGGGTACGCCTTTATCGGCGTTGAGCCCACACGGATGGGGATCGGCCCCGCGGCGGCTCTTCCGCTGGCGTTGAAGAAGGCCCAGGTCACGCTGAATGACCTCGACATTATTGAGCTCAATGAGGCCTTTGCGGCCCAATGTCTTGCGGTGGTACGAGTGTTGGGCCTGAAGCAGGAGCGTGTCAACGTCAATGGCGGCGCCATCGCGCTGGGCCACCCCGTGGGCATGACCGGGACCCGTTTAGTCCTGACGCTGCTGCACGAAATGCGACGGCGCGAGGTGGCGCTTGGCGCGGTCACCATGTGTGTCGGAGGGGGACAAGGCGCCGCAATGGTGCTTGAGCGCGTGTGAGTGAACCGGTGCACAGAACCGCGATCGAGGAGCTCTAATGTACATCTACAAGGTTGGCGTGGTCGGTGCGGGCACCATGGGCGCGCAGCTCGCCCAGGTCGTGAGCTATGCCGGCTTACCGGTCGTGATCACGGATGTGAGCACAGAGATCGCCCAACGGGGCGTTGAGACCGTGCGTCATATTTACCAGGCTCGCGTTGATCGAGGGAAAATGACTCCGGAGCAGCTCGAGGAGAAAATGCTGCTCGTGACGCCGGCCGGAACACTCACTGCCCTCCGTGAGGTGGATCTGGTGATTGAGGCGGTCTCGGAAAATGCCGCGCTCAAGGCTCACGTGCTGGGCGATGTGGATGCCATCTGCTCGGCGGGAACGATCCTGGCCAGCAATACATCTGCCCTCTCGATTTCCTCCATGGCCGCCGCGACACGCCGACCCGGTAAGGTTGTCGGGCTGCACTTTTTCAACCCGGCGTATGCGATGCCGCTTGTCGAGATCATCCCCGGCCTTGCAACTGATTTGGACACCGTGGATGACATGGTGAGTTTTGCCGAAAGCATTCGCAAAGTCCCGATCGTGGTCAAGGAATGCGCGGGATTCCTGGTCAATCGCCTCCTCATGGCCTACCTCAATGAGGCGGTCCTCTGTCTGCAGGAGGGAGCCGCCACCTGTAAAGAGATTGAGCAGGACATGATCACATTTGGAATGCCGGTCGGACCCTTCACCCTCCTCGATACGATTGGGCTCGACATCTCCTATGAGGTTGCGCGGATCCTTCATCAAAGTTACGGACCCAGAATGGCGCCGGCCGCCCTGCTTGGTGAATTGGTCAAGGCCGGAAGGCTCGGCGTCAAAAACGGTCACGGGTTTTACGAATATGACGGCCCGGACACAGGAAATCTGGAGCGGCTTATTGAAAAGGTTCGGCCCCATACAGCGCCTTCACGGCCCGTGTGGAGGCCCAGCCGACTCTTGCTTGCGATGGTGAATGAGGCGGTTCTTGCCCTTCAAGAAGGTATTGCATCGGCGCGAGACATCGATGTCGCCATGGTGGCCGGAACAGGATTTCCACCCGACAAGGAAGGTCCGTTGCATTATGCGGACCGGCTCGGCATCGATGTCGTGCTCCAGGAGCTTGAGGACTACGCCCAGAACTTAGATGCACGGTTTTGGCCTGCGCCGTTGCTACGTCGAATGGTCGCCGCCGGCTTTACAGGCACGCGCGCGGCCCGAGGCTTCTTTAGCTATGAGATTGCCGCTCACGCGGCGGGAGGAAACTTATGACGGCCGTCACGACTCCCTTACTCGCGTGTTCGGTGGAGAACGCGATCGCCACGTTGACGCTGAACCACCCTCCCGTGAATGCACTCACTCCGGAACTGCTGGGGGAGCTTGAGAGCAGCTTCGACAGTCTCGCAAAGAACAGCAGCGTGAAGGTGGTGATTGTGACCGGCACGGGCCGCTTCTTCATTGCCGGAGCGGATATTCAAGTGCTCGCCGCCATCCCCTCCTCGCGGGAGGCGAAAGAAATGGCCCTGCAGGGACAGGCCATTTTTACGAAGATCGAACAGTTCGAAAAGCCGGTGATCGCCGCGCTCAATGGGACATGTCTCGGCGGGGGCTTGGAACTGGCGATGTGCTGCCACATCCGGATTGCGGCGGAAGGCGCGCGCATGGGCCAGCCTGAAGTGAATCTGGGAATCATTCCCGGATTCGGCGGCACTCAACGGCTCTCGCGTCTAATCGGCCGGTCCAAGGCACTCGAACTCATCCTGACTGGCGATCTCCTCTCGGCCTCCGAAGCCAAAGCACTCGGCCTGATCTCGCAGGTATCTCCGCCGGAAGATTTGTTACGCACGGCCCATGGCCTGGCCCGCAAGATTGCGTCGAAAAGCCAACTGGCGGTACGCGCGGCCCTCCGCGCGGTGACGCAGGGTGCCGAACTCACGATGCAGGATGGATTGCGGCAGGAAGCGCAATTGTTCGCCGATCTCTGTGATTCCGACGACAAGCGAGAAGGCGTCCAAGCTTTCCTGGAAAAACGGCAGCCGCAATTTAAGGATCGATAGGCTTGAAAAGATAGGAGTCCGAGCAATGGCGGCGCGATCCAGATTGGCGTTGGCCCTGTCCGGTGGAGGCTTTACCGGCTATCTGTTTGAGATCGGCGCACTGACCGCTCTTGATGACCTGTTCGACGATGGATTTAGCGTCACTGATTTCAACTTCTACGTCGGAGTCAGCGCAGGGTCCGCAGCCGCCGCTCTGATGGCAAATGGCGTGAAGCCCGAGGAGGTTCTGCGGGCTAACCTCCTTGGCGAGCGTCCCTATTATTTCGAGCGCCGCGACATTTTTGTCCCGGCAATGGGTGAAGGTTTTAGAAGCATCACCCGATTGGTGCAGCAGTTCGGTCAGGTTTTTACGATGTATCTCCGCAATGGTCGTCACATGGGCCTCGTTGGCCTTCTGGAGAAGGCACAGGAGACGCTTCCTTGTGGAATCTATGCTCTTGATCCCTTCGCGCGCTACCTTGAGACAACCTTCGCCGCGAAAGGCTTGAGCAACTCCTTTGAAGGGCTGCGGCATGCGCTCTACATTCCGGCGATCGATCTTGAAACCGGGCAAAGCGTGGTTTTCGGGGATGAGGGATGGGGCCAGGTGCCGATTTCGAAGGCAGTGACCGCCTCATCGGCCGCCCCCATCTACTTCTGTCCGGTGCGAATCGCAGGCCGTGAGTATATCGACGCGGGTATCGGCCGGTTTGATTGCTTCGACCTCGCCGCCCAGAAAGCGGCGGACTTTATGCTGATCATCCACCCATCGCCACTTCTTGGCATGGCCCCGCTCGGCGCGCTGACCCCGACGAACCGGTCGGCCAATCCACGGCATCGAGGTTTTCTGTCGATCTCTGATCTGGCCTCCCGGATAAATCTGGAGGCCCGCTTTCGCTTGGCTTTAGACCTGAACCGACGCGAACATCCCGGGAAGTTTTTCGTCATTTGTCCGGACCCTGCCGAAAGCGTGAGCTTCGAGCGGAGCCGATTTCTGACGTTCCAAGACCGGATTCACCTACTTCGTTGCGGGTATCTTTCCGCCACCCAGATGATCCAGAAACACGTGACGGAGTTGCAACCCACGCTGGCGCGACACGGCATCTCCATTTCGATTCCACAGATGGAGGAACGGATGCGGATCCGCCTCCAACAGTTTGACGATGGGGCGCACGCAAGTTCTCAGGGTCCACAACGCTCGCCCGGTCACGCCGGCCCAACAGCGGCGTTGTCAAAGGTCCCCGGCTAAGGCCATGTGCCAATCCCACACATGCGTGTTCAACTGAGTCAATGACATGGTGACAGGAGAAAAAATCTTTCACGGCTCCCTGGCCGCAGCCGAGGTCTCCCGAGATACGAAGAGCTATTCAGGTTTCATGTCCGGCCTGTTCGAAGGCTCCGTTCGTCGGCATCTCTTCAGCTGTTACTCAATTACCCCGATGGGAGCAGAGGCGGAAGAGTTCGTAGAACGCCTTCGTCTGCTCCTGATCCAGAAAGTGGACCCGGAACGGATTGATCGCGACGGCGACATCAGCGAGGACGTGATTGCGGCCTTCCGGGAGATTGGCGCGTTCGGGATCAAAATCCCCAAAACCTACGGCGGGCTGGGCCTCTCCCAGAGCGAATATCATACGGTTGCGACCCTTCTCGGCAGTCATGATGCCTCCACGACCGTCCTGATCTCGGCTCACAATTCGATTGGGGTCGGAGAGCCGGTCAAACTGGTAGGCGACGCGGCTCAGAAGCAACGATTGTTGCCGCGCCTAGCGAACGGGGAGATATCCGGATTTGCGCTGACCGAAAAGGACGCCGGGTGCGATATCTGGGATCTCAAAGCGTATGCCGTGCCGGTCAAGGAACATGGGCGCACCATCGGCTACCGGCTTACGGCCGACAAGCTGTACACGACGAATGCGCCGCACCGCAAAAATGAGTTTTTAGC
>DASXSU010000068.1:0-38095 GCA_036505795.1 Nitrospirales bacterium
GTCCATTCCTCATGGCGCAGCGGGGTCCCTACACCGGGCGGGGTGCGAGCACGGTGGGGTCGCCGACAGGACCCGCCAGTACGCGTCCTTTCCTCATGGCGCAGCGGGGTCCTACACCGGAGATACGGGAAGGGGCGCGTCTCGGCGCGCCTGGGGTCTGGGCGGGTGAGAACGGCGAGCACGACAGGGCTGTTCGCCGACAGGACCCGAGTACGCCTACTTCAGATTTTTCTTCAGCATCCCGAACAGGCCGCGGACGACTTCCCTGCCGATCTGCCGGGTCAGGGGTGATTTGAGAATTTCTTTCGCCACCGACGCGGCCGATCCCTTCCAGTCCGGTCCTTGGTGATCATCGGCGGGGGCAGCGCTTGATCCAGCAGCTGCAGGAATCGTCATCTTCTGCTGAAGTATCTCCCGCGCCGACTCTCTGTCAATGGCTCGCGCGTACTTTGCTTGCAGTGACCCGCCCTGCACCGCCGCCACCAATTCCTTCTGATCCAAAGTTCCCATGAGTGAATCCGGCGGAAGCAAGCGCGTCGCAACCACGGGAGTCGGCCGACCCTGTGAATCGAGGACCGTGACGAGGGCTTCTCCAATCCCGAGCGAGGTCAATTCCTTCTCGATATCATAGAAGGGCGTCCGGGGAAACGTGCCCGCCGTGGCTTTGAGGGCCTTGGCGTCGTCGGGCGTGAACGCGCGCAATGCGTGCTGAACGCGGTTGCCGAGCTGCGCGAGGACGTCCGCCGGGATGTCCTTCGGCGTTTGCGTGACGAAGTAGTTGCCGACGCCCTTCGAGCGGATCAACTTGACGACCTGCTCGATCTGACTGAGAAGAGCCTTGGAGGCCTCTTCAAACAATAGATGCGCTTCATCAAAAAAGAACATCAGCACCGGCTTGTCCACATCACCCCGCTCGGGCAATTGATGGAACAGCTCTCCCAAGAGCCACATCATGAATGTCGAAAACAGCGCCGGCCGGTCCTGAATATCGGTGAGGGACAAAATGCTAATGATCCCCTTTCCGTCGGGCGTGGTGCGCAATAGATCTTTGATGTCGAATTCGGGCTCGCCGAGGAACAGACCCGCGCCCTGCTGCTCCAGCTCGACGAGCTTGCGGTTGAGCACGCCGAGAGCGGCTTTCGACATGCCGCCGTATCCGGCTAATTGTTTGGAATCAAGGCCCATGAGGTGGCTCAGGACCGCCTTCAGATCGGGCAGATCCAGGATCGGCAAGTGCTGGTCGTCACAAAACTTGAACAGCAAGGTGAGCACGCCTTGCTGTGTATCGTTAAGATCCAGAACCTTCGCCAGCAGCAGCGGTCCGAATGAGGAGACGGTGGCCCGTACCTGTGCCCCCTCTTTGCCGGTGAGGCTCAAGAACTCCACCGGATGCCCTTTGGGCGCAAACGGGACGCCGAGTTCTTTGCACCGAGCTTGGACTTTATCGTTGGCGACGCCCGGTTTTGCGAGGCCGGACAGATCGCCTTTTAAGTCCGCGAGAAATACGGGCACTCCCACATCGGAGAGCTTCCCTGCCATGAGCTGCAGCGTCTTGGTCTTCCCAGTGCCGGTCGCTCCCGCGACCAAACCATGGCGATTCATCATCGCGAAAGGAACGGAAATATGAAGACCGGAAAAGATCTTGCCTCCGCGGAGCGCGCGTCCGAGGTCCAGGACCGGCCCGTCGAACGTATAGCCCTTTTTGATCGCCCCTACGAAATCCTCACTCATCCCATGCCTCTTGCCGCCCGCAGAAGATAAAGTCGGGCAACAGTCCTGTCAACCTTGTTTGCATTTCGGGTCGCCGATCACCTAGCATAACCGCGCTCTTACGAACTGACACTATGCCTATTCGCCCCCTCGCCTTTGCCAACGCCCTGGCTCTGACCACCGCTCTTCTTGGAATCCTTCTCATGGTATTGCGTCTCTTCGCTCCCGCCTTGTTTCTGTTCATCTTTAACGCGCAGTTTTTCGGCGCGGATGTCGCGATGCTGCTACCTGTGCAACTACACATATGGACGCTGATCGCTGAATTTTTTGCGTTGGTGTGTGGAGCCTGGGGTTTTGGGCTGATCGGCGCGCTTCTGTACAACTCGTTCATCAAATAGTCTAAGTCGACTAGGAGATGACTCCAAGCTCACGGCCCACCTTTTCAAAGGCTGCTGCAGCCTGTCGTAATTGATCCTGCGAATGGGCCGCCGATACCTGCACCCGGATGCGAGCCTCCGATTTGGGAACGACCGGATAACTGAATCCGATCACATACACTCCTTCCGCTAATAACCGATCCGCCATCTGTGTGGCGAGCGAGGCCTCTCCGAGCATGACCGGCATAATCGGATGCTGTCCAGGCCGTATCTTAAACCCTTGTGCTTGCAGCGCCTTTCGAAGGTAGAGGGCGTTGTCCTCCAATCGCCTCCGCAAATCCCCGCCTTCACGGATCAATTCCAGTGCCTTAATACCGCCGGCCGCGATCATTGGGGGGATCGCGTTCGAAAACAGATACGGCCGGGAGCGCTGCCGCAGCAGCTCAATCAGCTCGGCTCGCCCGCTGGTGAAGCCGCCGGTGGCTCCGCCGACCGCTTTGCCCAGGGTGCTCGTAATAAGATCGACCTGAGCGGCGACGCCAAAGCGCTCAGGCGTTCCCCGTCCTGTCGGTCCGATAAATCCGGTCGCATGGCTGTCGTCCACCATGACCAACGCGCCATAGCGCGCCGCCAAGTCGGTAATGCCATCCAACCTGGCAAAGTCCCCATCCATCGAGAAGACTCCGTCGGTGGCAATGAGACGCATTCGCCGATCGGCCATCTGCGCCAGTCCGCGTTCCAGATCCGTCATATCGCTGTGCGCATAGCGGTAGCGCTGCGCCTTGCAGAGCCGGATACCATCGATGACGCTAGCATGATTGAGGGCATCGCTCAGCACCGCGTCCTCCTCTCCAAGCAATGTCTCGAAAAGGCCGGTGTTCGCGTCAAAGCACGAGCTGTAGAGCAGCGTGTCCCCGGTTCCAAGAAACTCGCTGATATCCCGCTCCAGGTCTTTGTGCAAATCCTGCGTTCCGCAGATAAAGCGCACCGAGGCCATCCCATAACCTCTGATCCGCAGCGCATCAGCCGCCGCCTGAACGATCATTGGATGATCGGCAAGTCCGAGATAATTGTTTGCGCAGAGATTGATGACCGACCCTTGCGCGATGGTAATGGTGCCCCCTTGAGGGCTTAAAAGCACCCGCTCGGCCTTGTAAAGGCCGGCTGCGCGAATATCGGCAAGTTGCCGATTAATATGTGGTTTGACATTCTCGAAAGCCATAGGCTTAGGGGCTCACCCTCCGGACGGGTCTTTTCCCGGCTGGGGTAACAGCACGATTTTCCCGCACTGGCCCTTCGCGATTAAATCAAAACCTTCCGCAAAACGCTCCATGGGAAGCGTGTGCGTGACGACCGGCGTGATATTCAACCCTGCTTTAAACAACCCGGTAAGGCGATACCAGGTCTGAAACAGTTTTCTCCCCGTAACGCCCAAGACGCGGATACCCTTAAAGATAATTTCATTCGTCATGTCGAAGGAGACCGGCGCTTCGGGGATCCCGAAGAGCATGACCCGCCCGCCGTTCTTCACGAACCGAAATGCCGTATGGATAGCGGTCGGATTTCCCGACATTTCCAAGGCCACGTCCACGCCCTGTCCATCGGTCAGGCGCTCAATCACAGCGGCTTCGTCGGAGCCGGCCTTGACGACATGATCGGCGCCCAGCTGCTTGGCCAATGCAAGCCGGTAGTCACTGACATCGGTGGCGATCAGCAGACCCGCGCCGGCTGTTCTGGCCACCGCCGTCGCAAACAGGCCGGTTGGCCCGCATCCGGTAATCAGCACTGACTGACCGGTAATGTCTTCTGCAAGCGCTGCATGCACCGCGTTGCCTAAAGGTTCCTGCAGGCAGGCCAATTCGGGGGGAATATCTCGTGACGTTTTCCAAAGCACCCGTTCCGGGAGTCGGACATACTCCGCATAGGATCCGTCGAGATCCACTCCAAGGATGCGATAGTTCTTGCAGACATGCGCGTTGCCGGTCCGGCATTGAAAACAGAGGCCACACGTCAGATGAGACTCGGCTGCGACGTAGTCTCCAATCGAGACCGAAGCGACGCCGGCTCCGAGATCGACCACTTCGCCGCACATCTCGTGCCCAATGATTCTCGGCGGATGGATTCGCCCCTGCGCCCATTCATCCCAGCGATAAATGTGATAATCGGTGCCACAGAGCGAGGTGGCGGCGACACGGACAATCACCTCACCGGGACCCGGCTTGGGCACGGGGACATTCTGCAACTCTAACCCGGGTGCGCGGGCAACCTTGACTAGCGCACGCATCGTGGAGCTCATCGCGTCACTTCTAGATCCCCCAACCGCCGCTGAGATGAATGTTCGTCCCGTTCACGTAGCGCGCAGCGTCGGTAAGCAGGAATCGGACAACGCCGACCACATCCTCCACCTCACCGATATACCCCGCCGGGATCTTCTTCACCATTCCCGCAAGCTCGGTCTCGGGGGCGCTGCCTGAATTAATAAACCCAGGAGAGATGGCGTTCACCGTGATGCCGTGCGGGGCCAATGTTTTCGCCAAGGTCCGAGTGAGGATCAACACCCCCGCCTTTGCGATGTAGTGTGCCGTAAGTTCGGGCTGTGCGATCATCTGATCGGCATTGGCCATGGAGAAATTGATGATACGGCCCCATTTGCGTGCCTTCATGCCGGGCGCCAGCGCCCTGCTCATATAGAACACGGAATCCAAATTGTTTGCCAGCATCTCCCGCCATGCCGTGGGGGTCTCGTCCATTATGTTTGTTCGGTGATAAGGTCCGGCGCCATTGATGAGTCCATCCACCGCGCCAAACTCTTTCTCCACCTTCCTTGCGAACGCTTGAGCGTCTTCCGGCACCGAAACATCACATCTCTCGGCTAGCACCCGGGCGCCTGATTGTTTGAGCAGGCGAGCCGTATCCGTCGCCTCGCGCTCGGAGGACCGGTAGCAGAAGGCGATATCCCACCCGGCGGCTGCAAGGGCGAGCCCTATTGCCCGGCCGATTCCCTTCGCGCCTCCGGTGATCAAGAGTACTTTGCGTTCATTCTCGGGCATGTAAATCGGTTATATCATCCGGGCCTCATTCTGTCGACGGGCGCCGGGCGGTCGATTCACGGCTTCCGGTGGAAGACAAGCGGCCGACTTCACCCGTCACAACTGGCCCAAAACCCGTCGCCGATTGCGTATCCAGCTATCTCAGAAAGCTAAAATTGCAACACACCCGTACTTAATAGTATAACTTAGGGATTATAACGGTGCATTCGCTGCCGATGCGCCCGACCGCTACCGACAAGAAGTTGACACGTCTGGACTTTTCGTTATGGCGACCACCACAGATATCTTTCTCAAACGGAAACTCACGCTGCTCGCGGTCATAGGGACCGGAGTGGGTCTCCTGTTAGCCTGCGGCGCGGTAATGTATGCCGAGATGCAGGCCTCTATGGCCGAAAATCTCTCTACGGTCGCGCGAGTGGTCGCCGCGCAAAGCCGTGCGGCGCTGTCAGCCAAGAATCCGGCCATCGCCAGAGCCCTTATCGACATTCTTCCCGCAGCGCCTGCGATTGCCTCAGCCGCTATCTACACGGATGACGGCGTGGTGGTCGCCAGTTATCTTCGAGACCAAAAGGAGGCTCCTATCCCACCGATGCCGGCGAACTACGGGCTTGAGAAAGCGGCCCTTTTCCTCTCTCTCACCGAACCGATTGTTCTTGACGGCAAACGATTGGGTACGCTTTATCTTCGTTCCGATCTCGGAAGCTTCCCCGACCATATCAAGGAGTTTCGAGTCTTGATCCTGGTGATTTTGCTGACCTCAGCACTGGTGATCGTCCTGTCGTATTCTCTCCTTGAGAAAATGATCTTCGCTCCGATTTTACAATTGACCCAGACCATGAGCGGGGTCTCCAAAGACAAAAACTATTCTGTGCGCATACCCAAGCGAGCCAATGATGAGCTGGGCAAGTTGAGCGAGGGATTCAATGAGATGTTGGGGCAAATCCAGAAACGGGACGCGGTGTCGGAGAAGGCGCGCATTGTATTGGAAAATCGTATGGAGGAGTGGACCTCCAAATTGCAGGAAGAGGTGGCCGAGCGTACGAGGCTGGAGCAACAGCTTTTGCAGGCGCAAAAGATGGAGGCTCTGGGTCAACTCGCCGGGGGCATCGCCCATGACTTCAACAATCTCTTGACGGTGATCATGGGGAATCTGTCCCTCGCCCGCTTGCAGTCCGGACAGGACGGGAAAATTGCGGCGCTGTTGCAGGCTGCTGAGCAGGGAACTCACCGCGCCAGTGATTTGACCCGCCAGCTGCTGGCCGTCGGACGACGGACCTTCAACTTGCCGAAAGCTCTCGATCTGCACGATGTCGTGACCGAAGTGGTGCAGATCCTGAAACGCACAATCGACCCGCGAATCGTGATAGAGACGCCTGCGGCGCAAGTCGTATGGCTCGTGTACGTCGATTCGGGTCAGATGTTTCAGGCATTGATGAATCTCTGCGTAAATGCCCGGGACGCGATGCCGGAAGGCGGGCGGCTTCAGATTGCGCTGGAGAATGTCACCAGGAAAACGCTTGGCAAGGACAATCCTGCGCTGGAGGCTGCGCCGGGCTGCTTCGTGCGCCTCATCGTGTCTGATACCGGTATTGGAATGGAGCCGGAAACGTGTCGGCGCATTTTTGAACCGTTCTTCACGACGAAAGAGGTCGGGAAAGGTATGGGCCTGGGCCTGGCCATGGTCTATGGAATCGTCACCCAGAACAAAGGCACCATCACGGTGGACAGCAAGGTCCGATTGGGAAGCCGCTTCACGATCGAGCTTCCGCGTCATTTCGAGAACGAGGCCGACCAGGCCATCTCCGCAGCGCTGGTGGCACAGGCGGCGGTGCCTAAAACTGCGGAAGGAGGCGGTGAAACGGTTCTTGTCGTGGAGGACGAAGACCAGATTCGAAAGCTCGCCCGAAAGGTCTTAGAACAACTCGGTTACGTTGTATTGGAAGCAGAGGACGGCGTCCGCGGGCTCACGGTGTACCAGGAGGAGCAACACCGAATCGCCGCGGTCATTCTTGATCTCACGATGCCGAAGAAATCGGGCCTGGAAGTCCTGTCGACACTGCGACGGCTGGATCCGAATGTCCGGGTGATCTTATCGAGCGGTTATTCGGCAGCCGCTCAAAAACTGGATCTTGCGAAACTGGGTGTGATGGCGTTTCTACAAAAGCCCTACGTCCCCAACGATCTGGCGCGAACTCTCAGAAACGTCCTGGATCAGGCTCCCTGATTCGCCTTGCTGCGGTCTAAGCGTTCTTCGACGAACTCCCGCAGCTCTTTCTCGGATTTCTCGCCGATGGTCAAAAATTCCAATCCGAGACGGATGCCTTGGCTATATCGCACCACCGCTACGTCGATATCCACAGGTGCGCGTGCATTAGGCATCTTCAGCGTCACTTGAAGAACATCCCCGCGCTTCACCACCTCATCAGTCTCCATCGCGCAGCCGCGAATGGCCAGATCGACAAGACGGCCCTTTCCATCGACCTTCGCTCCCTTGAAGGTCAGTGAAAACTCCGCCGGCACTCGGGCATACTCCCGTTTGTCGCCCTGGGCGCTATAGATTTGCCCGGGCTGCCGTACGAAAAAGCGATGGGCACAACTTTGACAGCGAAAAGGGTAGCTTCCAAAGAAGCTTAAGAGGCGCTCAAAAATTCCCCATTCGCGCGACAGGCGGACAAAAACAGCTCCGCATCGCTTACAGGAAGGAGTATCGATGGGTAACCCTCACAAGTAGAATCGATTACATCATAGTACTAAAGTAGTAAATCCTGCAAGTATTCAGAATAGACCTACAATCCGACCCGTCCCGGGATCCAGGTCAATCTGCTCCGCTGTCGGCCGGGTGGGCATACCCGGCATCAGTTGCATCCCCGCACAGACGGCAGTGAGAAACTCTGCGCCGGCCAAGGTTCGTAGCTCCTGAATCTTCACCGAGAAGCCCCGCGGTCGTCCCAACAGCCCCGGATCCGGGGATAGAGAAAAAGGGGTCTTTGCCATACAGATGGGGAAGGCTCCAAATCCGTAGCGTGTCGCGGCCTGGATTTGAGCCTGCGCCGGAGGCTCAAACTCGACGCCGGCGGCGCCGTACATGAATCGCGCGATGGTTTCGACCTTCTCCTCGATAGAGGCCTTGTCTTCATAGAGCAGCCGGCAGGTGGACGGAAGCTCACAGGCTTCCAGAACCATGGCCGCCAGCTCTTCCGCTCCCGCGCCGCCGTCCCGATACGGCGACGACAGAGCCGCGCTCACGGCCCCCATCTCCACCGCCTTGGCTTTGAGCCAGCTTAGTTCCTCGGCGGTATCGTCCGGGAACACATTCACGGCCACGACGGCCGGCACCCCGAAGGTCCGGATATTGGAGAGATGCTGCTCTAAATTCGCGACACCACGCGTCAGCGCCTCAATGTTGGGCCGGAGCAAGGACGCCGGAAGAGGCTGGCCGGGTTTTATCGTCCCGCCGCCTCCATGCAATTTCAGCGCGCGCAAGGACGCGACAATGACGGCGGCGGCCGGTCGAAATCCGGAACATCGGCATTTGATGTCGAAAAACTTTTCAGCGCCGAGCTCGCTGCCGAACCCCGCCTCCGTCACCACGTAGTCGGCCAATCGCAGCGCCATGGCGTCTGCCATGATCGAGCAGTTCCCATGCGCAATGTTTCCGAAGGGACCGGAATGAATGATGGCCGGCGTGCCTTCCACGGTCTGAAGCAGGTTTGGACAAAGCGCGTCTTTCATTAAAACGGCCATGGCTCCGGCGCTCCCAAGTTGCTCAGCGGTGACCGGCCGGCCATCTTTGGTCGTGCCGATGACGATCCGCCCGAGCCGGCGGCGCAGATCGGAAAGATCAACGGAGAGCGCCAAAATCGCCATCACCTCCGAAGCCTCGGTGATCACGAACTGCGTGCGGCGCCCGCTCAACAGTGTCACGTTACGAAGATCTCGGTCATTGAGGGCCAGAACCCGCGGCCAGGTAATTTTGTCGGGATCGATGTTCAAAGAATTGCCGTGAAACAGGTGATTATCGACGCTGGCCGCCAGGAGATTATGTGCAGCGGCGACAGCATGCGCGTCTCCCGTCAGATGCAGATTGATCTCCTCAAGAGGGACGACCTTTGAACGACCGCCTCCGGAAGCCCCGCCTTTAATACCGAAGACAGGACCCAACGCCGGTTGCCGCAACGTGACGATCGCCTTGCGTCCCAAGCGGCACAAGCCCATCCCCAGGCCGATGGAGGTAACGGTCTTCCCCTCCCCGAACGGTGTCGGATTGATCGCGGTGACGAGGATATACTTGCCCAGCCGGCGTCCTTTCAGCCGGTCAAGTACCGACAGTGCTATCTTCGCTTTGAAGCGCCCATACGGGATCAGTTCGTCTTCCGCCAGACCTAGCTCTGCAGCAATGTCACTAATCGGGCGCATGGGGTTATGGGTATCGTTCAGCATTGACAATCCCACCCTCTCTGCGTAAATCTTCTGGAGATGAGAGGCGCATGATCTGTTCAACGTGCGGAGCGTCGACAGTCTCTATTACCCGGGAGGGAACGACGAGGGAAGTTTGCCCATCATGCAATATCCCTGATCGCAACTGCACATGGTGTCGACTGCCGATGATCAAGAAGCTGGTCGGTAACGCTCAGTTTGTCCACTACATTTGCCCCAAATGCGTCTTTCAACACACCACGAAGTATATCGCGCCGCCGCCGGTTATCTCGCCCAATACTTGATCATGTACAGCACTAGCGACGCGGTCATGCCGGCCGCAAATGGAAGAACCGAATACCTCATCACGCTTTTCCTGAGGGTCTCCGCAGGCCAATGAGGGTGCGTTGTCTGAAGATCACGATAGACAAACTCATACCCCATGATCACGTTTCCCAGGATGAGGACCAGGATCCGAAGACTACGGCCCCAGGTATAATCCGCACTCAGAAAGAATTCGAGAATGAAAAAACCGCCTGTGACGTGAAAGATCGGCACCACCACGCCCAGGAATATGTTCCCCATTCGGCGCCAAGCCGCAGTTGCTTCAAGAGCCTTCGTTTCCAGCGCTTTCATGGTGGGGTCGGGGTTGCCGGCTCTGGCGCCGCTGAAGAGTTCGCAGCAGCGGGGACCGGTTCCGTGATCTCGGCTATCGGAGACAGCCTCGGCGCATCCGGCATTCTCTGACCGTCCCGCTTCCGTCCAGCTTTGCAATCCCGGCAGATGCGGGGCCGCTCTTTTAGAATTCTCCCCCCGCACAGGCAGCTATAGTGCACCACTTCCGAGCAGACGGCACACCGGCCCCAACCGCCGGTTAAAAAGGTGCTGTTCCGATAGAGCCCATTCTGACATACCGGGCAGGTCGCCGGTAGGATCTGTAGGGTCAGTGCCTCGGTCCCTTGTTCCCATAGCCATCGCCAGCTCATTTCACCTTAACGGCAGCCTCCTTACCGGATCGTGGGGTGAGTCTACACAACGGTCGCCCGGGCCGCAAGCCCGGTAGAGCGGGTATAATACACGCGACAAGAGGACCCAGTGGGATTTGTCTTTCGGGCCATGCTGAGCGTTGTCGCCACGGCTTCAATCGCGTCCGCAATTGATGTTCAGCCTCAACCTGAAAAGATAGCTGCCGCAACGGAACGCGGCCACGAAGCAGCGATCGCGCGAACTCCCCCCGATCGTCTCTACACCTGGTTCGGCCCGGACAGCGGCGATCTCACACCGCGCGGATTTCTGATGACCAAACTGGACGCGCTCGCCGTGATGGCGGCACATTTCGGCCTTCGGGGTCTAACTCCGTCGGAACTCGATCAAAACCAGGTCTTGGCGGAACCCTACCTTCTAGTGACCATCACATTATTTGGGGATCGACCCACATTCGCGGTGGACAGTTATGTGCTCCTACAGCAGGGGGGACGCACGATCATTCCGGTCAAAGTCCGATTCGACGCCCATGCCACCCGAATCGGCACAGCTGCCTCCTCTCATGCGTACCGGGCCAAGGTCGTCGCCTTCTTCGCGTATACCGATTTCGATCCGCTTGCGAAGAGCCGGCTGTCGGTTTTTCCCCAAGATGGAGGGGAAGTAACCTTCGATCTCGACTTTGCAGCGATTCAGTAAGGACTTCATTTGCGCCTGACAAATAATATTTGAGATGTTGCGTCGGTCCTCACAGTAACTGAAGATGCGCCGTTCTGAAGGTTTGACACCTTGTCTTAGCCCTTGTTAAGCTGCCGCCCGCCGATGAATTTTTTAGCATACCTAGAGGAAAAGCGTCGCATCGTCGATGCTTACCTTGATTCCGTGATTCCATCGGAAACCTCTCCGCCGGAGACGCTTCACAAGGCCATGCGTTACAGTTTGTTCGCAGGCGGCAAACGGGTGCGTCCGATTCTTGTGATCGCGTCCTATGAAGCCTTTCAGACCGCCTCTGAGGCAACCCTGCCCTGCGCCGCCGCATTGGAGTTGGTGCATACCTATTCGCTCATTCACGACGATCTGCCCTCCATGGACAACGATGATTACCGGCGGGGGAAGCTCACCAACCATAAGGTCTTCGGAGAGGCCATGGCCATCCTCACCGGCGATGCGCTGCTCACGATGGCTTTCGATCTTCTCAGCAGGAATTCGATGAACGGAGTAGACCCCGGCGCGCAACTCCGTGTGGTGCAAGAACTGGCCGGCGGGGCCGGCGACGCCGGAATGGTAGCCGGACAGGTCGCCGACATCGAAGCCGAGGGGAAGGATATCGATCTGGCAACCCTCGAAGGCGTTCATCGCTGGAAGACCGGAAAGCTCATCCGAGCCGCAGTCCGAATCGGCGGAATTCTCGGAGGCGCATCACCGACGATGCTGACACAATTGACGGGGTACGCTGAGGACATCGGCCTCGCGTTTCAAATCGCCGACGATGTGCTGAACGTGGTGGGATCCCGCGAGGAACTGGGGAAAGATGCCAATACGGATGCCTCGCGCGGCAAAAAGACTTACGCCACATTCTTCGGGGTGGAGGGCGCGCGAAAACTGGCCGACGAACGTGCGGCGTCCGCGATCCAACATCTCGCAGACTTCGATTCAAAGGCTGACCCCCTGCGGGAGCTTGCGCGCTACACGACCGCCAGAAAAAATTAGTGACTTTCATTGGAGCATGCCAACGAGAGCGCTCGTGACGGGATCAACGGGCTTTATTGGAGCCGCAGTCACCCGGGGCCTGGTGGCGAAAGGGGTGGATGTCCGGGTTCTCGTTCGGGCCACAAGCGACCTCCACAATCTTGAAGGACTGCCCGTCGAGCGGCAAACGGGAGACCTCCGCGATCCGGAGTCGCTTCGCCGAGCCCTCGCCGGTTGCCAGCAGCTTTATCATGTGGCCGCGCATTATGCACTCTGGGCTCCGGATCCTCAGGTCTTTTATGACATCAACGTGGCCGGGACCCGCGCTCTCTTGGAAGCGGCCCGCGACGCGGGCGTTGAGCGCATCGTCTATACCAGTACCATCGGCGCCATTGGCTTGCCGCCAGGCGGCGGACTTGGAACAGAAGAGACGCCGGTCTCATGGCTGCAGATGACGGGACATTATAAACGCTCCAAGTTTCTCGCAGAACAGGAAGTTCTCAAACTCGCGCGCGAAGGGCTTCCGGTCATCATCGTCAACCCCAGCGCTCCCGTCGGTCCGCGGGACATCAAACCGACCCCCACAGGACAGATTATCGTCGATTTCATGAAGCGCCGGATGAAGGCCTATATTGAAACCGGCATGAACCTCGTGGATGTGGATGATGTGGCTGCCGGCCACCTGCTCGCGATGGAGAAAGGGCGCATCGGAGAACGCTACATCTTAGGAAACCGGAACCTGTCGCTCTATGAGGTCTTCAGCACGTTGAGCCGGCTGACCGGGATTCGGGCTCCACGAGTAAAGCTGCCGCGCGCTAGCATCTTGCCCTTGGCCTACGCCAATCAATGGCTCTCGGATCATCTCACGCATCGGCCGCCACGGATTCCTTTGGAGGGCGTGAAGATGGCCAAATATGTGATGCATTACGATTGCGCAAAGGCAATCCGAGAACTCGGGTTGCCGCAGACCCCTGTTGAGTCCGCCATGGAAAGCGCCGTGCGATGGTTTAAGGATCATAAGTATGCATAAGAAAGGTCGGTTCTGCTCCAGCGGACGAGCCCTGTGGTTATGCGGAGCCATGGCACTGGCCGGCCCTGTGTATGCTGATGCGCTCTCCGCACCCGCGCCGCAGTCCTGCACGGATCGTGGGCTCACCGATCCGGCGTCGGATAGGCTGAATGCATGGGGCGACAATCCGACCCGGCTCGCAATGCTACAGAGGGTGCGGCAAGTTGCTGAAGAGATCGGCGTAACGAGTGTATTGGGCTTGGAAATCGGGCTTGCCGGCAGCCAGAGTATTTACAACGGTATATGGCTACTGGAAACGCCTTCCGGCATTAGATCCTTGAACGTGGAAACCCCTGATACCGGGAGGAAGTTGCCGGTGTCCAGCGAACGGACCGTGGATCAGGCAGCCTATGCTCTCCTGTGGACCGAACTGGAAGATCTTCGTGTGTGGGACACTCCGTCCGACACCAAAACCGTCAATTTGCATCCGGATGCGCCGGTCTTTACCGCCACCTTCTGCCGCGAAGGCCGGTTGCATCGGGTCCGTATTGAGAATCCCCCGCTTCCCACCTGGGGCAAAGATGACAGCTTTGATCAAGCCCGCCGGCGACACGACAAGAAGGCGCGCGAATTCATGCTGCGACCCCGAGACCGGGCGATCGAAGTGATTCGGCTGATTCAGGCATTTTGACCGTGTAATGGAGTTTCTGGCCCTTCTGGGCAAAACCCTGCTTCTGCGCCCCTACGTATTTCTATTTTTGTCGCTGGCCCTGGGGGTGGCGGGCTCTCTCATGGGGCGCGCCCGGACAGTCGCTTTTTTTCTCATTACCTGGATCGTGGCATATGTGTGCGAGTTTTCGTCCACGCGCACCGGCATCCCCTTCGGCTGGTACTTCTATACCGGCTCGACTCGCGGCCAGGAGCTGTACCTGAGCAATGTGCCGTTTATGGATTCGCTCTCATTTACATTTCTATTGTTTGCCAGTTACTGCCTAAGTCTCTTGTTCATCGCGCCGATCCGGAAGCAAGGGTCGGCCATGCACATCTCCTACAATCGCACCCTACGGGTGTCTTGGCCTGTGCTTGCCCTGACGATCCTGTTCTTCGTCCTGATCGATATCATCATCGACCCAGTCGCGCTCCGCGGTGACCGCTGGTTTTTAGGGAAGATCTATTACTATCCGGAGCCCGGATTTCACTTCGGCGTGCCGATCGCCAATTACCTTGGATGGGGCGCCGTCGGGCTCATTGCCTTGTGTCTGTTCCGGTTCGTGGATCGGCGGGTACGCGATCAGGATACGGACGCCAACAAAGCGGGCCCCCTGATGCTCGGCAGCGCCTTGTTTTATGCCGTACTCTGCTTCAACCTAGCGATAACCTTCTGGATCGGTGAGCCGCTCATCGGCTTGACCGGAGCCCTGATCTACCTGCCCATCACCGCATTGTTGTTGATAAAACTCGCCGGCCGGCTCCCGCTGCAGCTCTAGTTCTCCGCTCAGCTCCGCGTTTCTCAAGAATCTCTCGAAAGAATCCGTAAAGTAGTATATCACCTAGATAAAACAACGGATATGGAAGAACCGACCGCCACCCCACTGAATGCTGAACACCAAGCCATGGCTGAAGAACATGTCAGCCCGGGGTTTCTCATCCTGTCGAGTTCGCTGAACTTGCTGTATAGGGATGAGCAGTCCTGGAAGCTCTGCGGGATCATCAACCGAATTCAGGAAGGGAAATCGGCGAATGGCGTGCTGCCGCAGGCCGTACTGCAAGTCTGCACGCAAATTGCCGGCTTGATGCGCTCGGGGAACATCAAGAACGCAGAGGACCTTCAAATCAAACAGGTGGTTGCCGACCGTCGGACAGAAATCCTGATCCTGGCGGCCGGGCTTCCGGACGCGAAAGATGCGGATCGCTCGGAAATTCTCGTCCTCCTGGAGGAGATCAGCCGCCCGTCTGCACCCTTACTTCGGAGCGCAAAGAAGCGGTTTCACTTCACAGACCGAGAAGTGAGCGTGGTGCAACATCTTCTGAAAGGAATGACCAATAAGGAAATTGCCAATGAGATGGACGTCACCGAGCAGACCGTCAAAGAACACATTAAAAATGTCATGAAGAAAACCAACACATTGACCAGGACGGCGATCCTGCTGGCCGTCAGCGGTGTGCTTCCTCCCGCTCAGTCCGAAAACGTTAAAACCGCCCCTCGCCCCAGACGATCCCTCGAGCGCTAAAGTCCTGTTCGGCTAATAGCCTGCTTGCCCTTGGCCTCTACGCCGAAGTATTGTCTGTCCCCCGAAAGGGCCCTGGCGCACCAGCAGCAAACCGATTACAGTCGCTCCTTCACACTACGCAGGCAGGCTCTCCATATGTCTCTTACAAGCGAAGTCCTTCTGTTAGAGGCCAAGAGAGCGATCCTCGAATATCATCTCCAGCAGTATCAATTGACCTCTCCCGAACTCCCCTCCGAAGAACGGCTCCTTCACCTGCAGCGAGCGCTGCATTCGGCCGCGGGGCTCTTGCAAGATAGCCTGAGCCTGCTGGGAAAGATCCGGGAGGACGGCCTGGAACGCGATTGAACGGATAGCCCGCACTCTGTGCTCCGTCGGGTTCTGCCCGGCTTTTTGTTTTCCGCACCCGTCCTAGAAGTCCCCGCCGCTGTAGCGCACCCATTGACCGCATTGCCGGACTTGCGCGTGCCATGGTATTGTTGACGATCGGCATGACTGGACTATCTCTCCGCACATGCTCTTGAAGCTCATCATCGGTGCTGTCCTGGTTCCGCTTGTCTGGTTCCTGACGGATGCCATGCACTTTCCGCGCGTCTTTCAGATCATGTTCGTTCTGTACGTCCTCTTGGGTCTTGTGGTTTTCCTTCTTCTGGATGCCCCTCCCGTTCGGAAGATCGGAGGCTGGACAGCGGCAGCCTCGCTGGTCCTGTTTTATGTGGTGCTTTCGGCGGCGTATGTACTGGGCGCATCGATCCTGCCTCAATATGACCCGAATGTGGAGAAGGAAAAAATCGATAAGATTGTGAAGCCGAAGATGGAAACCCCGGAGCAACGCCGGGCTCGACTGGAGTCGCTTCTGAAAAAAACCGAAGAGTTGCAAGCTAAGACTACAACGCTTCTGACGGAACTCAACAGATTTTCGCCGCCCCAGGCTGCAACTGCTCCTTCCGCCACGTCTGCGTCCGCGGCTTCTGGCCCTGTAAACATCATCGCGCGCGGTATAGAGGTCTATGACCTACAGGAGTGCTACAACTGCCACAAGATCGGTGGTAAGGGGTCAGTCAAAAAGCGTGGGCCGATTCTCGATAATATCGGAAGCTATTTGACGGTCGATGACATCAAGAAGAAGATCTTCGATCCAGGCTACTTGTACGCGGAAGGATTCGAAAAAGAGCACAAGAAAGGCCTGATGCCGGATAAATACAAGGAACTGATGACCGACGAGGAAGTCACTGCGCTCGCGGCATACCTTGCCACACTCAAGAACGGGTCACCAGAAACCCCAAAACCAATCTTCGTAAAAAGTAATGTCAGCCACGGCTTTATTGTCTATGGGTATGTCAAAGACAAGACCGGCAAACCATTGCCGGGAGTGACCGTCCTCGCTAAACCCCTTAAAGAGGGTCGGGAGGCCCACGACGGAAAAACAAATACCGAGGGATACTACGAAATCTTCCTCCACATCCATAACGAAGACGTCGGTACGAAGATCGAGGTCAGCGCGAAGGATGCGAAGAAGGAGATTACCGCCAACTACAACCCGGAGGACAAGGTCACGAAGCGCCAGGCTGCGGTAGACCTGGCTCTTTAGCTGACGAATAGACCTCTAATCCGCTTCTTGTTCCTCCTATGCCAGGCTCTTAGCCCCGCCAAACGAGTGCCTGATAGATTCTCTGACAGTTCTGACGACCGTCGGTTTCTTGTCCCCTCTCTAGGCAGGAGGAGAGATCGTCAGACGCTTCGCCGTCTGCTTCGCCAGACCCCTAATCCAAGCAGACCGGTGCCCAGTAACAGCAGCGTCGCCGGTTCGGGGACCACTTTGGGTTCGCTATAAAGAAAGTCATCCATCACCACGACGTCAACGAGGTCTCCATTCTGATCATTCGGACCTAAAGCGCTATTTCCCGTCGTGATGCGCACGCGGGCAATGCGTTCAGTGGTAAAGGTCACGCCCAAGAATGAGAGCGTTGGGATGCTGGCACCCGCAGCCGGCACACCGGGCGGAACAAAAAACTTCCCGAGAGACCCATTATTATCGAAATACTCTATCGATGTTGTGTTGGCCAGATCGACGTCGGTGAAGACCGCGCCAAAGCCGCTGAGTGTAGCGGCGACGGCACCGTTCGTCCCAGGGATGGAGAATGTCCCGTCTGTGATATTGCTGTCCAGTGGTGTGAAGAGGCGGTTCGGGCTGAAGGTCGCAAAGATAGCCCCATAGGTCGCGTTGATGCCTGCAAGGCTGGTCTGTACCCCGCCCAAGCCGGGTGCAATATCCACTGTCCCGCCGCTAATTGGGGTTTGTGTCAATCCACTGCCCGGGGTTGTGAACGTTGCCCCGCGGATGTTTTGGAAAACGGTGAATGGCGTGACCGCGGCAGTGCCGTCGGTGGCCGTCCCGCCGTCCCAGTTGATCTCACGCCGACCACTGCCCAGGGGGCCGGGACTATTCCCATTGTTGGGATTGCCCAGGGCCGTTCTGAATGCATCGACAGTGGGTTGGATCGAAGCGGGAGTGTTCCCCCCAATTGAAGTTACGGTCGGAACCGCGTACGCTGTTGAAGAAATCACGACTAGCAGGCCCGCTACGGTGATTGCGAGACGTAGAGACATTGTAGACATAGGTTTCCCTTCCTTAGAGATGTTGCCCCCCAGGGATCTGAGCAATTCGCATGCTACGTCAAAAGGGCTTTAAGATCTTGGAGTTGTGCTGTTGCCTAGGCGGTAGCTGTCAACATTTCCGACAGCGCGGGAAAGCCCGTCCTTTGAAAACAAAACTGATCTAGCCAGCTAACAAACTGAAATAGTTAGGTTATATTGCCTCCTCGGAAGAACATTCAGGAGAAATCAGGTAGTGCAGACCCTGTAAGATTTTTCGGTCGATCAATGGAAGTCTCGCGCAAGCCAGCGAAAGATCACCCATTTGGGTAAGGTTTCTCGACCGCTTCCTTGTTTTTAAGCTAAATGGTCAATTTACAAGTAGTCGGAAAATTGAAAATATTCGCAATAGTCTGCTACCTGCACAACTGGAGGCCACCGTGGGACTCTCCTCTGTTCTGCTCGCCGGATCGCTACTGACCGGATCGCCGGCTGTCCCGGTAGCCCTGCCGCAAGCCTGTTTTGTATTTGGTGAAGTCTTTTGGTCCACCGCCCAGACAACCGCCATGCTCTCGTCGAACTGCCCGATTCAAATTGAACGCCAGGAAAGAGTTATCGTCATGAAAGGCCCGCGCCGGACCGTTAGTGTCGTGATCCCGACCCAGCCCGGCCTTCATGAGTTCGTCTACCGATGGGGCCAGAGTGTCGCGAGATTCGACGATGAGAAAGTGGAGGTGAAGCAGGGCTCCTTCGAACTGAAAACCGGCGGCGGTCCTGAGTCTTACTGAGTGCCGGTTGAACCAAAGCCCCCCCCGCCTCTCTCAGTGGAAGGCAAACGATCAATCGGCTCAAGGTCCGGCGTGACGATCGGCAGGATAATAAGCTGGGCGATGCGATCGCCCTCCTCGACGATGAAGTCCTGGCCGGAAAAGTTCTTCAACTCGACTTTGACCTCTCCCCGATAGTCCGCATCGATCCAACCCGCCCCGGTCTCGATATTACTTTTCACCGACAGTCCGGACCGCGACCCGATGCGTCCGACGTGTCCCGCAGGAATACTCAGAGCCAATCCGGTCGGCACCAGCGCCCGGCCAATGTCCACTCGCCCTTCACTCGCACGGGCGCCAGGGATCACGGTTCTCTCGGCCGCAAAGAGATCATACCCCGCCGCTCCCTCTGTGGCGCGCTGAGGAAATTTGGCGCGCGAAGAAAGGCGGCAAATTTTCACGGCCGGGAAAGGGTCACAATCCCCTGCTGCGTCGCCACCACGACAATATGGGCGCGATCGACAAACAGACCGCTGCATACGACACCGGGGATTTTCTCGAGTTCCGCTTCCAGAACCGCCGGCGTCTCAATCTTGGGGAATGTGAGATCCAGAATGTGATGACCGGTCTCAGTGACGAAAAGACGTCCATCCTTCATTCGCGGCGCTACTGAGCATCCATAACGTTCCACCCGGTTAGCAATTGTGCGCCATCCAAACGGCACCACTTCGATCGGCAAAGGGAACTTTCCGCCTAACACCGGGACGCGCTTACTCTCGTCGACTACGATTACAAAACGCGTGGAAGCTGCGGCCACGATCTTCTCCTTCAAGAGGGCTCCCCCACCGCCTTTGATCAGGTTCAAGCGAGGGTCGACCTGATCCGCCCCATCAATTGTGAGATCGATCTTCCATTCTGCATCATCAGGAAGAAGCGGAATTCCTGCGTCAGCTGCGAGCCTGGCGGTTTCCAACGATGTTGCGACCCCCCGTATTTTTAAACCCTCGCGTATCCGGTGAGCAAGTATCGCCATGACAAATCGAATTGTCGAGCCGGTGCCCAGCCCTACAGTCTGGCCGTCCCGGATGTACGTGACCGCCTCTTCGGCAGCTGTTTTTTTCAGAGTCTCCTGATCCACGATCCTTCGTTTTGGTAGGTGAGCTTCTTACTGTGCCACGGCTGCACAACCGCAGCATCCTATAGATTTTCCCGAAGCTGCGCAACCTCCGCCCATCGCACCCGCCCACCCTGGAGTCTGCCGAGACAGCCTCCTTTGCCCCTTGCACCCGCCATCGCACCCTCCCACCCTAGGCCCTATCGCACCCGCCCGCCCTTCGCCTGCCAAGTCAGGCTCCCTTCCCCTGGACGGGCCTTTTTTTCCCCTAGCCCAGGCGCGCCAAGACGCGCCCCTTCCCGTTGCTTGAAACATTGCTACTGCGGCCGAGCGTTGTTAGAATGACGCCGCGGTAAATCTCCGCGGTAAAGCGCGCGTCTCACGGGCAAAGAGTCTGTCCCACGGGAAATGCGGCCGTCTTGGCGGACGTGGGGTTGGGCGGGTGAAATACGGCTCGGGGAAGGTGGGTGAGATACCGCGCGGGGCGGGCGGGTGTAATAGGAGGACCGGTGCAGCTCTCGACATCTCTTCTGAAGACTTTTAATGCGACCCTTGCCGAGCTTGGGGTAGACCTCGCATTGATCGCGCTCAAAGAGGATGGGCTTGGACCCTTCCAGCCTCATTCATCCCGCGGGTTCGCTCCTCGAGAGATTCAGGCTATTATTCGGGCGCTGTCCTATCCCGAGTTAAAGTTCCAGAGCGCCAGTGATAATGGCCAAACGGCACCTCCGAAGATTCGCATGCGGATGACGTCGCCTTCTCACCGCATGTTATTGGGAGTGCCGTTGCGGTTCCGGCGGAGCATCTGCGGAGCGCTCGTGCTCGGCCGGAAAGACGTGGCTTCATTTTCGGACAAGGATCAGCGGCAGGCAGAAAACGCTGCCGGGGAGCTGGAGGCTGCTCTGGTGAAGTCCGGCCTGCTGAGCAAACTCCCTGAAGCTGCACTCGCGATGCCCCTTGCTCAAGAGCCCGGCCGTCGTGGCGGCGTGTCGGAAGGCGTCTTTCCCGAGAGTCCTTTGGATGCAACAGCCATCGAAGCCCTTATGGCCGAAGTGCAAACGGTTATTCCGTATGACCGGGCCTTGCTGACCCGCTACGAGACCGATCCGAAACTCCTTGTGGGTTTCCTCTCTTACACCCCCGGGCATTTTGAATGGCGGCAGGGCCAGATTTTCACGCTGGACGGTTCTGCGGCAGGTTGGGTCATCCGCCATAAGAAGCCGCGACTCGACCGTGACTTGGCGTCCACGCAAGGCCGATTTCTAGACTATAAAGAGCTCTACAAGGATAAGTTTAAGACAGCGCTGGTCGTGCCGTTGCGCAAAGGCCCGGATTTTGTAGGTACGATCGCGCTCGCGTCGAAAACAACCGATCTCTACAATCTGGACATGGCACGGGCGGCCGCCGGTATCGTAGAGCGTCTCGCCCGTTTTCTGCCGGCCATGGGCCCGCGCCCGTCGGTTTCGGATCCCAGCCAACGAGTCGAGCAGGTTGTCAACCCCGACGCCGCCCCCACGAAGGCTGTCGCCTTTTATTCACCGGAATCTCTGGAGGCCCGCGAATTGATGCTGCGCCAGGAACGTCAAGCAGCCATCCGGGAACTGACCTCATTTCTTGAGCAAGAGATTCTGCAAACACTGACGAAGACCCGTACCGAACTGGAGGAGACGTTGGCCGACCAGGTAGGGGGGAGGGCGGTGCCGATCGGATCGCTTGAGCGTGTTGAGAAGGCCTGCCGTGATCTAACCGGAATCGAGACGATCCTCAATGAGATCCTTGATAATGCCAAACCTTTGGAGCTGCATCCACGTGTAATCCGCCTTCCGGAGGTCATTGAGAGCGCGCTCGCCGTCGTCGCCGGCGAGATGGAGCAGAATCAAATCACCGTCACCCGCCAGTTTGCCGATCCATTGCCGTCGATCAAGGCGGATGAAAGCAAGCTCCAACAGGTTTTTCTCAGCATCTTGAAAAACGCCTTGCAGGCCATGACGCCCGGCGGCCATATTCACCTTGAAGCTGTCCCCTATCGGGGCGTGCGCAGTCGCCATGAAGTGGCCATCACGATAGAAAATGACGGCGCGCCGATTCCTACGGAGCATATCGGCAAGATCTTTGAGCCGGGCTTCACCACCAAGGCCGCCGGAACGGGGCTTGGCCTCTCCTCGGTTAAAAAGATCATTGAGGAGCACCGCGGCCAGATCTCAATTGCAAGCGGGCCCGGCCAGGGAACCACGGTGATTATTCGACTTCCGGCACATGGCGCTTCACGGGTGCTCGGGCGCGGGCGCCGTCGGCCCAGGAGACGGTAAGCTCCCTTGACAGCCTGGAGCAAGTGCGGTATCGTCGTTCGCGTTTTTCCATGGAATGAATCGGTCTCTTATTTATGGAGGGTCATATGAAACTTTCACTTTTGGCCTTAGCCTTGGGGTTGGGCTTTGTGTTTATGGCGTCGTCCAGCTTCGCAAACCCTGCGTTACTCAAGAAGCACGAGGGCTACCCGGACGAGACCGGAAAAGCGACGACGGGGGTCGGGCCAGCGGCAAGTTTGAAATCTGCCGAAGAGCCGTCTAACGAAGTCGTGAAGAAACAAAATAGTGATGCCCGCGGAGGCGTCAGCGATCATGATCAGCTTAAACGTCGCGACGACTCGCGCTTACCGGACGTCGTCGGGCCTGGTCACGTCACCAACAAGGGCGTGACCGAGAACCAGATCAAAGAAGGCACCAAGGTGAACGCGAATCCCAAGTAGTTCCTTCTCTGGGTCTTTATGGGGGAGGGCCACCATCCTGGCCTTCCCCTTTTCGCTTCTCGAAGCGCTTCTCATTCCAAAATTCCGTATCGTCATTCTCTTTCTAAGTAACACCGCTACTCGCATGGCTGGGTTTGCCTAACGTTGTCGCCGGATAACCATTCTGAAGAACAAGGGCATATCCCATGACACCGGGTTCTAGGTCGAAGCTCCTGGACTTCTTCACAAGCTGGCGCATGTTGGTGGTCCTCTTACTAGGATTTTCTTCCGGTCTTCCGCTCGCGCTTACAGCAACCACTCTTCAAGCCTGGATGAAATCCGAAAACGCCGATCTCGCGGTGATCGGACTGTTCTCGTTGGTGGCCCTGCCTTACGGATTAAAGGTCCTCTGGGCCCCTGCCATGGATCGCTTCGTCCCTCCATTTCTGGGCCGGCGCCGGGGCTGGATGCTACTTTCGCAAATCGCCTTGGTGGTGACCGTCGCGGCAATGGCGTTTAGCAATCCGGTGACGTCTCCTGTTGTCACGGCGGCTCTGGCATTTCTGACCGCTTTCTTCAGCGCCAGTCAGGATATTGTCGTGGATGCTTATCGGACGGATCTGGCAGAGAACGAGGAGATCGGCCCTGCGGCAGCGCTGTATATTACCGGTTACCGCTTCGGTATGTTGACGTCCGGCGCAGTCGCCCTGATCCTATCCGACCATTTGTCCTGGCGGGTCGTCTATCTCTTGATGGCTGCGGCCATGCTCATCGGCATTATCGCAACCCTCTTTGCCCCGGAACCCGTGGTAGCCGCCAAACCCCCGCGCACCATCACTGAAGCCGTGGTGCTGCCTTTTGCCGAGTACTTCCGACGACAAGGCGCGCTGGAAATGCTGGGCTTTATTGTCCTGTATAAACTCGATGTCGTGATCGCGATGGCGATGACAACGCCATTTTTGTTGGACCTCGGATTTACCAAAACCGATATCGGCGCCGTCACGAAGGGCTTTGGGCTCGTCGCCACCATAATCGGCACCTTGGCGGGGGGCGCTCTTATGGTCAAACTCGGCCTCAAGCGCTCTCTGTGGACGTTCGGCCTCAGCCAGGGGATCTCGGGGCTTTCGTTTATGCTGCTCGCGCATGTTGGACATGACTACCCGACGATGGTCGCAGCCATCACAATTGAAAGCTTCTGCAGCGGCATGGGTACTGCGGCCTTCACGGCCTTTTTGATGAGCATTTGTGATAAACGCTTCACGGCCACCCAGTACGCGCTGCTCACGAGTGTGATGGGCTTGAGCCGGGTCATCGGAAGCGCGCCGACCGGCTATCTCGCAAAAGCGTTGGGATGGGAGCAGTACTTTCTTCTGAGCGTGCTCGCCATGATTCCCGGCCTTGTATTGCTGACCCGGTATTCCAAGTGGAGGCTTGCGCCTTCTGTGCAGGAGCACTAACGCGAAAACGAGATATGCCACATAGTATATTCGGTGGGAGGATCAGACGATTGAGGGATTGCCGCCGCCTTGATTCGGAGTCACGCCGTGTTATACTCAACATCAGCCGAGGGACGGATGAGACATTTCACGATCACGGATATTATTGAAGGCAACGGTCAGCCGCATCCCACGTTCACCCGCGACGCCGCCTATCCGGTCATCGAGGTCCTCTGGCAAACCTCCGGGAACCTTCCTGGATTTCTGGTCGCCGATGATCAGGGACGCTTCCATTTCATCCGAATGGATCACTGTCGGTTGAGCAAAATCGAGGTTCTATAGTTGCATGCCCGACGCGTCGCCTGAGCAGGTCGGGCAGGAGTTGTCCGACCTGGCCTTCGGCATCATCGAGCAAAACTGGCTCGAACTGCATATCGGTAAGGTGGTCGATCTCAAAACGATCGAAAACCTTGACGCCGCCGAGTGGGAACTCACATACTTGATCCTATTCGCGATCACCCAAGGTTGCGCGACCTTTGCGTCCACCGACCCGGCACGAACGACCGGCGTATTGAAGGCCTTTCATGGTCTTTTTCTACGCCACATCGCGGATCAGGCAGGACGGGAGATTGCCGACGCTCATCAGCAAAATCTGCCGGCCCGGTACCGGCTCTATGGTGATGCGGTCAAAGGCGAGGGAAAAACCGGTCGCTATACCCTACTGGGCGAGGCGGCGGCGATTCAGATTTTGGGGAAGAGCATCGACGACTCCCAGACAGCCGACAACTTTCGCGAAACGATGAAAGTGATCTTTTCCGAAGTCAGCGACAGCGCGTTCAGGACGATGCACTGATCCCTAATAGATCACGAGAGGCATGGATATTGAACATGGATATTGAAATTGGTTCGAATTTTTATCGTAACGCACAGGGCGTTATCGACATAGACGGAATGACGCAATTCTCATTCGACCACAATCGTCGATACAATGAGACGATGCTCAAGGGCATGGTGTTCGATCAACACGGCACGCTCGCGGCGAGGATTTCCGAGAACACCCTCTCGCTAAACCTTCGCGGCGAGTATGAGATGGTCTCTGACGCCGAGGTGGTAAAGCTGCTACATAAAGAGAAGCAGGAAGTCCTCCTGGAGGTCAGATTTCTGGATAAGGAGCGCGTGCAGATTCATAAAGCGCGGCTGTTTACCGGCCGCGGCCGGCCGTTTGAGGTCACACCCTCCCTGTGGCGGCTCGCCGACAAGAGTCACAGCGGTGAGACCCTGGACTGCGCCGGCGACCCCGTAAAGCTCATGTAACCTCGGGTCCTTTCACCGAACAGCCCAACCGGGCTCACCGTTCTCACCCACCCAGACCTCAGGCTGGCACCCGGCCGAGGTCCATACAAGATAGGTATGGACCGAGGCCACACTCTCCAAGCTGAACTGCCCAGGAGCTCTTCAAAAACTGATGAAGAGCCCTTCGACAAAGCTCAAGGCGAACGGATTTAAATTCTTCGGGCGAAGGGCATTAAAGAATTGTGAGTCTCTTGTGGGTGGTGCGGAGCCGGGGGCGTCCCGATGAGGCAACGGCCTACAGGCGAGTCAGCGACGGCTGCCAACCGATGCATCGAGCGGGTGACACCGCATGGGCGCCCAGATGCAGCGCGGGGCGTACAGCCGAGTCTGCGGGGCCTCGACGGCGAAACGCCCAGCTGCGCTGGGCTATGCGGGGGCAGGACCCGCTCAAAGAGCAACGGCGAAGACTGGGTCAGGCACATTTTCTCGGAAGAAATTGAGCCAGACCCCTACTTGGCGCTTTGGGCGCAGCGAAAACCCACGAATGCATTGCGAGTCTCGGGCGGTAGCTTCGTCGTCCGGCTGGCGGACAGCAGATACACCGGCATGTCCGACCAGGACCCTCCCCGCGTCATCTTATATTGGCCATGGGATGGCCCGGACGGATTTCGCTTGGGTCCCTCGCGGTAATATTCTCCGTCGTACCAGTCCTCCACCCACTCGGCGACATTGCCGGCTTGATCGAGGGTCCCGTACGGGCCGGCTCCGGGAGGATAGCTTCCGACCGGCATGAGAATATCGTACGAGAACTGCGTCCCCTGCCCGAACCGCGCCACAGAGACCTTCGGCCGGCTGTCACCCCACGGAAACTTTCGTTCGTTCTCGTCACGTGCCGCACGCTCCCATTCCGCTTCGGTCGGCAACCGACGCCCGGTGATCCGGCAATAGGCATCCGCATCGGTCCAACTCACCCCAATCACGGGGCGGGTCGCGTGCTCCGGGAGCTTCACCTTGTCCCAGTTGACCGGTTTCTCCCATCCTGAGGCGGCCAAGAACTTGGCGTATCGCTCCGTCGTCACCTCAAATTGATCGATGTAAAAGGCGTCCAGATACACTCTATGACGAGGCTGCTCATCGTCCAGGCCTTCATCTTCCGAGAGCCCCATCCAGAATTCACCCGCCGGCACCAGGACCATGGGCGCTCCGTCTTTGGCCGCAATCTCCTTCGGTAAATCCCCGCTGACAGGCAAAGGCCTCCACGCCACGGCCAGCAGCAGCATGAGGACAACAAGGCATCGCCGGGACCGGCACTGTCGTGCCATGGGCAGATTCATCGCGGCTTTCGCCTTCATCAACGAAGTTTACCACACAGCCTTGACTTCATTCCCGAGCGGCCCCTATAGTGTGTATACCTCATGCCGCTCAGTGTACTACGCCTCTTTTTCTGATGCCGGTTGTTTCACTTCGGTGGCGCCTCCGCCTTGCACCTCCCGCCCTTAAACTAACTCTGGCACGGGCCGCCCTGGGATTGCTGATTGTCGCTCCGTGGCTCGTTCAAGCCGAACCGTCGTTGCCCGGAACGAGCATCGTTCCTGCGCCCGTTCCACCACGCGCTTTACAGGCTACGCCGCGTCAGAAGGCGCAGCTTGATACCGGAAGGTCACTGCTGGAGGCCGGCAGGGCTCAGGAGGCCGTGGACCAGTTTCAAAAGCTGATTGAGACCTCCCCTGACAGCCCTCTCCTTCCGGAGGCCTATCTGCTGCTCGCCCGAGCGCTAAGCGGGATGCAGAAGTGGGAGGAGGCGAATGTCTACTTCCGCCGTCTCTTGGAAGAGGCTCCGGCTTCCGAATTTGCCACAGAAGCCCGGGTGGCTCTGGCAACCGGCTTGCTGAAGGCCGGACAATCGGACGCCGCGCTGCCACTCCTGCGTCAGGCGTACATCGAGGCTTCCAGCCCGGCACTCAAACTCGGCATCCTGCGACGACTCGAGGAAGCGTATCTGACGAAGCCTGACTATCCACGCGCCATTGAGGCAGCGCTCGACTCTCGCGCCTTAGTCCCCCCGGAAGAGGCGCGGGTCATCGAGGAACGTGTCCGGCTTCTTCTCTATTCGAAACTCGGCGAGGCCGATCTCAGGCGCGTCGCAGAGCGATTCCAGCAAGCCTTCCCTGGAGACTTGGCACTGCTCCGCTTGCTGGAGCAGTACGCCGCCTCCGGCGAAGATTATAAAGTGACCCAAACCGCTCGAGAATTTTTTAAGCGGTTTCCACATCACGAGCAAATCGCGACGGTGACCAGCTTTCTGACGGCACAGCGGAAGAAACTTAAGACCAATGATCTTCTTCTCGGCGCCCTCCTCCCGTTGTCCGGTCCGCTCAGCCCTTATGGAACGCAGGTGCTCAACGGCATCAAGATCGGCCTAGAGCACGGCTTCGAGTTCGCGGCGCGGCCGGCGATTGGTCTCGTCACGAAAGATACCCAGAACGATCAGAAACAATTGATGATCGAACTGGATGACCTCTTGGAGGACTATCACCCGGTGGCAGTGATCGGCCCACTCCTTACCCGAGACCTAAAGCTGGTCGCACCGACCCTAGACGCCCGAGACGCCGTCCTCATTACACCGACCGCTACCTTCTCGGAAGTCCAGCGGCTTGCGCAGTCTCTCTTCAATGCGGCCGTGAACCATCGCGAGTTGGTTCGGGATGTGGCGGAGCATGCCATTATTAGACTTGGTTGGAAACGGGTCTGCATCCTCGCACCGCTTGATCCCTATGGAAGTGAGATGACACAGGCGTTTGCCGAGGAGATCCAGCGCCTGGGTGCGGAACTGATTGCCACTGAGACCTACGATGCCAAGGACACGGATTTTGGTCCGGCAATCAAGCGCCTCAAAGCTGCCGACCTGAAGAAATACGGGAAACTGGAAGCGATCAAGAAGAAGGGCAAGCCCGCGAAGAATTACATTCCCGGTTTCGATGCGATCTTCCTTCCTGACAATGTCGAGAAGGTGGCGCTCCTCGCCGGCCAGTTGCACTTCTACGGCATGGCGGTTCCGATCCTTGGAACAAATGCCCTCGACTCTCCGGAATTGATCCGGATCGGAGGACGATCCGTCGAAGGCGCCCTCTTTGCCGATAGTTTTTTCGTGGACAACCCGAATCCGGTCGTGCGAAACTTTGTCGATCGCTATCGGGCGCGATTTCATGAGGCCCCCACGGCTTTCGCCGCCCACTCCTACGAGGCCACGCAACTCATACTGGATGCCGTACTGAAGGGCGCCACCACCGGCAAAGCCATCCGCGACAGCTTGCGAAAAGTGAAGAATGCGCCGGGGCTGTCGGGGCCTCTTAGCATGAACGCAGCTGGCTACCTAGAAAGGCGTTACACGCTGATACAGGTCAAAGGAGGCCGATTGACGGCCTTAACGAATACACAATGATGCAGCTCGGCTCCATCCTGCATACCATCTCTTACATGGCCCTGCCGCTCCTGCTGGCGATGGTGTTTCATGAGTATGCGCATGGAAAGGTCGCGGACTACTTTGGCGATCACACCGCCCGGGAGGCCGGCCGCCTGACGCTGAATCCACTTGCACACATCGATCTTTTCGGCACGATCTTGCTGCCGCTGCTGTGCCTGATATTCCCAACGGGCGTGTTCATAGGATACGCCAAGCCGGTCCCCGTGAATGCGGTCAATTTTCGCAACCCGCGACGCGAAATGGCGATCGTGGCCGCCGCTGGGCCGATGATGAATCTTCTCCTGGCCATCGTCAGCGCAGCTCTCTTGACCGGAATCATGGCATTGGATCCAACCGTCGCGGATTCCATTTCGACGAGCGGTACAGCTGTTTCCCGGTCGGACCTCGGCGGCATGATCCTGGTGCCCCTGGCATGGATGTGTATGTACTCGGTGCTCATCAACCTCGTCCTGATGGTATTTAACTTGATCCCTATCCCGCCCTTGGATGGGGGCCGCGTTCTCGTGAATACCCTGCCACCACAGCATGCAGCGACCCTTAGCCGGGTGGAACCCTACGGCATGATCATCATCTTTTTTCTGGTATTGGCGGACCCTCAGCTTCATCTGTTCCGTAGCCTCATGACCCCCGTCGATATCCTCTTTCGAACATTAATAGCGCCAGCGAGTACACTTAGCACGGCTCTGCTTTCAACCTTGGTGTCTTAGGAATTGGATGGCGACGCGAGTTCTTAGCGGGATGCAGCCCAGCGGGGCGTTGCATCTGGGAAATTTGCTGGGCGCCTTGGATAACTTTGTGCGG
Source organism: Nitrospirales bacterium (assembly GCA_036505795.1). Taxonomy (GTDB): domain Bacteria; phylum Nitrospirota; class Nitrospiria; order Nitrospirales; family NS-4; genus NS-11. Next base: position 29,679 of record DASXSU010000068.1, read on the forward strand.
CTCCAGGAGCATCATGAATGCTTTTACTTCATTGCCGATTGGCACGCGCTCACGACAAACTTCGAAGACACCTCGAAGATCCGGTTCTACGCACGGGAGATGCTGATTGACTGGCTGGCCGCCGGTCTCGATCCTGAGAAGTCAACACTCTTCATCCAGTCCCATGTTCCTCAACACGCGATTCTGTACCTTTTGCTTTCAATGATTACGCCGGTGCCATGGCTGGAGCGAAACCCCACGTATAAGGAAAAGCAGGACAACATTGAGGGCCGGGACCTCTCGACCTACGGCTTTTTGGGCTATCCGGTTCTCCAGGCCGCGGATATTTTATTGTACAAGGGCGATTTCGTTCCCGTGGGGATAGATCAACTTCCGCATCTGGAATTGACGCGGGAGATCACCCGCCGATTCAACGGCCTGTACAAGTCGATCTTTCCCGAACCGCAGGCCTTGCTGACCGAGATTCCCAAAGTCCCCGGCACCGACGGCAGGAAAATGAGCAAGAGCTATAACAACACCATCAACCTGTCGGACACCGAGACCGAAGTCCGAGCCAAGCTCAAGACAATGGTGACAGATCCCGCCCGTGTCAGACGGACGGACAAAGGCAATCCTGACGTGTGTCCGGTCTTCACCCTGCACAAGTCCGTTTCAACCCAAGCCGTGATTGACCGAGTCAACCGGGAGTGCCGGACAGCCGAAATCGGATGTATCGACTGCAAAAAACTGTCGGCCGATGCGATTGTGGCCCGGCTCACTCCGATCTGGGAACACCGCCGAAAGCTCGAACAGCAACCGGGTCTCGTGGATGAGGTTATCGCGACCGGCACGCAACGGGCCGGCGTCGTCGCCCGCCAGACCATCGAGGAAGTCACCGACGCGATGAAGCTTTAGGCTAGACTCTTCACTTAGGCCGGCATGTTGAGTGAACCTAACTTGTCACCCTGAACTCCGTGAAGGGTCTAGATTCTTCGCTTCGCTCAGAATGACAGAGGGATTTAGAATAATGAAAGAGGGAATTCAGAATAATACCGAAGGCCTTGATTGACATCACGCCCAATCTTTCGGGGTGATTGACTCACGGAATTTTTTCGCTTAGGATTCCGCAATTAGTTCACTCTACGCCTCACAACGAAATATGCCTATGCGAATCGGTATTAACGGCTTCGGCCGCATCGGTCGAAATGTCTTGCGGGCATCCCTTGGTGATCCCGCCCTGGAATTCGTCGCCATTAACGATCTGACGGACGCCCGCACGCTCGCGCATCTTCTGAAGTACGATTCGGTCCATGGTCAGCTCTCCGCCTCCGTGGAGGCGAAGGAAGACCAGTTGGTTATCGACGGAAAGCCCATCAAGATTCTGGCTCAAAAAGACCCGAAAGACCTGCCATGGCGAGACCTCCGGGTTGACTATGTCATAGAATCCACCGGCCGGTTCACGGAACGTGAGACCGCGGGGCGTCATCTCTCAGCCGGCGCCAAGAAAGTCATCATCTCCGCCCCTTCCAAAGATCCGGACGCGACGATCGTCCTTGGGGTGAACGAGCAGACATACGACCCCAAGTCGCACCAGATCGTCTCCAATGCCTCCTGTACGACCAACTGCCTGGCGCCGGTCGCCAAGGTCCTCCTTGAGAAATACGGCATCAAGCACGGCCTGATGACGACGATCCACTCGTACACGAATGATCAGCAACTGCTGGACCTTCCCCATACCGACTTGCGCCGCGCCCGCGCCGCAGCCCTTTCCATGGTGCCGACCAGCACCGGCGCGGCAAAGGCCTTGCACCTGGTGATCCCGCAGCTCAAAGGAAGGATGGGCGGCATGGCCGTTCGCGTGCCGACGCCCAATGTCTCTTTGATCGACCTCACCGCTGAACTGGAAGGCGATGCGACCGCCGAGGAGGTCAATGCCGCATTCCGGAAGGCCGCTGACGGCCCGCTCAAGGGCATCCTTCAATATTCCGAGGAACAACTGGTCTCGGTGGATTTGAACGGCAATGCCCACTCAGCCATTCTGGACGCCCCACTTACCGTTGTCCTCGATAAGCGGCTGGTCAAGGTGATTGCCTGGTATGACAATGAGTGGGGCTATTCCTGCCGCGTGCGTGATCTGCTCAAGTTCATGGCCTCCAAAGGTTAAGTATAGACCCCCGGTATGAACCGCAACAAAGTCACGATTGAGGATCTCGTTCTGAAAGATAAGCGCGTCATCATTCGCGCTGACTTCAATGTGCCGCTCGATGAGACCGGGCATATCACGGACGACACCCGCATTCGCGGCACGCTTCCCACCATTAACTACGCCGTCGACGAAGGCGCCAAGGTCATCCTGTGTTCCCATCTGGACCGGCCCAAGGGACGGGATCCGCACTTGAGCCTTGCGCCGGTCGCGCGACGCCTCCAGCGACTACTGGGGAAGGATGTCATGTTCGCCGAGGACTGTATCGGACCGGCCACGGCAAGCCTCGTCGCGAAGATGAAGCCGGGAGACGTTCTCCTGCTCGAGAACCTCCGCTACCATGAAGGCGAGGAAGCCAACGACGAGCAGTTCGCAAAGGCGCTGGCGTCGCTGGGCGATGTGTATGTTAACGATGCGTTCGGGGCCGCGCATCGCAATCACGCGTCGGTCACGGGCATCACGAAGTTTCTGCCGGATGCCGCCGCCGGCTTTTTGATGCGCAAGGAGATCGAATACCTGGAAGGCGCCGTGGCCAACCCTATGCGGCCATTCGTCGCAATTCTGGGAGGCGCCAAAGTCTCCGGAAAAATCGGCGTCATCGAAAACCTTGGCAAGAAGGTGGACAAGGTCATTATCGGCGGCGGCATGGCCTTCACCTATCTCAAAGCTTTAGGCCTGGAGGTGGGTAATTCCCTTGTGGAGGACGGCATGCTGAAGTTCGCCAAGGAAATCTACGAGCATGCGATCAGCCGGGACGTGAAGTTTTATCTACCGGTGGATTTCGTGGTGGCCGCGAGCATGAGCCCCGCCGCTGAAACCAAGATCGTTCCCAACCAGGAGATTCCGAAAGGCTGGTATGGTCTCGACATCGGACCAGCCTCCGTCAAGCTGTTCACCGAAGCCCTGGGGAACGCCAAGACTATTCTCTGGAATGGCCCGATGGGCATCTTTGAGCGGGACGCCTATTCGCGCGGCACCATGGCTGTGGCTCATGCCGTGGCCGACGCCTACGCGCTTACCATCGTCGGCGGTGCCGACACGGCGCTGGCCGTCCATCGCGCCGGTGTCTCGGAGAGCATGTCCTTCATTTCTACCGGCGGCGGCGCCGCGCTTGAGCTGCTCGAAGGCAAAGAGCTGCCGGGGATTGCCGCACTTCCCGACCGGATCAGGGAATCACCGCGCTGAAAGAACGTCACATGCTCCAGCGGCCTCGGTTGATCGTCGGAAACTGGAAGATGCACAAGACGATCCCGGAAGCGAAGGAGCTGGTCCAGCAGCTTCTGGAGCTCTGTGGCGACCTTCCCCGACGCGAGCTGTCTACCGTTCTTGCCCCTCCCTTCACGGCCCTTTCCACGGTCTCGCAAGCCCTTCAAGGCCAACCCTATCTGCTAGGGGCGCAAGACCTTTTCTGGGAAGATTCTGGGGCTTTTACCGGTGAAATTTCCGGCGTGATGCTGAAGGACTTAGGCTGCCGGTACGTGATTGTAGGGCATTCCGAACGACGCCGCTACTTCGGGGAAACCGATGCCATGGTCCGCAAGAAGGCGGCCGCAGCGCTCCGACACGGGCTGCGCCCGATCGTGTGTATCGGCGAGACGTGGGATCAACGGCTAAGCGGTCACGCTGAGCATGTACTCTCGCTCCAACTCACCGAAGCTCTCGCCGGAGTCGAAAAACACGAGGCCAACAACATCGTCATCGCCTATGAGCCGGTATGGGCGATCGGATCGGGCCGCGCCGCGACATCCGAGCAGGTCGACGACATGCATCGCCATGTAAGAACACAGCTCATCGCCCTGTGGGGGCAAGATGCCGGGGCACCGGTGCCTATCCTGTATGGCGGCAGTGTCGTGCCGGAAAATATCGGGGAGTTCCTAGCCGTCCCGGACGTGGACGGAGCCTTGGTCGGGGGCGCTTGCCTCGATCCCGTACTGTTTGCTAAAATCCTTCGGACTGCGACGGTCGCTTAGGGTAGAAAGGGAACATGTACATCGCGTTAGTGATATTGCACATTCTGGTTGCCTTTATCATGGTCGGGGTTATTTTGCTGCAGTCCGGCAAAGGCGCGGAGATTGGCGCTGCCTTCGGTGGATCGAGTCAAACCGTCTTTGGCTCACGAGGAGCGGGTACCTTTCTGAGCAAGATGACCGCCGTGGCGGCCACAATCTTCATGCTCACCTCTTTGAGCCTCGCGATTCTTACCAAGAGACTCAACTACTCTTCGACGATCGGTTTGGATAAACCGATATCGTCACCGTCGACACCGGCTGCCTCTCCTCCCGGAGTTCCAGCCCCCGTAGTGCCTATGACAGATCAGCCAAATGCGCCCGCCCCGGCTGCGCCCACAAAACCGTAAGCCTTGCCTCATCTGAGCCGCGCCGTTTGATTTGAGGCGACAACCTCTTTAGAATCGGCCGACTTTTTAAGGAAGCGCGCGCATGGCCGAAGTCGAATTGCCGAACCCTGACGAACTCGAAGAAAAAAAGAGCACGCATTTCACCCGCCGGGTCGCCCTGACAACGGCGATCTATGCCGTGATCCTTGCTATTGCTTCCCTAGGGGGCAACAACGCCACGAAAGAAATGCTCCTTGCGCAGCAACAAGCCAGCGACCTCTGGGCCCACTATCAGGCCAAGAGTATCAGGGAGAACCAGGTCCGGGTCCAGAAGCTCCGTCTTGAGGCAGATCTCATGGAGCGCGGGCCCGCAGGCAAGCCTGCAGGCCGCCAGAGATTGGAGGAGTTGCTCAAAGAGTACACGGACCAAGAGCGTCACTATAATACGGACAAGAAGGAAATCGAGAAGGAAGCGAAAGATCGGGAGCACGAACGGGATCTCTATCGCACCAGAGACCCTTACTTCGACTACGGGGAAGCGCTGCTGCAAATTGCGATTGTCCTGGCCTCCATTGGGATCCTGTCGAGCTCTCTCCCTGTGTTCGTGGTCAGCCTGGTCATGGCGGTGTGCGGCGCCATTTTTACGCTCAACGGATTCTTACTCTTCTTCACATTACCGGTGCTGCATCTGACCCATTAGTGTTATCAATGGATGCTCTGCCAGCAATAATCACTGTGTGGGTGTATCTTTCCCGTTCAGGAGTTTCAACAGCTTTCGGGCGTCTTCTGCGCCTTTAAAATCGTTTGAGACCGAAAGCGCTTTTTCCAGGTTCTCCTTAGCCGCCTGAGTGTTGTGCAATGCATTGTAAACGGTCGCCACGTGATACATGGTGACCGGATTGTTAGGCGACAACGATAATGATTTATTCAGCACCGCCAAGGATTCTTGATATTTATTCTGTTTAAATAAAATCCATCCATGTGTGTCCAGGATGAATCCATTCTCTGGACCCTCCAGCATAGCCTTTTGGGACACCTGCAACGCTTCCTCTGTACGGCCTCCATCTGAAAGCACAACGGCAAGATTGTTCAGCGCCCCAAGATGGTTCGGGTTCTGGGCAAGAATCTCCCGATACAGTACAATGGCTTCCTTATCGCGATGCGCATCTTGAGTCAGCGCCGCAAGGTAAAATTTATCCGGGATGCTCTTCGGTCGGAGTTTTGTGATTGTGCGGGCAATTTCAATGGCACTGACTCGTTCGCCCTTCTGGTTGTAGGCAATACTCAAGGCCTTGAGAATGGCTGGATCCTCCGGAGACATCGCAAGAGCTTTCTTCAGCTCACTAATCGCCTGATCGTATTTTTTGACGTATCCATAAAAGACCCCAAGCCGGTACACAGGGTACGCCTTATCCGGAAACTTGAGAACCATCTCTTTGAAGATGGGTTCCGCCAAATCGAACTGCTCGCTCATCTGATAGGCGGATGCCAGGAGCTCATAGCTTTCCATGCTCGCGTCTTTGGTCTGAAGGATGCTTTTGTAAATAGGAACGGCGTCCCGATACTTTCCTTGTTTTAGATAGACAGCGGCGATCCTTTTTTGAATGCCAACGGGATGGGAACTTAATTTTTCGGCCTTTTTATAATTCTCTAAGGCTGCATCGTATTGCTCCATCGCGAAGAGAGTTTCTCCCATCTGGAAATAGCCGCCAGCCCAGGATGGTTTGATTTTCAGGACCTTTTCTAATTCCTTCAACGATGCGTCATGATTGCCCTGTTCTCGGTACGCGACGGCCAGAGCTAGCGGCGCCCTCTCGCTCAGAGGTTCAAGCTTGAGTACCCTGTTGTATTCGTCGATGGCTTTGGCTGTTTTCTTGAGACCGAGATAGCCATTTCCTAATATGAAATGCGCCGTGGCGTCTTTGCTGTCCGGCGTGAGAAGCCCTTCCAGCAATGCAACCGCCTTATCGAATTGACCAGTCACATTGTAGAGGCCCGCCAGATTGACTTTGATGCCGATGTACCCAGAGGGAGTATCGACCACTCCCTTTTCATAATGCTCTATGGCAAGATTCGCTTTTCCTTCCCGCTCATAAAGAATTCCCAGCCGCTGGTGGGCCCTGTTGTTCGCGGGAGCGATGTGGATGGCCTTCAGAAATTCCTCTTTGGCTTTCTTGCTTTGTCCTTGAGTCAGGTACACATCGCCGATTTTCGTAATCGCGGTACTCTGTTTGGGATCGATTTGAACCGCTTTTTTGAGTGATTTCAGTCCGTCGTCGATTCCGCCTTCTAGTACCTGGGCCGCACCGAGGAGCTCATAAGCAGGAGCAGAGTTCGGCTTCGTCTCTAAATGCGCTCGGATTTTCCGGATCGCTGCCTCGTATTTCCCTGAATTGACCAAATCAAGCGCCTCACGCAAAAGGTCATCTGACCGGGAAACGGTCACATCTTCCAATAATTCTCGAAAATCTGGAGGAGGAGTCGGGAGGGAATCCCCGCTGATCCCAACGGCCGACGAGATATCAGCCCGCCACAGGCAACTGAGGAGAATGATGGTCGCGGCTGGCCAGGAGCTCTTGTGCCACATGCCTTGTGCCATTGTGAAATTAGAATAACTTATCGATACGGTAGCATGGTGCGCGTAGCTGCCAAAAGTCGTCAATAAAAAAAGGCAGGGAGGGTATAATCACCTCCCTGCCTTGTGACTGCGAAGAATGACGGCCTAGTTACTGCTGAACTTCCTGCGGAAAGCCGCGAGGGCAAACAATCCGGTCCCGAGCAGAAGAACGCTTGCCGGTTCCGGCACAGCGCCTCCACCGCCAGTGGAGATAATCCTGTCGGTTTCTGTGGCTACCGTACCAAAATCCACTGCCGCATTGATGACAAATGAATGATCCCCCGGCACAAGATCGTGGAAGGTCACATCAAAGCCGAAGGTCCGCACAATGGATCGATCAAATACACCGGTAATGCACGACGGGGCGACGAGCACGTCGACATTGGGTGAATTTCCCGACGGGAACAGGCAGACCGAGCTGTAGTTTGAAACCGCACTAGTGATGGCCGCATTGATGGCCGCCACAACTCCAGCAGTATTAATGCCGCTGACCAGTCCCCCCGTCGTCGCAGTGGCGATACGTGTTCCCTGACCGGCCGTGCAATCGCCACCTGCACATGCGAAATCGAGGCCCGGGCCGCTGGTAAGACTGATGGCTTCGACCTTGACCCCATTGGCGAGGAGCGCGTTTCTGGCGGTGGTTTCGGTGGCCCCACCACTGGGGTCATGCCCGGGCGCATCGCCAAACCAGACCATGATCCGGGCTGAGCCAGGACGCCAAGCGGTGGTATTTGCTGCCTGTTGGAGGCCAAGAAGGTTGCCTTCCGGCGTGTCGCCGCCTCCACTTGCAGACAATGCATTGATCCCGACAAGGGTTGCGGCTTGGTTGAGAGCAGCGGTCGCGCCGGCACTAATATTCGAGTCCAAACGATAGCCAAAGGCGTCGGCGGCCGGGTCTTTGTACTCGCCGACCCCGAATCGCACGTCACCGAGTGCGGCCGTTGCCGTCATGATCGAAGTGGCGGCTGCTTGCACGGCGGAGATAGAGCTACCCATGCTTCCGGTAGTGTCCGAAAGGAAAAACACATCCACCAAGGAGGTCGTCACCGCCGTCGTCACCGTAACGTCCTTATGAACGCTGGTGCTGAATCCAGTGGGTCCGGTAGCTGTGAAGGTGTCCGGTGAGATTGTATCGGCGAACACCGGACCGGGAACCGGAAGCAGTAATGCCCCAACTGCAAGGAGCAATCCTGCCGAGCGCAGTGATGCCGTTTCCCAATTCGATAACCTATTGCTCATAAAATGCCTCCCTCGTAGAACTGAGTGTGCAAGACGTGATCCGG
>DASXSU010000069.1:0-36233 GCA_036505795.1 Nitrospirales bacterium
CATCCGCAAGGCCTTCAAGGAGCATCATCTGCCAGCCAAGCGCGGCGGCGGCGAATCTTAATGTGCCGATAGCATGGCCAATGTCGTGTTGGCAGTAGCGAAAGGCACGCTCCCCGTATTTCCAGGCCTCTCGCCAATGGATCGAAGAGAGGCCGACGAGAAACGCACTCGATGGAAACTCTCTCATCAGATCTGCGAACAGGTTCACCGAGTAGGTCACACGCTGCTCGAGCGCATGCTCTTTCGGTGTGTAGTGGTAGAGTGCGGCAGTGGAGCTAAGGCCGGGGGTCGCGCCGGCGATAAAATACCCTTCGGTGGGGTGCAAATTCCCGCTCGAGGGATTGCTGCGCAGCGCCCATTTCGAGCTCCCGGCCTGCTTCCAGGCTGTGAGCGACAACGCGTATTCGAAAAATCTCGAGATGCTCTTCAAAGAGACGGGCGTCGGCTTCACGCCGCCTTCGCGATACAGATCTTCATAGGGTGGTGACAGCGGAACGTCCCCCTCATTCAAGATTGGCAGCCGGATCAACGGCGTTCCGTGATATCGCCGGAACGGATTGGGCTGGTTCTCCCAATCCAAATAGCCCAGCGCTCGGGCGTAACGGAACATGTGGTGCTTTGTCTCCTGGTGGTACCGGATGACCTCCGCAAGCGGGTCCATGAGCGGCATCATATTGGAAATTGGGGTCAGAGTCGATTTAGCCCCGATTTGGCAGTCCTTGCAGCAGTGGTTGATCTTTAAATCGACTCTGACCCCATTGACTCGTCATTGGCTGCGTGATACGGACTCGCCTCAATGGGCAAATCAGAACTCGCGAAGGCCATGCTCGACAGCGGCGCCTTTCATTGGGAGCAGACCCCACGTTTCACCCTGGCCTCCGGCCGCGTCAGCGAATACTACGTCAATTGCAAACAGCTCCTCTCACACCCGCGGTACCGGCGGATCATTGCGGAGCTGATCGCGGACCAGCTCGCGGAGTGGGACCTGCAAGCGATCGGCGGCATGGAGATCGGGGCGATCCCGATCGCGACTTCCGTCTCGGACTATGTATTCATGCAAAAGGGACGTGAGCTGCGGACCTTCGTGGTGCGAAAGAAAGCCAAGGACCACGGGATGAAACACACGGTGGAAGGATCGTTTCTAACGGGAGACCGGGTCATAGTCGTCGACGATGTGCTGACCACCGGCCAGGCGACGATTGACGCCATACAGCAAGCTCGGACCGCTGGGCTCAACGTTCAGCACGCTCTTGTGATCGTGGATCGCGGCGAGGACCACGGCCGCGATCGCGTAGAGGCCTTGGGTGTGCCCCTCACGAGCCTGCTCACGCTGCAGGATCTGAAAGACCTCCAAGGCAAGCCGAATCAGTAGCCAGCCTTAGAACAGGCTATGACCCAACGGCCTCTCAGTGCAGAATCGACTGTAGGGCCTCTGCGAGTTCCGGGTGCTTGAATCGGTACCCCGCCTCTGTAATAGCTTTAGGCACGACATTCTGCCCCGTGAGAATTAGCTCGGCAGCCTCTCCCAGCAGTGCTCTCACCGCAAATGCGGGAATCGGTGCCCATACAGGCCTATGGAGAACCCGGCCCAAGGCGGCGCAGAATGCCTTATTCGTCGTAGGCTGCGGGGCAGTTGCATTGATAGCGCCGTGAATGTAGTCATGATCCAACGCATGAAGAATGATTCCCAGAACGTCGTCGCGATGAATCCAAGACAAATACTGCCTGCCGGTTCCCATCCATCCGCCGAGAAACAGCCTGAACGGCGGTAGCATTTGCGCGAGCGCGCCGCCGCCACGTTCGAGGACGACGCCAGTACGCAGCCGGACAACTCGCACATTAAGCGCTACGGCTTTGGTGGCTTGGGTTTCCCAAGCTTGAACCATCTGTCCCAGAAAATCATTTCCCGGCGGTGCATGCTCATCCAACGGCTCATCACCGCACGGGCCGTAATACCCGATCGCGGAAGCACTAATGAGGGTAAGAGGCCGTTGGTTGATTCGCCCGATGGCTTCGACGATCTGCCTTGTGCCGTCCACTCGTGAGCTCAAGATGCGGGCCTTGAACGCTGCGTTCCAACGCTGTGCGAAGATTCCCTCACCGCACAGATTCACCACCGCGTCCGCTCGGCTGATTTCACCTTCCCAGGGTCCAGGGCGTCCGCCGGCCTCCCAGTGGACCAGCTCAATGCCTTCACCCAGGATTTCCTTCGCACGGAAAATATCGCGCGACAGCGCGATGACCGAATCGCCGCGCTCGCGCAAGGCACGAACCAAGGCCCGGCCGATAAAGCCCGTTGCACCCGTGACGGCGACATGCATAGGCAGGGAGGATAGCAGGCTACAGATTTTGAGACCAGACAGTCGGCCGCGGCACCTTATCTGGTCTAAAATGCGTGATTTGTGTTAAGTTTTCGCCAGCGATGGAACGAACGTACCTGCCTGATCAGATAGAGCAAAAGTGGCAGCGGATCTGGGAGGAGCAACAGACCTTCCGAGTCACGGAAGACACCTCCCGCCCGAAATACTACTGCCTGGAAATGTTTCCCTATCCCTCCGGCCGCATTCATATGGGGCACGTCCGTGTTTATGCGATTGGCGATGTGATCGCCCGTTTCAAGACGATGCGCGGCCATGCCGTGCTGCATCCGATGGGCTGGGATGCCTTCGGGCTTCCGGCGGAGAACGCCGCGATCGAAAAAGGCGTCCATCCTGATGTGTGGACGCGCGAGAATATCGCGTATATGCGCCAGCAGTTGAAGCGGCTGGGCCTGTCCTACGATTGGAGCCGGGAGATCACAACCTGCGAACCGGACTACTACAAGTGGAACCAATGGCTGTTTTTGAAATTCTTTGACAAGGGGCTTGCCTATAAGAAGCGATCGGCGGTCAACTGGTGCCCGAGCTGCGAAACGGTCCTTGCCAACGAACAGGTGGAGGAAGGGCGTTGCTGGCGATGCGATACCGCGGTGGTACAAAAGGAACTGGACCAATGGTTCTTCAGGATCACCAGCTATGCCGAGGAGCTCCTGGGCGCGTCCGATCAGCTCAGCGCGTGGCCGGCGCGGGTGCTTGCGATGCAGCGAAATTGGATCGGCAAGAGCGTGGGTGTGGAAGTGGATTTCCCTCTGGCGGAGCCGGCGCCTGAGTTACCGGCCATCCGCATCTTTACGACGCGCCAGGACACGATCTTCGGCGCGACCTTCATGAGTGTCGCTCCTGAGTCGCCGTTGGTGGAGCGGCTCATAGCCGGCCAATCACAGGCGGCGGCCGTGCGGGAGTTTGTCGAACGCGTGGCTCGGCAGGACAAGGCGGTCCGTCTTGCAAAGGAGCATGAAAAAGAAGGCGTGTTCACCGGCGCCTACGCCATCAATCCTTTTACGAAGACCCGCATTCCGATCTGGATCGCGAACTTTGTCCTGTACGAGTATGGCACCGGCGCGATCATGGCGGTTCCCGCCCATGATCAGCGCGATTTCGAATTCGCGACGAAGTACAAGATCCCGATCCGCCTTGTCATTCAAAACCCGGAGGGGTCACTCGGCGAAGACCATCTCGCGGCGGCATATGAAGAACAGGAGGGCGCGGGCCGGCTGGTCAACTCCGGGCAATTCTCGGGGCGCAGTGTGCCGGAAGCCAAGGCGGACATCGCCGAGTTTGTCGAACAGCAGCGCCTCGGACGCCCGATGGTGAATTACCGGCTACGAGACTGGGGCGTGTCACGGCAACGATACTGGGGAACGCCGATTCCGATCATCTACTGCAAGACCTGTGGCACGGTGCCGGTTCCGGAAGCCGATTTGCCTGTAACCTTGCCAAAAGATGTGCCGTTTACAGGCAAGGGCGCCTCGCCGCTGGCCCAAGTGACAGCCTTCGTTGAGACCAGCTGTCCGAAATGCGGGGGTCCGGCTCGCCGGGAAACCGACACGATGGATACCTTCGTGGACTCCTCGTGGTATTTTCTTCGCTATTGCTCGCCGCACGATGAGCGTCTTCCGGTGGATCCGCCGAAGGCCGATTATTGGATGCCGGTGGACCAGTATGTCGGCGGCATCGAACATGCGGTCCTGCATCTACTCTATGCTCGGTTTTTCACGAAGGCGCTTCGCGATCTCGGTCTTACGAAAGCGAATGAGCCGTTTACGAGCCTGCTCACTCAAGGTATGGTCTGCAAGGAGACCTACCGCTGTGAGACCCATGGCTGGTTGTTTCCCACAGACCTGATCGGGAGCGAGAAGGAAGGCTGGCGGTGCCGCCAATGCGGCAAGCCGGCCGAACGCGGTCGCGTGGAAAAGATGTCGAAGTCCAAAAAGAACATTGTGGACCCTGAGCATCTGGTCAACACGTATGGGGCCGACACCGCGCGGCTTTTCTCGCTGTTTGCGGCGCCTCCGGAGAAAGATCTGGAGTGGAGCGACGCCGGTGTAGAAGGAGCCTATCGGTTTCTGGGCAGGGTGTGGCGTCTCGTGGAGAGCGTACCAGGCATTTTCTCTGGGAAGCCACCCGCCGATGGTCATTTCCGTCAACAGAATGAAACGGCTGCGGAAGAATCGCCGATTTCAGAGCTGCGGAGGCTGACCCATCGAACCATCAAGAAAGTCACGGAAGACATTGACCGCGAATTTCAGTTCAACACAGCCGTGGCGGCCCTGATGGAGTTCGTCAACGGCCTTTACAAGTTCTCCTCGGAGACGAAGGCAGGCGAGGATATGGCGGCACTGCGGGAGGCCCTTGAAGCCCTCCTCATCTTATTGGCACCCTTCGCGCCTCATATTGCCGAAGAGCTATGGGAGCGGACCGGCCACAACGAGTTGCTGGTACAGCGGCCGTGGCCGAAGTATGAGGAGGCGCTGATCAAGGCGAACATCTTGACGATACCCATTCAGGTCAATGGCAAGCTTCGCAGCAAATTGGTCATCCCTGCAGACTGGACCAAAGAGCAGATACTCAACGCCGCGCTCTCTGACGCCAAAATCACAGAGTTGATAAAAGGGAAGACCATCGCGAAGCAGATCTACATCGAGAAACGGTTGGTGAACATCGTGGTGGAAGAATCGCAATGAAATGTTCTTCAACCATGAACAGTGCAACGGGTCCTGCCGCCGAACAGCCCAGGCTCGCGGGCTCCCGAAGCCCAAGTCGCTCCGCTACGCCTGGGCGCCCGTTCGTCGTCACCCGCGATGACCAAGGTGGAAGGAGAATATTCCAGTTGCCAAGGGTTGTGGGTAGGACAGCTGAAGTCGCGATTGCGGTGCTGTTGATAAGCCTAGTAGCGTGCGGGTATGAATTCGGCAACAGCGTGAAACCAGGGACAGCGTACGGCGTCGTCCTGGCTGTGCCGGTTTTTCACAACGACACGTTTGAGCCGATTTTGGATCGGCGCGTCACGGAGATGGTACGCCGGCAGTTTCTTCAGGCTGACGGCCTCACGCTGGTCAACGATGTAAGCGCAGCGCCATTGGTGCTGTCCGGCCGCGTCAATGGCTATTCCGTCCAAACTCTGTCATTTCACCAGGGGCAGGTGAATGAATCTCGAGTCACGATCTACGCGAGCGTTTCCATGGTTGATACCGGCACAAAAAGGAAGCTTTGGCAGGAGAGCTATATCACCTCCGCTGAATTCTTCCTGACGGCCGATCTTGCCATTAACCGATCCCGTCAGGATATCGCCACCGATGAGGCCGCGCAGATGATGGCCGAGAGTATTGTGTCGCGGGTGCTGGAGGACTATGGCAAGTGAGTTGAAATGAGCGCGAAGCGTGAAGGCATCGGGATTTCGGAGCTGATACGTCAGCTCGGCTCTGGTCCTCCTGCCCCGATTTATCTATTGTTGGGGGAGGAGACATTTTTGCGGGAGGCCGCGCTTGTTGCGATTCGTCGCTCGGTTCTGGGCGATGAAAAGGAAGATAATGGCTTTAATTGCGATCTCTTGTACGGCGATGAGACGGACGCGCTCGAGGTGCTGAACCGTTGCGACACGCTGCCCGCTTTTGCCGCCCGGCGTCTGGTCATTATCCGCAACGCCGGTGCTCTCCGACCGCGCGAGACAGAACGACTCATGCCGTACCTCAAGGCGCCGGTTGAGACAACCTGTCTTGTCCTAGCCAGCGAGAAGGTGGATGGGCGGTTAAAGTTTTTCCAGACCCTCAAGGCTGTCGCCATGACTGTGGACTGCTTTCCTTTGGATGCCAGGTTCATGCCGGAATGGATTCACGAGCAGGCCAAGAGTCTGGGTCTCGGCCTGGATGATGCGGCCTATGAGGCTCTTCACTATGCCAGCGGAGGAAATTTGGCGGTCGTTCGTCGGGAACTCGAGAAACTCGTCGACTACCTTCACCCGAACACCCGCGTGAGCGCTGCCGATGTGGAAGCCGTGCGCGGAGCGGACTGCGGGGGAACCGTCTGGGATTTTCTGGAGGCGCTCGCGCGTAAAGATCGAGCGGCTTCCTTGCGAACTTTGGGTCAAATTCTCGACGCCGGAGAACCTCCGCTGCGCTTGATCGGTCTGTTGGCCTTCCAATGGAGGCAAGTCTGGAAGACACGTGAGAAACTCGATCGTCGGGTTCCGGAAGCCGGGTTGGCGCGAAGCCTCGGCGTCCCGCCCTTTCGCGTTCGTGGTCTGGTAGAGCAAGCGAGAGGGTTGTCGAATGAGGAATTGAGCGTCTGCTTTGAGGCGTTCCGCGAGGCCGATTTCCGCTTAAAAGGCGGAGAACGCGGGACGGAGCGACGGATAATGGAACGCCTGGTGCTGAACCTGTGCCGGGGGGCCCGCCGTGCTACTTCGGCGCGAGCTTTCGTACCTGCGCGGTGAGGCGGGAGATCCTTCGCGACGCAGTCTTCTTGTGGATGATTCCTTTTGAAGCCGCTTTTGCAAGGCTGCGCGTAGCATCGCGAAGGGTGCCGTTGGCCTCTTCCGTATTCTTAGCTTCCACGGCGCTTTGCAGCTTTTTGATAAGGTTCTTGACGCCTGACTGCACGGAGCGGTTTCTCAGCCGACGTTTTTCGGATTGCCTGGCGGCTTTAAACACATTCTTATGAACGACCGGCATTGCGATTTCCTCAATGAGACAAGGTGAAACTCGTAACATAGCGGCGCTTTCGATGTCAAGAAAACACCCATATGGAAATTGACGCTCGTGAGCGGCTGATCCTGGCGCTGGATGTCCCTTCCGCCGATGAAGCGAAACGTCTGGTGGAGCGGGTAGGGCAGGAAATCGGCTTCGTGAAAATAGGACTTGAACTGTTTACCGCCGCCGGGCCCGAGATCATTCGCTGGGCAATCCAACAGGGGAAACAGGTTTTCCTCGATCTCAAGCTGCTCGATATCGGCGAGACGGTCAAGCGTGCCACGTCAGCTGCATGCGAACTCGGGGTCACGCTGTTGACCGTACACACCGGCAGCAAGACGATCCGCGCGGCCGTCGAGGGCCGAGGTACTGCCCGGTTGAAGATCATAGCGGTAACGGTCTTGACCAATTTTGCTGAGTCCGATCTTGAAGAACTCGGTATCCAGGAGTCGATGCCGGATGCTGTCCTGCGTCGTGCTCGATTGGCCGTGGCGTGGGGTGCGGACGGCCTCGTCGCTGCCGGCACTCAGCTTGAGATCATTCGGATGATGATGGGGAGCAAACCGATCCTTGTAACGGCCGGCATACGGCCGGGTGGCACATCCCCTGATGACCAGGTGAGCGTGGCGACGCCGACGTTAGCATTAGCCGCTGGGGCCGACTATCTGGTGGTTGGACGTCCGATTCGAAACGCCCCCGACCCCGCTAAGGCTGCGCGTGCCATTCAAGAAGAGATCGCGGCCGCCTGCAAATCGTAGGAAGCCGGTTTCTCAAGTGGTTGCGCGCTAGAGTCCGCCTTTGATACTATTCCTTTTCCCCGTGAAGATTTCCTCGAAGTGGTGGGTATAGCTCAGTTGGTTAGAGCGCCGGATTGTGGATCCGGAGGTCGGGGGTTCGAAACCCCTTACCCACCCCATTTCCCCGAATGGATCCGGAGCTGCTGGTGCCGAGCGAGATCCTCAACAATCAGTGAGGTGTCAGCGTTCCCCTGCTGAGCAAGCTCGAGCGTCTTATTCGAGAATGGCCTCCGACTGGGGTGCAACGATTGTCCAATAGAGCTGCAGTGAGGCGCGCTTTTTAGGTGTAAACGCGTGAACTGATTGAAATTGCACTGCGAAAAACAGATATTTTGGTAGGCATAGTCTAATTATCTGTCAGCCTCACCTTGTCTGAAGGCTTAATTAACGTTGGAGGCAGCCTTAGCTATATCTGTCAATTACCTCTGAGGAGAAATTTCCTAAAACTACGTTCGTTAGCAAGCGGGAAGCGGGGCAGCAGGCTTAGGCCACTTTTGCGTGTGCTGACTGAGGCGGACATGTGGATGAGTGGAGGGAGCTACTTCTCTGCTCGCGTTCCCGTTCTCGCGCCACCGCCAAGCGGACGAGACCCCATGTCGCGACCGTGAAGAGGACCGGTGGTAGGACAAGTTCCATATTGACAGACATATGCTCCTCAAATTGCTAAGCAACAATAGACAAATTTCATTTTGGAGGGCTGATTCTGTCTAATCCAGGTCGATCCTCAACGCTTCAGCAGGCAGTGACGAGATGGTTCGGACCTGCCTAAAAGTATCAGATGAGATTCAAAAAATGTCCGGGTAGATACAAAGGCTGAGAGACGAGACTCTTTGCCCTTCCCTTCAGTCTTACGTTTTGCTCCAAGCGTTGAATAATTAAACAGCATCCAAAATTCTCCGCCTTGGTATGCCTAATGCTTATGACTGGCAGTAAGTACGGAAACCAGAGGCAGAAAGGAGGGAATATAAGCAGAAAGAACTCAGAGGGTGCTAAAAAAAGGAGGAAGGTATGAATACGTCAAAGAGACATATTGGATTGCTGGTTGCTCTGCTCGTTGTCGTGGCACTGGGTGTATTTCCTGTAAACGCGAGTGCTTTGCTGGAGGATCAGGGGGCCTGGATTGACAATATCACGCAAGTGGTGGCGTCTACCTCGGTCACTGAGGGGACCATCCAGCCATACCTGGGACAGTTACAGATCGTACGGACAGCCTTTCGTTTTGGAGATGAGCGCTCCGTCGTGACAGCCATGAACCGATTCATGGAGATGCTTGGAGAGCGCGAATACGGTCTGCCCTCCGAGACCGCCAGTTGGATGCTCGATTACTGCTACCGGACCATCCCTGTCAAATACCATGATGCCGGACGGCACCAGGAGGTCCGTGCTCACATGGACCGGGTAAATGGCGAAAATGGTTTTAGCGATGCTGGTGGCTGAAGCGCTTGCCGCTTAATGCCGTAGAATATGCGGCCGCCGCAAAACAGAGGGCTCAAGGATGATTCCCTGAGCCCTCTGGAGTTACGTGAAGTTGCGAAATCGGATGAACCCTACCCGTCTGCACACATGCGTTGATAACGCAAATGAAGGCTCTTATTATCCCCAAGGTCTGACCACGATTGATTGGGAAGGCAAAAAGCCTCGTTTGTCGTGTTGGTGTCAGGAATTTCACTGACAATAGGGGCAGTTTGTCAGGTTTTCCGCGCTTTCAACTGACGCTGATTTGAAGTAAAAGGTAATGGGTCGAGGCGCCTATGAATAGCGAAGAACCCCGCTCTCAAGCACTGCCGTCGGTCTTGGTGGTTGATGATGAACCGGACATAACCGAAGTCTTGGTCGACATGCTCGAGCATGAGGGGTATCAAACCGAAGTGGCGCGAACGGGTAGCGAAGCGGTCGTCAAGGCTCATCAACTGCATTTCGGGGCCGTCCTTTTGGACATTGGGCTCCCTGATATGGACGGCTTTTCCGTATTGAAGCTTTTACACGAAATTGACCCCAAGCTCCCGGTGATTGTGCTGACGGCCTACAAGACAGAAGACACCCTTGCGGGGGCCTTCAGTAAAGGCGCATTCGCGTACCTCACCAAGCCATATAATCCGGCGGAACTGAAGGCCACGCTCCGCCAAGCGATCGGTACGAAGGTTTTGGCCCTCAAAGCCGAACGTGTTGAAAGCGCGCTCAGTGATACCCAGGAGCGTTTCCGGCAATTGGCGGAACACATCCGGGAGGTTTTTTGGCTTTCGGATCCCGACAAGAACGAAATCCTTTACATCAGCCCGGGGTACGAAGAAATCTGGGGCCGAACTTGTCAGAGCCTGTACTCCTCTCCGCGTTCATGGCTTGAGACCATTCACTCTGAAGACCGCGACAGGGTTTTAGATGCCGCGCTCCAGAAGCAGACAGGGGGGACGTACGATGAGGAATACCGGATTGTGCGGCCGGACGGCTCGATTCGTTGGATTTGGGACCGGGCGTTCCCGATCCGTAACGATTCCGGCGTGGTCTACCGTATTGCCGGAATTGCGGAAGATATCACCGACCGCAAGCGGGTCGAAGATGAAGTCCGCAAGCTAAACGTCGAGTTGGAACAACGGGTAGAGCGCCGGACTCGAGATCTTGAAGCAGTCGTGCGAGAGCTTAAACATGAAATCGCCGAGCGGCATCGGATGGAGCAAGCGCTTCTGGAAAGCGATGAAGGCATTCGATGTCTGGCTGAAGCCACGTTCGAAGCGATCGCGGTGAGCGAGAAGGGAAAGGTCCTCCACGCGAACCAACGGTTCGCGGAGATGTTCGGATATGCTCAAGACGAGCTGATAGGCATGCTCGCCATAGCTTTTCATCCCCCGGAGTATCGCGATCGCGTATTGCAAATGAACCTGTGCGGCGATCAATCCGCCTACACGACGATGTGTTTACGTAAGGACGGCAGCAGCTTCCATGCAGAAATTCGGGGGAGGCCCATGCCCTATCAAGGCCGGACCGTGCGGGTCACCGCCATCCACGATTTGACAGGGCATACCGTCACATGAAGCGCGCTGAGAATTCCGCCGATATCTGATCTGCCCAACCTTCGTATAATGAAACGGACTGTTCCTTAGAGGTATTGGCTCGCCACTCGGTAAAAGACTAGCTTCCTATCATTCATGGCAACATTAGGACAAGGAGGCTGTCGTATGAATCGAGCAGTCAGTTATTTCGGGGTATTTGTTCTTTTTGTCTTTGTCGCGGTCGGTTGCCAGTCTATGACCGGCGAGACGGCGGGCGAGAACGTGTCGGATTCCTCCATCACCTCAGCCGTCAAGGCTAAGTTGGCCGGAGATCGGGTCGGTACCTTGACCCAGGTCGGTGTAGAGACGGTTAGAAAGACGGTGTATCTGACCGGAGTCGTGCCAAGCGCTGATGATAAGAGGCGGGCAGCCGAGATCGCCCGCAACGCCGATGGTGTCAAAGAGGTCGTCAACAACCTGCAGGTTCGCGGCCAACCATAGCTTCAAATTGGCGCGTGGGGGAGGCTGGGCCTTTCCCACGCGTCACCATACAATTTCTCGTTTTTTTCCTCCTACCCTCAGACCCGCTGTATCAAACGCCGCAAACAGCGCATTTAAGACCCGACTAGCGACCCTCCCGGTAGCGATGGTACGATGCAGGTGCTGTGTGGTCTCTGTTTTTCGTTGCTGAAAGGATCTACATGACAAGTTTTCATAAAAAACAGGGCATTACGGCTCTTCTGCTTGGATTTTTATGGTTGGCGCCCCACGCTCATGCCGAACAGCTGTTACCGATCGCAGACGGGTCTAGAGTCACCTTGGATTACACGGTGACGCTTCCTGACAAAACAGTAGTCGACAGCACCGTCGGCAAGGAGCCCTTTTCTTACATTCACGGCGGACATCAAATCACTCCCCTCGCATTGGAACAGGCACTGACCGGATTAAAAGCAGGAAACAAAAAGCGCATCGTCCTCGCTGCAGCCAAGGCCTTTGGTCCCTATGATGAAAAGAAACGATTGAAGGTCCCTATAGGCAGCGTACCCGCGGATACCACAGTTGGCTCGCTGCTGCGCTCAGAGGAGGGACTCGAGGCCCGGGTCATCGAAGTGAATCCCGATGTGGTCGTATTGGATACGAACCATCCACTTGCCGGAAAAAATCTCGTGTTTGAAGTCAATATCCTCAAGGTGGAAATGCCGGCGCTTAGCAAATAATCGAGAGAGGCGGCGGAGGATTTAGGAGGTGGAATTAAATCAAGGTGCGCTCAAAGGCGTTGGTCAGTATTGTGGGGCTGGTCGTCGCGGTGGTCGGCTGCCTCTCATCCGCTGAGGCCGTCGTTCGTTATGGGCATCTTGTCCAGATCCGGGAGATGAATTTTGATCCGGATAGCACCCAGGTTCCCGGGGACGACTTCGCCATCCTGGTGATTCAGAATCGAGAAGACGGGCCGATTCAGCATGAGGTGCGGTCCCTGGATCTGTTCGAATCGGGCACATTGATTTCGATCCAAGGCACCGGTACGGTTGAGTATGAAGGAAAAAGAGTTTCTCGAGTTCTACTTTCGCCGGGAGAAGAAGCCGTGATCTGGTTTTATGCCGTCAAGGGCCGTGTCTATAGCTATCAGTGCAATTTGAACGGGCATGCCATGCAAGGGATGGTAAAGGCAGTTTAAATCGTAGGAAAACAATGCCGACCTTTAAAAGCGCAGCGTTCGCGCAGCAATGTTACTCGTCCCATCCGTTGTCGTTAAGTGTCAAGACACTTACTTTGTTTACACCGGCTGTTGCACCCGCCCACGATTTCACCCTCCCGCCCCAGGCGCGCCAAGACGCGCCCCTTCCCGATGGACCCGCCGAGACGGCGCCTTTACCCCTGGCACCCGCCCACCCCGGCGCCGCCGGGACAGCGCCCTTACCCGAAGGGACAGAGTCGGTTTCCGTGTATCGGCTTGTTTTGAACTGCGACAACTGTGCTATGCGCCATCGGTTCGTCATCGACGCGCTCACCTCGCGCGTTGGACAGGATGAATCGGTCGCTGCCCCAGCAATGAGTCAGCTGTCAGGGTGCGCAGCGGAACATCCGGCCGACCTTCGGGTTAGTGGCATGGATGTCGTCAGTGACTCGGTTCGGCTGATGTGCGGGGAATGCCGGCGCAGCTATGACCTCACCGTTTCTACAGTGGAGACTTATCAAAAGTAATCAGTGCACCCGCCCAGCCCTGGCCGCGCCGCGACGCGGCCTTTTCCCCTGGCCCGCTGATTCTGTAAATTGTCCCGCCCGCCTGATATTTAAATTTACATTGACATCATAGTAATTTTGTATAAGTATTCCACAATTCTATGCCTACACGGTTATTGTTGACTCAATCCTTGGCTGAGAAGACCTGGAATGTGGATGCCGGGCAGCGCTTTGTGCGCGATTCCGAGTTGCCGGGGTTTGCCCTCCGTATTACCAAGGCAAGCAAATCGTTCATCTTTGAAAAGCGGATTCATGGCCGGATGCGACGGATGACACTTGGCCGCTTTGGCAATTTGACCGCCGAGGAAGCCCGAGTGCAAGCGATCAGGATGGCTGCGGAAATCTCTCAGGGCGCAGTCCCTGAAAGGCTTCGCAAGCGACGCACATTTGGAGAACTATCTGATCTGTACCTCGAGCGTCACCTGCCGGGGAAGCGGTCCGCCCGCAACGACCGGGCCGTTCTTCGTAACCATCTGAATGGCTGGCGCTCCCGGGCCTTATCGGAAATTAGTCAGCAGGACATCGAGCGCCTTCATGCAGATCTGGGACGCACAGCGGCGTATCAAGCAAATCGTACTGTCGCCCTGTTGCGAAAAATGTTCAACCTTGCTTTGGATTGGGGACTTTTTCTTGGAGAGAACCCGGCTGCTCGGATTAGATTTTACCCGGAGGAGAAGCGACAGCGGTATCTGCTCCCCGATGAACTTCCCCGCGTCTTTGAAGTCTTACAGCATGAGAAAAACGAGTATGCGCGGGCAGCATTCGTGACGGCAATTCTCACCGGCGCCCGGCGGCAGGAGGTCCTCGAAATGAAATGGGACGATCTCACCTTTGATCGCGCGGTTTGGCGCGTGCCTCAAGCAAGCGGCGGGCCGGCGCATATGATTCCACTTCCCTCTCAACTGGTTGGCCTGCTACAGCGATTGTCCAAGGTCGAAGGAAACCCCTATGTCTTCATTGGAGACGTCGAGGGAGGACATATTGTGAACATCAAACGCGCATGGCAACGCATCCGCGTGAAGGCGGGTATCGCCGACGTCCGGATCCAAGACCTGCGCCGGACCTTCGGCGCGTGGCTGACGGCATCGGGGGAAAGCCTTGCGCTCGTCGGCCAAGTTTTGAATCATCGAAGCCCCGTGACAACTGCCGCCTATGTTTCGCTGAAACTCGACCCTATTCGTGATGCCCTTGAGCGCAACAGCAAAAGAATGATCCTCGGTGGAGGTAAAATCGGGCCGGCGTTCGCAAAGACGAAGGCCGTTGCCATGGAACCAAATCCCTTGTTGGCCCTGACGGCTCACGAATCCAAAATTAAAAAGCAGGATGAACCGGCTCGTTAAGTTTCCACTAGACTGCCTACAAATACTATGGACGCGCCAAACGTGCCTGTGATTTTATATGGCCCGCTGATTTAGTATAATATTGTAGTCTTTGCGAAGACCTCCTCCTGGCCTTGCCTCTGTGCGGGCGTTGTTGTACACCGTCCATGGTGGATTCACATCGACAAGTCTTGATTCGCGCGGAGCGAGTGAATGCAGCGCACGCATTTTTTGCTTCCTGCCCTCGCGGGCTCGAACCGATTCTGAACACCGAATTGGAAGGTTTTGGAGCAAAAGAACTTGAGCCCGCCCATGGTGGCCTCGGATTCATCGGCGACTTTTCTCTTTGTTACAGGGCGAACCTCGGCAGCCGCATCGCGAGCCGTGTCCTGTGGAGGGTGCACCACGGTCCCTATCGGGACGAGGAGGAGATCTATCAGGCGGCATATGGCTTACCGTGGACGGAATGGTTCTCTCCGCGCGAAACCATCAAAGTAAAAGTCAGCGCGCAGCACTGCACGTTGAAGAGCCTGGAGTTCGTCACGCTTCGAATCAAGGATGCGGTATGCGATAAATTCAAGCTGCTCACTACCGTTCGCCCTAGCGTGGACACCCAGCAGCCGGACATTCGTATCGATGCATTCATTCAGGAGAACTACCTCACACTCTATCTTGACACCTCCGGCGAGGCGTTGTTCAAGCGCGGGCTTCGAAAATCCAGCAGCGATGCGCCGATTCGAGAAAATCTAGCGGCCGGGATTCTGAAGTTGTCCGGATGGGCGCCGGATCAGCCACTTCTGGATCCCATGTGCGGCAGCGGCACCATCCTCATGGAGGCCGCCCAGATGGCCCGCAATATCTCTCCGGGTTTGGGACGGCGCTTTGCGTTTGAGAAGTTCAAAAACTTCGACCGGAAACTCTGGAGCCATCTATGCGATACGAGCCGTTCTCTTCAGAGGCCTGAGGGGTCTTTCTTAATTGATGGCTGCGACCGGCAGGGAACGGCGCTTCGGGCGGCAGAAACGAATCTTAGGGCTGCCGGGCTTGCCGACGCTGTTCGGCTCCAACAGGCCGACGTCCTGGAGTTGTCGCCTCCGGCTGCCGAGGGCGTACTCGTGACGAATCCGCCCTACGGCGTACGAACCGGAGATGCAGCGGAACTGGCGGCCTTCTATCCGCGTCTCGGCGATGCGCTCAAACGTCGATTTGCCGGGTGGCGCGCCTATATTCTGACTGCGGACCTGCGCTTGCCGAAGCTGATCGGACTCGCCCCGTCGCGCCGTATCCCCCTGTTTAATGGTGCGCTGGAGTGCCGGCTCTTTGAATTTAAGATCGTGGCGGGCTCGAACCGCCAAAAGGCTTAGGTGACGCCCAGTTTTGCCCATTTCACCCTCCCGCCCTGGCGCCGCCGAGACGGCGCCTTTGCCCCCGGGTTGACCTTTCTTTTATCCTTCCACTTCCCATACCATTATTGGCGTGGCTGACAAGAAAACCAAAAAGCCCCGCGCAACAGGAGGTAAGCGCCGCAGGCGAAAGCCCGCGGGGGTCTCTACCGGATTAGCGGCGTCGGAGTTGCAGGCTGAGAAGCCGCCCGAGGACGTTGCCGAATTGCAGCGGCTGATCGAGAGTGACGCAGGCAAGGTGTTGACAGCGTATCGCGAGCCTTTCGCCGGACGCTGGCTGATCCTGGCCGCGTTGCCAATCGAAAAAGTGGAGGCGACTCCCTACCAGCGAAATCTTTCCGAGAGTCACTTGCGAAAATTGGAAACTGTGATCGGTAAGTTGGGCCGATTTCTGGATCCTATCATCGCCGTGCGGAGCGAGCGCGACGGCGCGATCAAGTACTGGACCCCCAATGGGCATCACCGGCTCTCGGCGATGCGCACGCTTGGGGCAAAGAGCATCATCGCGCTTGTGGTGCCGGAGGCCTCCGTAGCGTTTCAGATCCTCGCGCTCAATACCGAGAAGGCGCACAATCTTCGGGACAAGGCCTTGGAAGTCATCCGCATGTACAAGGAGCTTGCGGGGCTGGGCGACGCCGGTGAGGAAACCTACGCGCTTGAGTTTGAAGAGCCGGCCTTCATCACACTAGGCCTGTGCTATGAAGAGCGGCCGCGATTCAGCGGTGGCGCGTATAATCCGGTGCTCAGGCGGACGGACCAGTTCCTTCCCGGGTCGCTGGCGACCGCCATGGAGACTCGCCGTGAACGCGCAAAGGCCTTGTTGGGATTGGATGACCTTGTCGTTCAACAAGTGGAGATCTTGAAAGCGCGGGGCTTGACCAGTCCCTACCTGAAGTCTTTCGTGGTGGCTCGCATCAATCCGATTCGGTTCCGTCCGAAGGATGCCGCGCCGTTGGGCTTTGAGGAGGTATTGACGCGGATGACTGCGGCGCTCGCCAAGTTCAAGGCCGACAAGGTCAAGGTCGAAGACCTCGCGCGTACCGGCGGCGTTGTCGAGGAGACACCGGAATAAAGTTCATTGTTTGACACTGCGGCACCCGAACTTTATAATGACCGGTTTGGAACGCACAGGGCTTTGACAACGGAGGTCTTTAGATGTCCTCGACGATGCGGCAACCTTCGAATAAGGCGCGGAAACGGACCCATGGGTTTCTTGCACGGATGAGCTCGAAGGGTGGCCGCCGGATCCTGGCGCGTCGGCGGGCCAAAGGGCGGCACAAGCTGACGGTCTGATCGGATCGGTGGGGGCACACCGTTCCACCCGCGCAGAAGCACCTTCTTCGCAACAACGCCGATATCCGGCTGGTCTTCAAGGAAGGGAGACGGGCCTCCTGCCCGTTCTTTACGCTGCTTTACCGAGGCACTGCACTGGACTGCACGCGCGTGGGCACGGTGGTGGGAAAAAAACTCGGCGGCGCCATCCAGCGCAATCGGTGTAAGCGGCGTTTTCGTGAATTGGCCCGATTGAGCGTGGGCCGGATCGCAACCGGTTGGGACCTGCTTGTCCTGCCGAAACGTGAAGCAGCGGCAGCCGCCGCCCCCAGTTTGCAGTTGGCGTGGACTCAGACCTTGGCTCGCGCGGGTCTGTTGAGGAAAGAGACTGCCTAATGCCGATAGCCTTAGCGATGCTTCGTTTCTATCAGCGTTGGATTTCCCCATTGATCGCGCCGCGATGCCGCTTTCATCCCACCTGCTCGGCCTATGCCTATGAAGCGATCGTCCGTCATGGTCTGTTGCGCGGTCTGGGCCGTGCAATATGGCGCTTGTTAAAATGTCAGCCGTTCCACCCCGGCGGCTTTGATCCGGTTCGCTAGCCCGTAGAAGGCAGGCATGGAAAAACGCATCATCCTGTTCCTGGTACTCTCGATGGCGCTCATCGTCCTGTATCCGTATGTCATGGAAAAGATGGGTCTTATCAAGCGGATGCAGCCTGTTCGCCCTCAGAAGGCAAGTGCCCCGCCTCTTCCTAATAATCCTGTCGGTTCGGTTACGCCTCAGACACCTGTCGATATGGCTAAGCATGAGAAGAGCGCCATTTCCGCAAAGCCATTGGCAGCGGCTGACACTCGCGAGCAAGAGGTGACGGTCGAAACCGATTTGATTAAGGTTGTATTGTCGAATCGCGGGGGCATTATAAAAAGTTGGGAGCTCAAGAAGTATCGCTCAGAGGACCCCAAGCATCCGCAGCAGATCCAGCTTGTGCCTAGCGAAAGACCAGGCGCCTCGTTGGTTCCCCCGCTGGAACTGCAGGTGGCGGATCCGGCGCTTCAGCGACGTATGGATCGTGGGCTGTATCGGGTTTCGACGACCAGCCTAATTCTGAGTGAGACCCAGCCGATCGGGGAGATCGACTTCTCTTACTCCGATCCGGACACCGGAGCCAAGGTCAACAAACGGTTGACCTTCGCGAACGGCAACTACTCGGTGGATCTGCGTCTTGAGAGCAGCGGAATCAGCGGCCCGACCACCCTCAACCTCGGGACGAACTTCGGGGTCCACAAATGGGAAGAAGGGTTCGTGGGCTTTATCGGTCCCGCCACGTCCATCAATGGAAAGCTGGACAAGGCGACTCCTGAAAAAGAGGACATCCGCACCGGGCAAGTAGGCTGGGCCGCACTCCAGGACAAGTACTTTGTCGCGGCGGCTATTCCAGCCGATGAATTAGCGCACCAAGTGATAGTCCGAAAAGAAGGGGACAAGCTGGTATCCGTGGGGCTGCAGACCCAATCGGTCCAAGACAGCATGGCCACGCATTACCGCTTGTATATCGGGCCGAAAGAGTACGAGACCTTGAAAGGGCTGGGAGTCGGGCTTGAAGACACTATTGATTTTGGCTGGTTCATCTACGGGAGTTGGTCGATCGTCCGAGCCGTCGCCAAGCCTCTTTTCTACGCTATTCGGTATCTTCATGACATCACCCACAACTATGGGGTGGCCATTATCCTGGTTACTGTAGGCATCAAGCTGCTGCTTGCCCCGCTCGCTTACAAGAGCTACAAGTCCATGAAGCAAATGTCAGCCGTCCAGCCTGAGCTGCAGGCGTTACAGAAGAAATATGCCGACGATCGAGAACGCTTGAATAAAGAACTCATGAAGCTTTACAAGGACAAGAAAGTCAACCCGGTAGGCGGCTGCCTGCCCATGTTCTTTCAGATTCCGGTGTTTGTGGCGCTGTTCAATATCCTCTATATGACGATCGAGCTGCGGCAGGCGCCGTTTGTTCTCTGGATCAGGGATCTGTCCGTTCAGGATCCGTACTACGTTTTGCCCATCCTCATGGGAGTAACGATGTTCATACAGCAGAAGATCCAGCCGACCACTATGGATCCTAAACAGGCTCAGATTATGCTGATCCTGCCCGTCTTTTTGACGTTCCTGTTCGTCACGTTCCCGGCGGGTCTCGTGCTGTACTGGTTGACCAACAATGTGTTGACCATCTTGCAACAGGTGATCACAGACCGCTATCTTCTTCCGAAGGCACCGGTTCCGGCCACAACGTAACGCTCTCGGGCATCGACTCATGAGTGCGACCGATACCATCTGCGCTATTGCCACGCCTCCTGGTGAAGGGGGAATCGGCATTCTCCGGGTATCCGGCGACAAAGCCGTGGAAATTGCGTCAAAGCTATTCGTCGGCTCGCCAGGGCGCACCGTGAGCGATTTTCAAACACACACCTTGCATGTGGGGGAGCTTCGGGATCCCGACACGGGGATTCGCCTGGACGAGGTTATGGTGGCCGTCATGAAGGCACCGCGGACCTACACGCGTGAGGATGTGGTCGAATTTCATTGTCACGGTAGTCCTTTGGTCCTACGCTGCGGGTTGCAACTCTTAATTCGCAGCGGCGCGCGGCTGGCGCAACCGGGCGAGTTCACCAAACGTGCATTTTTGAACGGCAGGCTGGACCTTGCGCAAGCGGAAGCCGTGATGGACTTGATTCACGCACGCTCCGAAACGGGCATCCGGATAGCATTGGAACAGCTTCGGGGGCGCTTGTCCCAAGAATTGGCGGACATTCGCGAGAGTTTGATGCGGCTTCTGGCGGAGGTGGAGGCCGGAATCGATTTTACGGAAGAAGGCATCACTTTTATCTCAGCTGAGGCCCTGGGCGCTGGAGTTCAGAAGGTGTCGGAACGGATCGGGCGGCTCATTAGCACCGCCGGGGAGGGCCGCATTATTCGTGAAGGGGCCACCGTGGTCTTGGCGGGCAGGCCGAATGTCGGAAAGTCGAGTTTGCTGAACGCTCTTGTACGCACGGATCGAGCGATTGTGCATGATCTGCCCGGCACGACACGTGACGTGCTCGAGGAGTTTATTAATATCCGGGGCATTCCCGTGCGATTGCTCGATACGGCAGGCTTAAGGCAGAGCGAAGATGTTGTAGAGCAAGAGGGCGTGCGCCGCTCTCATGAGGCTTTGGAACGAGCAGACGTGATTCTCGCGATCCTCGATGGCAGCAGTCCGCTCGAACCCGAAGATCGGCGACTCCTTGGCCAAGCCCATGAAAAACCGAGCGTCGTAGTGATCAATAAGGCGGATCTTCCAGCCCAGTGGAAGCCGTGCGAGGTCGGACCAGATTCCGAGACCGTCGCAACATCGGCCGTTTCAGGGGCCGGCCTGGACGAACTCCGAGACGCGATCCGAGGTGCGTTGGTCACGCAGGACCTTGAGGCAACAGAAGGAGTGGTGATCACCCATCTCCGTCATCAAACGGCGCTGGGGAGAGCACAGGAATCACTGAACCATGTGCGCAACTCCCTGGACCGGCAGATGCCGGCCGAATGTGTTGCTTTGGATCTGCGGGCCGCCATGGTGGCGATCGGTGAAATCATCGGCGAAACCACGATTGATGACGTTCTGGACCGGATCTTTCAGGAGTTCTGCATTGGGAAATGACCATGCACTCTAATGAAGACAGCTATGATGTGATTGTTGTCGGCGGTGGCCATGCCGGCTGCGAGGCTGCATTGGCGGCGGCGCGGATGGGTGTCCGCACCCTCCTGCTCACGATGGAAGAGGATAAGATCGCCCAGATGTCTTGCAATCCGGCGATCGGCGGAATCGCCAAGGGCCACTTGGTCAAGGAAATCGACGCCCTCGGCGGCGAGATGGGCTACAACACGGATCTGACAGGCATCCAGTTTCGAATGTTGAACACCCGCAATGGTCCGGCGGTCCGGTCTCTGCGGGTCCAATGCGACAAGAATCGATACCGGTACACGATGCAGGCGACGTTGCGGGCACAGCCTGGGCTGGCGATTCGTCGCGGGACCGTCGACCGCCTTGATACGCGCGATGGCGAGATCAAGGGCGTCGTGGCCGGAACCGGCGAGCGGATCGCGGCGCGAGCCGTGATTCTTACTTCGGGTACTTTCCTTAGTGGTTTAATTCACATTGGCCTGACGCATTTCCCGGCCGGCCGCGCGGGTGAGGCCTCGGCGGATCATCTGTCGGACTGCATGAGGGAATTGGGATTCGAAATCGGCCGGCTGAAGACCGGTACGCCTCCCCGTCTGGACCGTGACAGCATCGATTTTTCGTCGCTCACACCGCAGCCGGGCGATGATCCCCCGCAACCCTTCTCATGCCGTACCGAGAAGATCCCCCTTCCTCAAGTCTCCTGTCATTTGACATACACAAACGCCGAGACCCATCGCATCATTCAGGACAATCTCGAGCGCTCGCCGATGTTCACGGGCGTGATCAAAGGCACGGGGCCGCGATATTGCCCGTCGATTGAGGACAAGGTCGTACGGTTTGCGGATAAGGTACGGCATCAGATTTTTTTGGAACCTGAAGGCTTGGACACCAACATTTATTATCCCAATGGAATTTCGACCAGCCTTCCTGTCGATGTGCAAGCCGCCATGCTCAAGACAATTCCAGGTCTGGAGAATGCGAAAATGCTCCGGCCCGGGTATGCAGTTGAATACGATTATTTCCCGCCCCATCAACTTCATCCAACCTTGGAGACGAAACCGATCGCCGGGCTATACCACGCCGGTCAGATTAACGGGACGTCCGGGTATGAGGAGGCAGCCGCGCAGGGGTTGATGGCGGGTATTAATGCGGTATTGAAGATCCGTGGTGAAGCGCCTTTAATCCTTAACCGCTACGATGCGTATGTAGGCGTATTAATTGATGATTTGATCTCTAAAGATGCCAGCGAGCCTTATCGTATGTTCACGTCCCGTGCCGAATATCGCCTCCTTCTCCGGCAGGATAATGCTGACCTTCGGCTCATGGATGTCGGCTACCGCCTCGGCCTCGTGAGCGACGCGCAATACCAAAGCTTCTCCCGGAAGCGGGAAGCAATTTGCCGCGAACGGGAGCGGCTATCCAGGATGAGGATTCAAATAACACCGGCTATTCAGGCGAAGGTTTCGGATATGGGTATTACCCTCTCTCCTGATCTGACGTTGTCTGGCCTACTTCGCCGGCCTGAGTTTGACTATCAATCATTACTGACGCTTGCCGGTCTCGATCCAGTACCGGATAGCGCGGTCCAGCAACAGGTCGAAATCCAGATCAAATATGAGGGGTACATTCAGCGCCAAGGGCGTGAAATCAATCACGCCAAGAGGCTCGAATCCTCAAAGATTCCCGAGATATTCGACTATGGAACGGTCAAAGGTTTCTCACGCGAAGTCCGTGAAAAATTGATAAAATTCAGACCACACTCCATCGGGCAGGCCTCCCGCCTCGAGGGAGTGACCCCAGCGGCAATCGGCCTTTTGCAAGTGGCCGTCGAACGGTTTAAGCGGAGTTGATTGTTCCACGTGGAACAGCCCCGCGAAAGACTGCCTGATAGTCCTGCTGCTCTATTGTCGGAAGGAAGTCTCCGGATTGGGGTGCCCTCTTCGCCCCATGTCGTCTGCCGTTTAGTGCTTTATCTCAAGGAACTAATACGGTGGAACCAGAAAATGAATTTGACCGCAATCGAGACAGAAGTAGATATCATCAGCAAGCATTTTGTGGACTCCCTCGCGGCGTTCAAGATCTTCCAACCTCGCCCTGGTCTGCGAGTTTTAGATGTCGGTAGCGGGGCCGGATTCCCCGGAATGGTTCTAAAGCTACAGGCTCCGGAGCTTGCCGTGACCTTACTTGAACCCTCCACCAAAAAGTCCGCCTTTCTACACCATCTGGTTGGGACTTTGGGCGTTCCCGGCCTGATCATCAAGACGGAGCGCATAGAGGCTTTTCGAGACTCGGGTTTTGATCTAATTATCTGTCGAGCGCTGAAAGCCGATATAGTCCTCGGCGCTGCCCGACCTCTCCTCAATCCCAGTGGGAAGCTGTTGCTTTATCGTGTCGCCCCACTGATTGACATTCCCTATAACTATCAGATAGTAAAGCAGATTTCATTCTTACTGCCATTCGTAGATGCACCCCGGACTTTAACTCTACTCAAACCCACTGGGAACGGGTAGTTCCACGTGGAACAAATATTGAGTTGGCTGAATCGGTGTGATACATTCCCCCTGTTGGAGGGATGCTTCTGGCTAAAGTTCTGGCTATCGCGAATCAGAAGGGCGGCGTAGGTAAGACCACCACGGCTGTGAATCTAGCTGCCTCGCTGGCGGTCGCCGAGCACAGCGTCCTCCTGGTGGATCTCGATCCTCAAGCGAATGCGACGAGTAGCGCCAGCGTCGGATCACAAGAACTAAATTTGTCCACATACGACGTCTTGATCGGAGGCCGAAAGGCCTCGGAAGCCATTGTTAAATCTACGCTTATACGCCTGGACATTCTTCCTTCTGACCAGGACCTCGCAGGCGCGGAAATCGAACTGACATCCTTGCCGAACCGGGAATCGATCCTGAAAGACGCGCTGGGCGACATTGCCAGCTCCTATGACATCATTGTCTTGGACTGTCCGCCGGCCCTAGGGTTGTTGACCGTGAATGCGCTCACCGCGGCGGATGCTTTGTTGATTCCGGTCCAGTGTGAGTATTTCGCGATGGAAGGCCTGGGAAGGTTGTTACGCACGGTAGACCTTGTGCGGCAATCCTTGAATCCGCGCCTTGCCATCGAAGGCGTGCTCTTGACGATGTATGACGGACGCAATAACCTGAACAGGCAAGTAGCAGATGAAATACGTAAGTATTTACCGGGGAAGGTTTTTCAAACCGTAATCCCGCGAAACGTGACCCTTGCCGAGGCGCCGAGCCACGGAGCCCCGGTGATTCTATATGACGTCGCTTCGACGGGGGCCCAGGCTTATCTTAATCTCACAAAGGAACTGCTGGAGCTTAGTCATGCAGAAGAAAGCACTCGGTAGAGGTCTAGGAACTCTGATCCCTGTGTCCCGGGCACCATTGTCCGGGCATGATCATACTGAACAGATTATTCACCTGGCCCTGTCTGCAATCGCCTTGAATCCTTACCAGCCGCGTCGGGTGTTCGATAACGAGGCGCTTCGAGAGCTGGCTGAGTCGTTCAAGACGAAAGGGATCATTCAGCCGATTTTAGTCCGCCGACTGGGGGACGGCCAGTTTCAATTGATTGCGGGAGAGCGCCGGCTCAGGGCCGCGAAGCTGGCCGGCCTTGAGAAGATTCCGGCTATTGTGCGCACGGCGACTGACGCGGAGTCGATGGAAATAGCCTTGATCGAAAATCTGCAACGAAAGGATCTGAATCCGATCGAAGCCGCTAGAGCATTTCAGCGCCTCATGAAAGAGTTTGGCCTGACACAGGAAGAACTGTCGGCGCGAATTGCCAAGGAACGCTCCTCGATAGCAAATACTGTGCGCCTGCTATCGCTTCCAAGCGAGGTTCAAGCGTGGGTGGAGGAAGCACAACTTTCCTTGGGGCACGCAAAAGTACTCATGGCACTAACCAATCCGGATGAGCAAATACGGTTAGCGAGTAAGGTGGTAAAAGAACGTCTTTCCGTGCGGGACTTGGAACGGCTCATTACCTCGGCGCAGGCCGTAAAGGCCAGACGTGGTGGATCATCCGGCATGAGTCCAGTCGAAGAGCAGCTAAAACGGAAATTGGGCACCAAGGTGCGCCTGCTCGAAGGAAAAGTCGGGGGCAAGATCATTATTGAGTACTATTCGTCCGGAGAATTAGACAGGCTGGTTGACGTGATTTTAGGATAGGGGTTCATAAGGAGGTAATTATGTTCACGAAGTCAGAAAGCACTGAAAAGAAGATGGAGGGCGGTCCGGGGGAGCACGGAATTGACACCGTTCCGGGCGATGAGGTGATCGCGTTTGTAGGGAAGGGCGTAGAATTCAAGGGCGTCATCACCTACAATGGAACTGTTCGAATCGACGGACGGCTTGACGGTGAAATCCATACGGCCGGCGTCCTGATGGTGGGCCAGGAGGCGGTCATCACGGCAAAAGTTACAGCCGGCACTGTGATTAGCCGCGGTCATATTACCGGCGACATCGTCGCAGTCGGTCGAGTTCGATTGCTGGCACCTGCCGTCCTCAATGGTTCCGTTAAAACCCCGCTGCTGTCTATGGAGGAGGGAGTTCTTTTTAACGGCAGCCTGGAGATGGCCAAAGCCGAGCCTCCGCAGGAAGTCCGGTTGCCGCCGGTGGGTTCAGTCACCCCGATTCGCGTCAGCGCCACGATGAAAACCGGATAAACCACCCCGGGCAAGGGGCGCGTGTTTAAGCACGCCGTGACCTCGCTGTTGCCCAGGGGCAAAAGGCGCCGTCTTGGCGGCGCCAGGGTTGGGCGGGTGTAATGGTGGGCGGGTGCCAGGGGAAAAGGAGTCTGTCCGGGGCACCCCTTGCCTTCATTTGCAAGGGGTCGATGACTCCAGGGCGGGCGGGTGCAATGAAAGTTTGGAGGGGATATGTGGCCACGACGAAGTAAGGACAAGTGGCATGGGTTGACAAGTGAAAGCGGATTGACGTTTCTGGGAAAGGGGGCCAAATTTAAGGGGACCCTAAGCTTTGAAGGGACTGTTCGGATCGATGGATCGATGGAAGGCGAGGTTCATACGAAAGGAACTGTCATAATCGGGGACCAGGCGATCATCGAAGGCGACGTGCATGCCGACACCGTGATCAGTGGCGGAAGAATCACCGGCAATATTATCGCGTCTGAAAAAGTTGAGCTTTTGGCTCCCGGGTCCCTGGTCGGAACCATTAAGACGCCCCTGCTTTCATTGCAGGAAGGGGTCTCGTTTAGCGGCAGCTGCGAAGCAGAGGGAAGAGGCGAGGTGCGAGCATTGGACGACGCCCGGTCGACGGGGCCGCAACCCACGCGTGCCCGCGGTGCGAGCTGAATTCCTCATGAGAGCCTAGAGAGCCAAACGTGTTTGGATTGTCGAAGAAAAAAGATTCCGCTCACTCCAACGAAGAGACCCTTACCTTTCTCGCTCGCGGCTTCGAATTTAACGGCACGCTGAATTTTGATGGCACGGTTCGTATCGATGGGGTTGTGACCGGTGAAATTCATACGGAAGGAACCTTAATCATCGGAGAGCACGCTGTCGTTGAGGGAAATGTGAGCGCCGGGACAGTCGTTAGCGGTGGAAAGATTAACGGCAACGTCACTGCACGAGAAAAGGTGAAGCTCGTTTCGACAGCCGCCTTGGTAGGAACAATCCGGACGCCGCTGCTCGATGTCGAGGAAGGTGTACGGCTCAAAGGGACCTGCGAAGCGCAAGGGCTCAGGGCAGAGCAGCCGCCGGATGACAAACTCAAAGAGGTCACCCAACCGAACAAGCCGCTCCTCCGGCAATACGGAGAGCTGTAGAAATGAGCAGAGTTGTTCTGGGAATGTCCGGGGGGGTCGATAGTTCGGTCGCTGCTGCGCTCTTAGTCGATCAAGGCTATGAGGTCCACGGAGTCACCCTTCAAACGTGGGAACCCGAGCCGGATGAGACCGTCTCCAAGAAGTGGCAGGAACGCGGATGTTGCAAGGTTGGCATTGCCCGGTATGTTGCGGAGCGGCTGAAAATTCCTCATCGCGTAGTCGACATTCGGGAGCAGTTCCGCGCGGGTGTCGTGCAGGACTTCATTGGGGGCTACCTTTCAGGGCAGACACCAAACCCTTGTGTTCGCTGCAATGAGCGGGTGAAATTCGGATCTCTTGTTGGGTTGGCCGCAGAAGTCGGCGCCGATTACGTCGCAACCGGCCATTACGTGCGTGTTCTTCGGGACACGCACGGGCAATGGCAAATGCACAAGGGCGTTGATCCGGTAAAGGACCAAAGCTATTTTCTATATCGCGTGAATCGAGCTTGGCTTCCGAAGCTGCTTTTTCCGGTGGGCGGCCTTTGCAAGGAACAGGTCTGGGAGCGGGCCGAGGACATCGGTCTGCCCGCCGACGAGATCAAAGAAAGCCAGGAGATCTGCTTTGTGACAAATGGAGACTACCGGTCGTTTTTAACCGAGCATGCTCCGGAGGCAGAGCGGCCCGGCACTTTCGTCGGTACCGACGGTCAATTCTTGGGGTCACATCGGGGCATTGCGTTTTATACTCTCGGGCAACGCCGGGGCCTCGGTGTCGCCGCCGATCAGCGGCTCTATGTCATGCGGATCGACCCTCCTACCAATACCATCGTGTTGGGCAATGATGCGGATCTCTTTGAAAAGTCCTGCTCACTGAGGGAGGTCAACCTCCTGGGACTGGATGGACTGGAGGCGCCGGTTCGAACTTTCGTCAAAGTGCGATACGCAAGCCCCGCCGTCCTTGCCACGGTGATGCCTGATTCCAGCGGAGGGCTGCACATCAAGTTTGATGTCCCACAGCGCGCGGTGAGTCCCGGCCAGTCTGCCGTCCTGTATGACGACGATCGAGTAGTCGGCGGCGGAATCATTGCTAGCCAATCCACCTGTTAGGCCTATGCCGCTCAGCAGCCTTGAGGTATCAGCTGAGCGTTTAGTTCTGTAAGCCGCGCGGTCTCGGCCAAGCGGGGTTAAATAGACTCGGCCCTTCGCTTGCCGACGGCGCGAACTTCTTGACAGATTTGTCTTTTTCGTGATAAGTTTCGCCGCTTTTTGAATGAGCCTGCCGGAGCGCATTACCACCCTCTGCAAGGTGATTATCGATCGTGGTTCAGACAGCTATTGCACGACGATACGCGAAAGCTCTTTTTAATCTTCTAAACCCAGCGGATATTCGGCCCGCGACAGAGTCCCTGTCTGCGCTTGGAGGGGCCCTTTCTACCTCTCGCGAGCTTCGAGGTCTGTTGCACAATCCCGTTATTGGTCTTGACAAGAAAGCCGCGGTCATTCGCGAGCTCGGAACAAAGGCCAAGGCGCCTCCGGTCGTGGAACAGTTTCTCGCGCATGTGGTGCGCAAGGGCCGCATTGCTCTCCTTGTTGAGATCGCTGAGGCGTTCGCCAGATTGGCGGACCAGACCTCGAACAGGAAAGTGGTGCACTTGTCCTCAGCGCGTCCACTCACAGACGTGAGCCGGGCGGAGATTCAACAAAAGCTCGAAGGGGCGACCAAGGGCACAGTCGAAATTACAACGAATGTTGATCCCCGGCTCCTTGGCGGCTTAGAGATCAGGATCGGCAGCACAGTGTACGACGGAACCATCCGCGGCCAAATCGATAAGATGCGGACGGCATTGAAGAAAGAAACATAGGCCTTCGACATAGGAGAAGAGATGCAGATCAAAGCAGAAGAGGTCAGCGCGATCATCCGGCAGCAGATCGAAGGCTTCGACAAGCAGGTGAACGTAGCTGAAGTGGGTTCAGTTCTTCAGGTCGGCGATAACATCGCCAAGATCTATGGATTGGATAACGTAATGGCCGGCGAACTCCTTGAGTTTCCAGGCGGCATTAAAGGTATCACCCTCAATCTGGAGGAGGATAACGTCGGCGCTGTGATTCTCGGGTCCGACGTCAACATCAAGGAAGGCGATCCCGTCAAACGGACCGGCCGCATTGCGGAAGTCCCGGTCGGGCAAGGCGTTGTGGGCCGCGTCCTCGACCCTGTCGGCATTCCGCTTGATGGGAAGGGTCCACTTAAAACCGAAGAGTTTCGGCGAGTCGAGGTCCGGGCTCCCGGCGTTATTGACCGGCAACCGGTGCGCGAGCCATTGCAGACAGGCATCAAGGCGATCGACGCGATGATCCCGATCGGCCGTGGACAGCGCGAGTTGATCATCGGTGATCGCCAGACCGGAAAGACCGCCATCGCGGTCGATACCATCATCAATCAAAAAGGCCAGAATGTTATATGCATTTACGTGGCCATTGGGCAGAAGCGTTCCACGGTCGCGCGTGTCGTGAAAACTTTGGAAGAACACGGCGCCATGGGGTACAGCATCGTCGTTTCAGCGACGGCCAGCGATCCGGCGTCCCTGCAGTACCTCGCGCCCTACGCTGGTTGCGCGATGGGAGAGTACTTCCGCGATTCAAAGCGCCACGCGTTGATTATCTATGACGATCTCTCGAAACATGCCACCGCCTATCGCCAGCTCTCATTGCTACTTCGACGGCCTCCAGGACGCGAGGCCTATCCGGGTGATGTGTTCTATCTGCACTCTCGATTGCTGGAGCGGGCGGCGAAATTAAACGATGAAAAAGGCGCCGGTAGCCTGACAGCATTACCGATCATCGAGACTCAGGCCGGCGACGTCTCAGCTTACATACCCACAAATGTGATCTCTATTACCGATGGCCAGATCTACCTCGGGAGTGATCTGTTTTATTCCGGTATCCGGCCGGCGATTAATGTCGGCCTGTCGGTTTCCCGCGTCGGGGGTTCCGCTCAGATCAAAGCCATGAAAGGTGTGGCGGGTACGCTTCGCCTCGACCTCGCTCAGTATCGTGAAATGGCGGCCTTTGCCCAGTTTGGCAGTGAGTTGGACAAAGCGACCCAGGCCCAGTTGGCCCGTGGCGTGCGGATGGTCGAACTGCTCAAACAGGAGCAGTACAGGCCCATGTCTGTCCAAGACCAGATCATCAGCATCTTCGCCGGTGTCAACGGATATCTCGATGACGTGCCTGTCCCAAAGGTCCGTCTGTTTGAACAGGAGTTGCTCGAATACGTCAGCAGCAAGCATCCCGAAGTGCAGCACGCCATTGTGTCCAAGGGGAAACTCGACGACGAGCTTACGAATAGCCTGCGGGCGGTCATTGCGTCATTCAAAGCGACCTTGAGATATCTGACGAAAGTCTAAACTATGGCGAGCCTTCAGAGCCTGCGCCGGAAAATCGGCTCGATAAAAAATACCCAGAAAATCACCAAGGCCATGAAAATGGTGGCCGCGGCGAAGCTCAAGCGCGCCCAGGATCGAATCCTCGCTGCGCGCCCGTATGCTAAAAAGATGGCGGTGGTATTGGGCAGCCTTGCCAGCCGGGCGAACCGCACGCATCATCCATTGCTTAGAAAGTCCGAAACGGTGAAGGGGATCGAGCTGTTGGTGGTTACCTCCGATCGCGGTCTCTGCGGCGCCTTCAATGCCAACATCGTGCGCAAGGCGGTGGAGTTCTTGCGGGAAAAGCAAGCAGCAGGCTATGAGGTCTCTGTCAGCCTAATCGGCCGAAAAGCACGTGACTTCTTCCGCCGGCGGCCATGGTCGCGCCGGCAGGAATGGGTCGGGGTCTTCGACCGACTTTCCTACGAACATGGGCTGGATATCGGCGGAGACATTGTCGAACAGTTCAAGCAGGGAACCTTTGACGAGCTTTACATCGTGTACAACGAATTCAAGTCCGCCATTCAGCAACGGGTCGTGGTGGAGAAACTTCTGCCGATTGAATCTCTAGAGCCGGAAGGGTCCACCCTCGGGGGCTACCTTTTCGAACCCGACGAAGCGGATCTACTAAAGATCCTGCTGCCGAAACATATCGAGGTCCAGACTTTTCATGCGCTCCTCGAATCGTCGGCGGCAGAGTTGGGAGCCCGCATGGCTGCGATGGACGGCGCCAGCCGAAATGCCGGCGAGCTGATCAAGAAGCTAACATTGTATTACAACAAGACCCGGCAGGCGACTATTACCAAGGAACTGATGGACGTCGTTGGCGGCGCCGAGGCATTGCGCTGAGGCAAGACGTAGCACTGACGAATAGCAATTAACGTTTCATTGCACAAACAATGAGGGGCCGACAGTGAGCACAGGCAAGGTCATTCAAGTCATAGGACCAGTCGTCGACGCGGAATTTGCCGATGGGAACCTACCCAAGATCTACAATGCGATTCGTGTAGACGCCCCGGAGGACAAAAAGACCGGCCGTCCGGAGATCCACCTGACATTGGAAATTGCGCAGCATATCGGTGAGAACCGGGTGCGAGCAGTGGCTATGTCTGGAACGGAAGGGCTCGTCCGCGGCATGGACGTGCAGGATACGGGCGGTCCGATCGCCATGCCGGTCGGCGCGGAAACGCTTGGCAGGCTGATCAACGTGCTGGGTGAGCCCGTGGACGGAAAAGGCCCCGTAAAGGCGAAGCAATCGCGCCCCATCCATCGACCGGCCCCCGCTCTTTCCGAGCAGGAGACCAAAACCGAAATTCTAGAAACAGGCATTAAAGTGGTGGACTTGCTGGAGCCGTACTCCAAAGGCGGCAAGGTCGGGTTGTTCGGGGGGGCCGGCGTCGGCAAGACCGTGATCATCCAGGAGCTGATTCACAATATTGCTACGCATCACGGCGGTTACTCGGTTTTTGCGGGCGTGGGAGAGCGTACCCGTGAAGGTAATGACCTGTACTTGGAGATGAGCGAATCCGGAGTCATCGACAAGACCACCCTTGTCTATGGTCAGATGAATGAGCCTCCGGGCGCCCGGTTGCGGGTGGCATTATCGGGATTAACGGTTGCCGAGTACTTCCGCGACGATGAGGGCAAGGACGTATTGCTCTTCATTGACAACATCTTCCGCTTCACGCAGGCGGGGTCGGAAGTCTCCGCGCTGCTGGGGCGCATGCCGTCGGCGGTTGGGTACCAGCCGACACTCGGCACCGAGATGGGTGATTTGCAAGAGCGCATCACCTCCACCAAACGGGGCTCCATTACTTCGGTACAGGCGATCTACGTGCCGGCGGACGATCTGACGGACCCGGCTCCGGCGACGGCGTTTGCGCACCTGGATGCGACGACGGTGCTGTCCCGGCAGTTGGCGGAACTTGGCATCTATCCCGCCGTAGATCCGCTGGACTCAACATCCCGCATCTTAGATCCTATGGTCGTTGGCGAGGAACATTACGCTGTCGCCCGTGGGGTGCAGGCCATTCTGCAACGATACAAAGATCTACAGGACATCATCGCGATTCTGGGTATGGACGAACTGTCCGAGGATGACAAGCTCACGGTCAGTCGCGCCCGGAAGATCCAGAAGTTCTTATCCCAGCCCTTCAATGTCGCCGAAGCCTTTACCGGTACCAAGGGAAAGTATATTAAGCTGAGCGACACGGTCCGCAGCTTTAAAGAAGTCATAGACGGAAAACACGATGAGTTGCCGGAACAGGCGTTCTACATGGTGGGCGGGATCGATGAGGTCATGGAAAAGGCCGAGCGTCTGAGGACCG
This sequence comes from Nitrospirales bacterium, assembly GCA_036505795.1. Classification (GTDB taxonomy): domain Bacteria; phylum Nitrospirota; class Nitrospiria; order Nitrospirales; family NS-4; genus NS-11. The sequence continues at coordinate 32,327 of DASXSU010000069.1, forward strand.
CAAAATAGCCGGAGGGCTTTGACTGATGCCCGGTCGCATCCTTCTTGATATCGTCACTCCCGATAAGCTGCTCCTCAGTCAAGAGGTGGACATGGTGATTGCGCCCGGCACCGAAGGCGAATTCGGGGTTTTACACGGCCATTGTCAATTTCTGACTTCGCTGCGGGTCGGTGAACTGCGCTACCAGGTCGGCGACCACTGGTATTACATGTCGATCATGTGGGGATTTGCCGATGTGACGCCGCAACGGGTGACAATTCTGGCCGAAGTGGCCGAGAAGGCCGAGGATATCGATATCGAGCGGGCCCGGGCTAAGGTTCTCGAAGCCGAGGCCCGGTTGGAGGCGGGCGGTTCCCGCGAGGAGCTCGAAGCTGCTCGAACCAGTCTGGAGAAGGCACGGCTGCGAAAGAAAGTCGCAGAGCGCCACCTGCAAGCCGGCCGCCAGCATTAGTCTCCGTCTCTGTCAGACGCCGACAGCAAGCATCTGCGCGGCCAGCGCCCTCCGGACTTTCTGATAACGTTCTTCGGCCCAGGTATTGAACGCGTCCGCATTGGGAAAGACGAGATCCCACGCACGCACCCAATCCAGCATGAGCAATTGTGATGCATCCGTTTGATCCGAAACGGCTACGACGAGCACCGCCGTTTCGCTCATCAGGCTGACATCAGTGAAAACCTGGACCCTGGCCGAATCCTGGGTGCCGGCGTCCCGCGCGGCGGCTTCCGTGATCGGGCCATAGATGCGCTGCAGAAACTGACTTACCTCTTCATACGGCACTTTGGCTTCAAGAAGCTTGGTGTTCGGAGAGGCCGCAAACAGATTTTCCGTCAGATACTCGGCGGCTTCCCAGCTCGGCATGGTCCGCGTATTAATAAGCGCGTCGGCGAGATAAGAGATCCAATTCCTGGGAGATGATGTGGTCATTATTTCCTCTTTCCACTCAGCCACTCGCGTAGGTCGAACCCAGTTCGCGCGAGACGGGTGTCAGATTGTTAACGTTGTTAGACCGGATACTGACCTGGCAGGAAAATCCTGAGGACGAACCGGCGAGAAACACTAATTATACCGGAAATCTCCGGGCGAGTCAAATCAGCGTCACGAGAAGGTATGCTGTCCATTCCCATTCACGGACTTGTGATTCACGCATTTTACGAGATGCCATATCCGGAACGGATTAACTTTTTGCTTATGAATGACCGTCAAATGGGTGCCATCAAGCACCGAGGCGAGCGAAAGATCGGTTCGCCAGCCTAACTGCTTGCACAGAGGCGAGATGACTTTCTCCATCCAAGCAATTATTGGATTGCCGTTACTGAAGTGATTGAGGAGGATGATCCGTCCTCCGGGTTTGCACACCCGGATCATCTCAAGCATGACCTTTCGATAGTCCGGCACGGCGGTCACCACGTATGCTGCCATGACCGCATCAAACGTGTTATCTGCAAATTCCATCGCGCCCGCATCCATCCGCATTACATTTACATGGTGTAACCCGAACAGCGACATCCGCTCTCTGCATCTGTCCAACATACCATCGGACAAATCAATTCCGACGATCTCGCAGGAACGTGGATAGGAGGGCAACCCTAAACCCGTGCCGACCCCGACTTCCAGGACACGCTCGCCTGGCGACAGGTTCAGATGGCGGACCGCGTGCTCCCGTCCGTCATGAAAGATCTTGCCGAAAATATGATCGTAAACTCTGGCATAACTCGAATAGACTCGTTCGACCTTAGCCGCGTCCATGTGGCCTCATACCTGAGTTTAGTCCGATCTTGGTAAGGCCGACGCTTCCGTGTGGCAGGGACTCGCGGCTCGCGCGGACTGTGTGAGACAAACAGAGGCAACTCTAGCGAAATAGTGGGAATTTTGTCAAGGTTCAAAAAGATTTAAGGAACCATCTAAGGTGTACCAGGAACGCGCCCTAATGATTCTGAGGGCGTAGTGGCCTATCGCCCGTCATGTTTCGAAAATGTTAGGATCGCGAAATGCTGGCGGTCATTATTTTAGGGACGGCGATTCTGATAGGGCTCGTGATTGCCGATTGGATGGCATTTACCCGCAACAGCCCCTCGGCCTTGGGCTACGGTGTCCCGATCGGCCGACAACAAGAAATGTTCCGAGTTACGCCGGCCATTTTTGGCCCTGATCTCTCGCTCCCGTTACCGCACGGAGTCGCGCGACTCTGCCCTGACCAACGCGCCATCATGCTGCTGCCTGAATGGAAGCGATTCGGACTGCGATTTCGAACCGCCTGGCCGTTGAACGGCGCCGTCTATTACGACAACTTGCAAGAGCACGCCAAGCTCGGATTCATTAAGCGCATGCCCTGGTCCTCGGCGCTCTTGACCGTGCTCTGGTTTCTCACGGTAGCGGGGGGCCTCATCGCCTATCTGGTGTCGTATGCTCGGGCCGGAGGCTTTACGTCGGCTGCCGGCGCATTTCTTGGTGTGGCGCTGAGCGGCTTAGGATTACTCGTTCTGCTGTTCGGCTGTATCGTGGTCATCGCCGCTTATCGCCTGGAGAATAAACGGCTGATGATCCTCTATGATGAGTTACGCACCGAATTGAGCGTTACCACGACTCTCGATCAAGTCCGGTAGGCATCGGCAAACGGCTGGCACTCGGCCGGAAGCCGATCAGAACCCTCGCGCAACAATCCCTTGATGATCCCTCGGTGTTTTTTGGCTAAGCCCGATTCGCGTACGATCTGCGTGAAGAGCGCGCAAATGGCTGCTTCGTCGGCAGCCAGAACTTGCAGCGCAGGCAGCGCGAGGCGCGCCAAAGCCTCCCGCAGAGTGAGCATCGCCTTCTCTACACTGTGATACGGGGGGGTGATGTGCAGGGCTCGGTAAAAAAAATCAACCCGGTTGCGGAAAGTTGCTTCCAAGGAACTTCGGATTTCGGTCGCGGCGGCTAACGTCATACTCTATTGTAGCATCGGGCGAAAGTTGAAGCCGATCAAACGATCTGTTAAGGTCTGCCGCCGTGTGGACTCGACGCCGACTGCTGCAAGCCGGAGTGGCGCTTGGCATCAGCTCCCTCTGGCCGGCTCTTGCGTATAGCCCCAGGTCCTCTCTGCAGGCTGTTCACGACGCGCTGGAAGCCCTGCGCCGCCAGCGGCTGATCCTTTCGCCGCTGGAGGGGTGGACGGAATTCCGTGGCGTTCTTCACGCCCATACGGCCATCTCTCATGATAGTCGCGGTACGGTCGATGAGATCATCGCCGCTGCTGGCGCCGCCCGGCTGAATTTTTTGATCACGACCGATCATTACACGCCGCGGATCTATGCCGAAGGGGTCCAAGGGCTTATCAATTCTGTTCTCGTGATACGAGGGGTGGAAATCCCTATGGGATGCACCCAGGCTACAGGCGCCGCCCGGCGCTGCGGCTCACTCTTGGCGTTCGGGTGTCGAAGCCCGCTCGTTCCGGATGCCGCCAACGGTTGGGACTGGGACGCGCTCTTCAAAACCATTCGCTCGCAGGGGGGGCTCTCGATTATTGCCCACCCACGCGGGTTGCCGAGCGTCGAGTACTTCAACCAGGCGGATGGCATGGAGATCTACGACATGGCTGACGCGATGCGCGAGCACATCATCGACGCGCCGCGAGCGCTGTTGGAGTTTCTCCTGGTCTCCGCGAAATACCCGGAAGAGTTCATTCTGCCGGTGGTGGAGCGAATGAACTGGCACCTGGTGCGGTGGGACAGCTTGAGCCGCGCTCGTCGGTTTGTGGGCGTTGCAGGCAACGATGCCCATCAGAATCTTGCCGTTTTCGGCCGCCGGATCGACCGGTACGATTTAATCTTCCGGGCTCTGAACATGCATGTCCTCGCGCACTCATTGACGGAGGAAAAGATCATAAACGGCATTCGCGAAGGTCGATGCTTTGCCTCGTTTGGTTTG
>DASXSU010000070.1:0-28063 GCA_036505795.1 Nitrospirales bacterium
CTTGTGGAGCCGAGGTAGCTCTGCGATGTCATTTCGGTCACGCCGGCGATGCGCCCAAACTGGCGTTCAAGCGGGGCTGCAACCGAAGTCGCCATAGTTTCGGGGCTGGCTCCGGGAAGGTTGGCGGAGACCTGGATTGTCGGGAAGTCCACGGTCGGCAGGGCTGCCACCGGGAGCAAACGGAAAGCGACCGCACCGACAAGCGCCACGGCAATCGTCAGAAGCGTCGTGGCGACCGGCCGCCGGATGAAAGGCTCTGAGATGTTCATACCGGCGAGGGGGACAAGCTACTTTTCCCGGTAGGGTCACTGTTCACCGCGAAACCTCATCGCGTGGAAAAGTTGCCTGTCCCCATTCCGTGGACCGTGCCCGGCGCTCACCAACGCGTTTTGCCAATCGATCAAACGCGAGGTAGACCACCGGTGTCGTATACAGTGTCAGTATCTGGCTCAGGATCAGCCCGCCGACGATGGCAATCCCCAGAGGCCTGCGCAATTCCGCCCCCATGCCCGTGCTCACTGCAAGCGGCAGCGCGCCAAGCAGGGCCGCCATCGTCGTCATCATGATCGGCCGGAATCTGAGTAAAGAGGCCTCATAAATAGCTTCCTCGGCGCTCTTGCCCTCCTTGCGCTCCGCCTCGAGCGCAAAGTCGATCATCATGATGGCGTTCTTCTTCACAATGCCGATCAGTAAAATGATGCCGATCAACGCAATCACGCTGAGCTCCATTCTGAAAATGAACAGCGCAAGAATCGCCCCCACGCCTGCCGACGGCAGCGTAGAGAGGATCGTGAGCGGGTGGATATAGCTCTCATACAGGATGCCAAGCACGATGTAGACGGTCACGAGCGCCGCCAGGATCAGCAACGGCTCGTTGGCCAAGGACGCCTGGAATGCCTGGGCGGTCCCCTGAAAACTGCCCCGAATACTGGGCGGGAGGCCGATCTGCTGCGTCGCCGCATCGATCGCCTTCACGGCCTCTCCGAGCGAGACCCCGGGCGCCAAGTTAAATGAGATGGTCACCGCTGGAAATTGCCCCTGATGACTGATGATGAGTGGCGCCATAGACTCGGTCGTCTGCGTAAATGCGCTCAGGGGAACTGACCCCCCATTGGCGGCGCGAATATAGATGTCTTGCAGCGCCTGAGGGCCCTTCTGAAAATCCGGCTTTACTTCCAGGACGACGCGATACTGGTTCAACTGCGTGAACATCGTCGACACAATGCGCTGTCCGAAGGCGTCATACAGGGTATCGTCGATCATCTGCGGAGTGATGCCTAGCCGCGACGCCGTGCTGCGGTCGATCATGACCAAGGACTGCAGTCCCTGGTCCTGTTGATCGCTGCTCACGTCGAGCAGCTCCGGGAGGCTCCGAAGCGACTCCACCAGTTTCGGCGCCCAGGTATTCAGGTCCTTCACATCCGGGTCTTCGAGGCTGTACTGATACTGCGTGCGGCTCACGCGATCCTCGACCATGAGGTCTTGCACCGGCTGCTGAAATAACGTGATGCCGTCGACGTTCGCCAGCTCCGATTGCAAACGGCGGATGACCTGGGTCGCGCCGGCGTTGCGCTGCGCCAGGGGCTTGAGGTTGATCAGGATGCGCCCGCTGTTGAGCGTCGAATTAGTGCCGTCCACCCCGATGAACGACGATAGGCTTTGCACCGCGGGGTCCTTCAGAATCACCCTCGCAAGCGCCTGCTGGCGTTCAGCCATCGCGGCAAACGATACGGATTGCGGCGCTTCCGAAATTCCCAGGATGACCCCGGTGTCCTGAACAGGAAAGAAGCCCTTTGGCACGATGATGTAGAGCAATACCGTCAAGACCAGGGTCCCGATCGCGACCGCCAGTGTCGCGCTCTGATGGCCGAGGACCCATCGCAATGTTCTTCCGTAGGCCTTAATGGTCTGGTCAAAGAGCCGCTGGGAGGCGCGGTAGAACCTTCCCTGCTGTTTTTCCGGCGTATGCCGCAGCAACCTCGCACACATCATCGGCGTCAACGTCAGCGATACCACAGCCGAGATCAGGATCGTGACGCCCAGGGTGATCGCGAATTCACGAAACAATCGTCCCACCACGTCGCCCATGAAGAGCAATGGAATCAACACCGCGATGAGCGAGATGGTCAAGGACAAGATGGTAAAGCCGATCTGCCGTGAGCCTTTGAGGGCCGCCTCAAGCGGCGAGTCGCCCGCTTCGATGTAGCGGGCGATATTTTCAATCATGACGATCGCGTCGTCCACGACGAATCCTGTCGAAATCGTGAGCGCCATCAACGTCAGATTGTTCAGGCTGAAGCCCAACAGATACATGGCGCCGAAGGTGCCCACCAGAGACAGGGGGACGGCGGCGGCGGGAATAACTGTCGCTGACACGGTACGAAGAAACAGAAAGATCACCATCACGACCAGGGCGACCGCCAGCATCAATTCGAACTGCACGTCTTTGACGGACCCCCGAATGGTTGTCGTGCGATCGGTGAGTACAGAGACATGCACCGACGAGGGCAACGAATTTTGCAGCTGCGGCAGCAGCTTCTTGATGCGGTCGGCGACCTCGATGACATTGGCTCCCGGCTGACGTTGGATATTGACGATCACTGCGGGCGCGTCGTTCATCCAGGCCGCTTGTTTGACATTCTCGGCATCGTCGATGACATCCGCCACATCGGACAGCAATACCGGCGCCCCGTTGCGGTAGCTGACGACCAACGGACGATAGTCCTTGCTAGAAAGAAGCTGATCGTTGGCGCCGATAATTGAGGCCTGCCGCGGGCCGTCGAAGGCCCCCTTGGCTTGATTGACATTAGCGGCCGCAATCACGATCCGCAGGTCTTCAAGGGTGAGTCCATAGGAAGACAGCGCCGTCGGGTTGGCCTGAACCCGAACGGCCGGCCGCTGCCCACCGCTGATGCTGACAAGCCCGACCCCCGACAGCTGAGAAATCTTCTGAGCAAACCGGGTGTCGGCCAGGTCTTCTACTTGTGGCAGAGGCAAGGTATCGGATGTCAACGCCAGTGTCAGAATCGGAGCATCCGCCGGGTTGACCTTGCTATAGACCGGCGGGTTCGGAAGATCCTTCGGCAGGAAAGTGGTCGCCGCGTTGATCGCAGCCTGCACTTCCTGCTCGGCCACATCCAGGCTCAGGTCCAAACTAAACTGCAGCGTGATGACCGAGCTGCCCCCGGAACTCGTCGACGTCATCTGTTTCAGACCCGGCATCTGCCCGAACTGACGCTCCAACGGGGATGTGACGGATGACGCCATCACGTCAGGGCTCGCACCCGGATAGAACGTGAGGATCTGGATGGTCGGATAATCTACTTGAGGGAGGGCGGATACCGGCAACTGAATATACGCGATGGCGCCGGCGAGCAGAACAGCCGCCATCAGCAAGACCGTCGCGACCGGCCGGAGAATGAACAGACGGGACGGGTTCACGACCGTGTCGCTTTCGGTGGCGGGCCGCTTGGACTGCGGACCTCCACCTTGCTTCCCTCTTTCAGCTTTTCCGTCCCATCGACCACGACAAGCTCATCCGGTGACAGGCCCTTCTCAATTGACGCCTGATCCCCCTGAGTGACCCCGACGCTAATGGGACGCACAGCGACAGTCTGATCAGGCTTCACCACATACACGAATGCGCCCTGGGAACCTCTTTGAACGGCGACCGTTGGAACGAGGGTCGCTCCTCTCTTGGTGTCGAGAAGCAAGCGGGCATTGACGAATTGCATGGGAAATAACTCATTGTCATCGTTGGGAAAGATCGCCTTAAGCCGTACCGTACCGGTATTCGGATCGATCTGGTTATCAACGGTTAGCAACGATCCCGTCGCCAGTTTTCGCTTTTGCTCTCGATCAAATGCTTCGACCGGCAACCGCTCCCCCGTCTTGAGCTTTTCAAGCACGGATGGAAGACTATCCTCCGCGATGGTAAAGACAACGGCAATCGGCTGAAGCTGCGTGATCACCAGCAATCCATTGGCATCCGTGGCATGCACAATGTTGCCCGCATCCACCAGGCGCAGGCCAATTCGACCCGTGATGGGGGACGTAATCCGGGAGTAGGTCAGCTGCAGCTTGGCATTATCGATCAGTCCTTGATCGGTTTTAAGGACCCCTTCGGCTTGACGCACCAAAGACTCCTGGGTATCCAGCTGCTGCTTGGCGATCATTTCCTGCTTGTACAACTCCTTGTAGCGCTCCAGGTCAATTCGGGCATTTTGCAGCTGGGCTAGGTCGCGGGCCATCTGTCCTTGCATTTGCGTCATTTGCACCTGGAACGGCCGCGGGTCGATTTCGGCCAGGAGTTCTCCGGCATGCACGATTTGCCCTTCGCGAAACAGGACCTTCATCAATTGGCCGTCGACGCGGCTTTTCACGGTCACCGTATTCAGTGGTGTCACGGACCCAAGCCCGGTGAGATAGATCTCGATGTCGCCTGTTCTTGCGGCCACTGCCACGACCGGCGCCGCACGAACGGCGGTGGCTGATGACGGCTTGGCAACACGCGATTGAGCTGCACCTGACTTCGTCAATACGACGTATGCCCCAATCGCGAGGAGACAGGCCGCCAGCAGGGCAATACCCCAGCGCTTGAGCAGGACAGGAAAACGTGTTGACTCATGCATGGGATCTTTCTTAGCCTCAATCATAAAGCTTTAACATCTATCAGAACGTGGCGTCACACTCTGCAAGCCGGCGATGAAATTGCGTGCTACAATCCACGTTTGCAAGCATCGGAGCCGTGAAAGCACACCTCTCCATGAGTATAAGTCGGAGCAAGAGCCGGTGAGGTTACAGAAAGGCTGTAACCTTCTGCGCCCGCCTTGCGACTTAGGCATTGGGAACCCTTTTGACTGAGGCGGAGACACAGGGACCGCCGGATGAAGAGGTCATTCGCCGGGTCCTGGCTGGAGAGGTGGATCTCTTTGTGGAACTGATCAGGCGCTACCAGTCGCACGTCAGTCGCATCGTGGCGGGCCATGTTCGGCGCGACATGGTCGAGGAGGTGGCGCATGATGCCTTTGTCCGGGCCTATACCTCCTTGCGCACCTTTTCGTTTCGGGTGCCGTTCGAGCATTGGTTGGCCAGGATCGCACTGCGCAGTTGCTACGATGCCTGGCGCACTGCGGCGGCCCGCAAGGAAGTGCCCCTGGGCGGCCTGGGGGAGGAACAGCAAGCGTGGGCCGACCGGCTCCTGGCAGCGGAATCGGGCGAGCGGTTCGATGATCTCGTTCGCCAGCGGGAGACGTCAGAGTTATTACATACGGCGTTGGCACAGCTTTCCCCCGAAAATCGTATGGTCGTGACCCTCGTCCATCTGGAAGGTCATTCGGTCCAGGAGGCCGCTAAACTCCTCGGCTGGACTTCCATCAATGTGAAGGTAAGAGCGCATCGCGCTCGTCAACAATTGCGCAAGATCCTCGAAGGAGAATTGAAGGAGTCTAGATGAACCGATCCAAAGCACAGATCGAAAAGCTAGAGCAGGCCCTGGCGCGGGCGCATCAGGTACAGGAGGCGCCGCCGTTTCCAACGGCGTGGGTGTATTCCGTCATGCGCGACATTCGCCTGCATGCCGGCAGCACGAGAGCCGCGATCGAAATTCCTCGGCTTGTATGGCGTGCCGCCACGGTCGTCGCCTTCGTCTCGATGGTATTTGTTGGATCAGTCCTGACCTGGAATGCCGAGCGGCCCGATACGATCTTCACGGGTTTCTTTAGCGAGGCGAACATGGACCCGACCCTGCTATGAGTCAACTGATGAGTGACGGGCAGACGCTGGCATCGGTCAAGCATTGGCGCGTGTGGAGCGGGATCGCCGTCGTGTTTGTGTGTGGTTTGCTGGTCGGCAACATCGCAACCACCGCCTATGATAATTACAAGCAGCAGCAGAAATGGGAACAAGGCCTGGCCGGACTCAAGCAGCGCGCGAGAAACCACCTTACCCGCGAGCTCGGGCTGTCGGTTGAACAGCAGCTGGCGATCGAGCCGATTTTGTCCCATGCTGAGACCGAGCTGCTTCAGTTGCGAATGGCGCAACAGCCCCACGTTGAAGAGACGGTCACCAGAACGACGACCGCACTGAAGGCCAAGCTCAGTCCAGCGCAGCAGACAAAACTCGATGAGCTCTATCACCGGCTCCAACAGCGGTGGGACTCGGACCGCCGGTACGTCAGCGGCCTTCCCCACACACAGGAATAAGATATCCCAGCCCAACGTTGGCGCCAAGCGCGTCGTGCATCGTGCATCTAATCTCTCTTCTTTTGAGGAATTGTCAGCGGCGCTTGAAATCCACGACATTCCCCCTATAACTCCTCATAATGTCAAAGCCAAGGAAGAACCACATGCGTCATGCAACACCTGTCGGTGCGATGTGTCTCATTCTCGTCGGGATGACAATGAGCGGCTATGCCGAAGACATGCTGAGAGCCACCGGACAAACGGCAGAGGGCTGCCCTGTAACGCCTGCGCAGACGGCAGGCCCTTACTACCCGCCGAAGGCTCAACTTGAGGCGCAATTGGACAAGGACAACGATCTAACGCAGGTGAAGGGCCAACAAGGTAAAGCCTCGGGGCAGGTCCTATATGTGATGGGGCAAATCCGCGATTCCCGCTGCCGGCCAATTGAGGGCGCCGTCGCAGAAATCTGGCAGGCCTCGGACAGCGGTCGCTATCGGCATCCCCGAGACACGCAGAATCCGGCGGCTCTTGATCCGCAATTCCAATACTACGGCAGGTACATCACGGACAAAGATGGGCGTTATGTCTTCAAAACCATCAAGCCCGGCGCCTATCCCATGCGACCGGGAATGATGAGACCGTCGCATATCCATTTCAAGGTATCCCACCCTGAGTACGGCGAGTTTGTTACACAGATGTACTTCGTCGGCGATCGCTTTCAGGACAGTGACCCGATTTTCAACGATATTCCCCCGACCGAACGCAACAGGGTTCTTGTCACGATGGACCAACCCGGCGACGACTACGAGCGCGATGCCCGGCTTGCTCGATTTGACCTGACGCTACCCGGGGGCCCGAAAGGAAAGAACTGAACAGGGGTTGTTATTGCGCAGCCCAGCCGTAATACCGATGGCTCGGTGTCGCCCCTTGGTCTAGATAAGCCACTTTTATTTTACTGATGTAGTCCTTGGGGAATTCGTTCAGTCTGGCCTTCACATCTACTCCGTACACCTTCGCGCCGTTCAATCCAAAGATCTTCTCCTTAACCTGCCGGGTCAACCTCGGATACCCGTGCTTCTCAATGAGCTGATCGGGGATCTGAAAACGGCGAAACGCTTCGATCTGCCACTGGGGCGAGCCGTACCAGATGGAGTCCGTCCCCCAGATCACGTGGTCGTCATCGAATGCCAATAGAATTTGTCCGAGCCAGTGGGCGCAGATCTCAGGATTGGTGCTGACGAGCTGTCCGAAGGAGTTGCCGATCTCCATATAGATATTCTTGATCCCCGGTTCGTTCTGCTTCATCCGGCAGAACTCGGTGGTCCATGGGATGCTGCCGGTCTTCTTGAAGTCGTGCTCTGCCATGTCTGCATTTTTTAAACCGGCATGGTAGATCATGAAATTGATGTCCGGAAAATCCTTCGCGACTTTGATCATGTCCCGGGGGTGATTGTAGTCGGCATCGGGTCCAAGCGGCAGACCCTTGTGGACACACACGCGGCGCAAGCCGAGTTTTCGCGATTCCTCCAGGATCGGATAGGCGATCTTTTCGTCGTCCATCCACCATCCATGCTGAAAGCCGTCACCCGGGAAACCGGTATAGAGCTTCAACGCTTCGATTTTCAGCGTCTCGACCTGCTTGGCCAGGTCGTCTTTTGCGGCGTCTTTGAGTTGCGGCGCGGTGAATCCATGCGCGAGCATTCGCCTGGAGACCGTAAGGCGGTTGATCTCATTCCGGATGTGACTGATTTCACTTGGGGGGAGAACGGCGTCCTCGGCGAACAGTCCCGGTGGCGTGCTCAAAACGGCAATGGCAGTCTCGCTGTCCAGATATACTTCCTTGATGAAGTTTTCCCAATCAAGGTCTTCCATGGTGAGCTTGTCGTTTTTCAGCTCGGGATTCCAACCCTGTTGGTTGGCCTTCTTGCGCAATTTCAAAAACATCTGCTTCGGAATGCGGCCGGTGCGGGATGCCTGATCGTCCGGGTCATAATGTCGACTCACATAATGGGTTTGCGCATCGAGAATGAAATACGCGTCGCCCTTTCGCTCGGCAAAGGCGCCGGGCTCAACCGCTTCAACGTCCAAGACATCGAAGAATTTCCCGAAGACGGAGTTCATCGTCAACAGGGCAAGCGCCATCCCGCCGCTCGTTTTGAGGAAAGCCCGGCGGTCCATCCCGAGCATGTGGCTCAGGCGTTCGCTTCGCTGATTGATCAATTTTTCGACAAGCGCCTGCTGTGACGTCTGGGCGAGAGGCTGGAATTCTTCGTTGGATACAATACGACAGGGCATCGGCGAAAGTGATTCGCCTCCCCTCTGGAGGGCCGGAGATCGTCGGAATCGGTAAGGATTCTGCGCCATGATAACGGTCTTACGGGTAACTTATCCTCGACATCGCGTCAACGCTCCGGAGGTATAAGCCTGCTTTACCAACGAGGATGTCTTCGCTGTCATCCTGAACCCTTCGCTTGTCATGCTGAGCGAAGCGAAGCATCTAGACTGCCTGCTCAGGGTAAACTCCGTGAAAGATCTCACTTCGAGGCTCAGGATAAACTCCGCGAAGGGTCTAGCATTTCCTCGTCACTCAATGAATCTTTTCTTTAGCTTTGCTCATGCCTTGTCATGAGGATAGCTGAAGCGCAACACGATCGGCGCGCCTCTCAAGAAATAGATTCCCACGACAAGGGCGATAATCTGTATGATGAAAAACCCAACCGTGCCTTCGCCAAGCCCTGCGAACAGGAGGGCGATCGTCGATAGCAACAACCAGAGAGAGTAGAGAGTTATTGCCACCCCGAAAACACGGATTGCGACTCCAAACGCCTCTGGTGGTCTCATGCATCACCTCCATGCGGTTTTATTCTTTCGTCAGCATATACCTTCTTGCAAAATGAGACAGTACGACGCAGCCTAGGCCTCAGCAGTACGCCGCTGGCACAGGGAGAATTACATGAAAGGTAGCGCAGTGCCCAACAAGGCCGTCTATGTTCCGTTCATCAAGCGTAACCACTATTTCCATGGCAAGATACTCGCAGAGAAGGACCTGTCAGATGAGCAGCACTACTTCCGCGAGAAGCAACGACTGCTTAATCTTCACCTGTTCGGCTGGGGCACTGTCTCCGGGTTGCAGGTGTCGGCAAGCAACAGCGATATCACGGTGACGCCTGGCATGGCGCTCGACTGCTACGGTCGCGAGATGGTGCTGATCAGACCTGCCACTGTCCCGCTGCCGAAAAAACGACGCGGCTGGTGGGTTGTCGTCAAGTACGCCGAGCGCCGGACCGATCCCGTTCCGGTGCCTGCGGATGGCGGCAACAGCTCGCAGCCATCCCGAATCGAAGAAGGCCTCGAGATCTCGTACGACTCGGAGAATCCCTGCGATCAGAAAACGAAGAAGGACGTAGGACCCGAGTCTATTGCGATCGCGAAGCTTAAGTGGAAGCAAAACGGATGGCATGTCGCGAAGCGACTGCCGTGCCCGCGTATCCGCATTCGCAGATGAAGTGCGGTTTTCAGAATCAGCCGCAGCTGCGCAGCCGTCTTTATTTAAGGCACCGTGAGTTCGGTCATCATGCCGCGCCGGAGCTCCTCCATGTAAGGATGCCGGAACATTATGGACGCAAGAACATTAGGGGACGGCAATCTGTAAAGCAATGAGGAGGCTCGTTACTGTTATTCCACACAACGATAGCGTGTAACCGGCTCAGAGCGCTCGGATGACCTTTTTATTTTCTTGGCAGATCGGGCAGGTACCTTGCGAACGTGTAAATTCCTTGGTTACCTCAAAGGCGGAAGTCGCATTTCTCACCTGGGAAGGATTCACATTTTCACCGTCTGGCCTGCTTACCCGGCTGGCGATACAATTGTCACAAAACTCTTTCGCCTTGTTTAGCCGCAGGAAGTCATAGATCCGTTTTTCCACACTTGCCGGCACAGCCTTTCCTCCTCCGAACAGAAAATCGCTAGGGATAATATTATCAGGATTTATACCCAGATCAAAGTTTAGCTTACACGAAGGTACTGGGCGGCTCTTTCTAGGCGTTCACGACGGAGCTTAGGCCAAACGCTTTGTCGCTCAGTGACAGATCGTCAGTCGCGAATAATGTGAGCACTTTAGACCATGCTTTGCGATACAAAAGAATCTCATAGGATACGGAAATGCTCCCGTATGAGATCAATTCCCTGCCCATGTTGACCCTACATAACTGTCCTAATATCATCAAAAGCTCGCATTAGCTTCCTAAGTCTGGTCTCCGGCGACTTTTCACCCAATCCGACCACGTTGAGATTCAATGGGATAGCCCCTGGCCAGCCTGGCATCTTACTTGCATATCACTAGAGATAGTTGCGAGGTCGCCAAATGACTCTCAAAACCTTCTACCCAATCCTCATCACAATTCTCGCATTAGTAGCGACCGTTTCGCTCTCTCCCGTCCTCGCGTGCGAGCAACGCCCGGACCAGGATGCATTTCGATCGGAATTGACCGAAGATGCCAACCCCCAATCGAATGGAATGTTGCTGATCGGGTACGCCGATGCCGGGGGTTACCGTGTCACGCACATCACGTATCACCGAGTTGTGGGGACGCTTCAACGGTCGGCTCTTTCTACTGTTGCTTTAGCTCCGGGTCAAATGAGTGTCGAGGTGGATGGCAGTTTGGGCCCGCTGCTTTACGTGATCATCGCGGCTCCCCTGTACTATGGAACTGATATCGATAGCGAGGGTCTGCCCCGGCGACTCTGGATCGATTCGGAAGAAGACGGCCTCAACGGCAATGAAACGCTGGTCTTTTCCGCACAATAAGGAAAAGCAGGGTTGAAATACCTCGGAGACTGCCTTAATGTCGGGACGAAGGTTCAGCGGCTGTTAGGCTTGATGGAAGGGCACCGGTTATTCTTCACGGGAGTTTCGCTTCAGTCGAAGCACTGGCGAGATCGATCGATTAGATATCGCACTGAGACTGCCAGTTGTTGCTGATCTTATCGCCAACACCGGGTGGGTGTTCATGAGAGTTCGTTCATTGTGCTGAAAGCGGACATCCTGGTCCGTTAGATCTTTCGCTTCATCGATTTCCCCGTCGATCATGAGCAACTGATTTCGTAGAAGACCTGCCGGAATTGTGCTCGTGACAAGGGCAACGTCTGCGCCTTCTTTCATTTGATGGGGATTCGAACTCTGCAGTTCGCCTGCGTCAGTTCTGCTTGAGTCAGCGGCGTATGAAACCCCTGCTGCGCCCACCGCGAATAGTATCGAGATCAAAACTGCCGCGACTTGGTTGTTCATGCATCCTCCTGATTACAGGCACTAACCAGCTATGCAGTATTATACCTAGTATTATTCATGCGGTGTGAAAAATATTTATTGCTATATACGAAGAGTTATCAACGACTTGGCTTGATTCGGCTATGCCTAGAGGCCCCAATCACGCGAGCTTGCCCCTCACGATCGCATGACAAAAGCTTTTGAAGAGATCGATCGGCAATCCAGATGCCCTCCATGCCTGTTGCAGTTTTTTAAATTCTCCTTCAGTGACATTGAGCACCCAGGAAGCCGTATCACTCGGGTGGTTAAACTTCGCAGTCACTCCTTGCCTCTGGATGGTCGCGATCGGTCTGGGATCAAGAAACAGAGAGAATTCTTCGGTTTTATTTGCTTCGAGTTGGCTGAAGATGGTTTTCACCATTGCTTCTATCATGACCTCCTTTTGCCGCTTGCCGTGCGGCAGCTCACCGCTCGTAAAGTGAAGACAAAAGTCTCCAACCGTGGCGGCGGTGACAAGTACCGCTCTTTTTAGAAATGCCGCGTCTCCTTCAGCAAAATGCTTTTCATTTATTGTATACAGCATGGGACCGATTATGAGTTTATCCGTTGAACCGGGCCGCATCTGTATCTCCTGGCAGCTCTCACCCCGTGGCCGGGCCGCTGTGCCTCATCATAATATCTACTTATACGATCTTAGGTACTTAACAGACATGTGTCAAGTTCGTGATTATCGCTCGCCGTCACTCCCGTGAAGAGTGGTCCGACCTCTAGACATATATGGCCGCGGTTGCGGCGAACAGTCATGCGGTAAACAATCCCGCCGCGTTGCAGCGGACGTGCGGGATCAAGGTAGGAAGTATTGAAAGCGTCAGCCCTTCGATGCCCTAGTGCCGCCGTTTGAAAAACTGCACGGCACGTTCGTGCTTTGTTGCTGCCTCGAGCGTCGCAAACGTGCCGAGATTCCGGCGCCTGCCGGTCTTCGGGTTTTTCTTTCGCGAGTACAGGCGATACTGGCCGGATTTGAGTTTTCTAATCACTTTCTGTCACTGCCCTTCGGCTCTTCACTTGGAGCTGATGCGCCCTCAGATAACTTCACTTTGACGGCCTGCCGCTCAGGGCCAAGCTCTGCTTCAACCTTGTCTCCCACTTTCAGCGCGCGTTCAAATTTTGTGTCCTTATCCAGCTTCAGCCGGACTTGTCCGCCACCGTCCGTCCCGAGCACCAGCGTATCGGGATCTATCCGCAGCACCTGTCCCTTGATGCTCGCGGGCGAGGATTCCTGGCCTGACGAAACTGAGCCAGCCCTTGAACCAGAGTCCGCGGCCCGCATCATTTCCGGTGTTCCGAGACATAAGAGAAGAGCCACCATCGCAATGCCTGGGCGGGTATTGACTGTCATGGTCACCTCCTGAAGTAGGCGGGTAAATTGTGGCGTTAGGACGCTCCACTCTTCCTCGATGGATAATACATAGGGACGAATAGGGGCGTCCAGATACGATGAATGCTACAAAAGGGGGGAGAGGGTCTACGATTCAACGGCCGGAGGCTGCGAAAAGCATTTTCAGAGGAGCTCTGGCGCCGTAGAATGACTCTGTACAGTTATCACGGCAACCACAAGCGCTGCTCGGGTGCGCGAGCCCGTTTTCATCATAAGCTTTCGGATGTGCTCCTTAACCGCCTGCTCGCCGATGTTCATGGCGTTGGCGATTTGTTTATTCGTCCAGCCCTTCAAGAGGTGCTGCAGTACTTCAGTGTCACGGTCGGTGAACATGAAACGCCGCTGCGCGGCTCGAAGTAGCGCCGTAGGACGCCGCTGGCTCTCCTCCATCAACACTAAGATGCGGCCCTCATCTGGATGGTTGGGATCAGGTAAACCGATACCCCAGATTAACACCGGAGTATCGGGATGGGGGACAAGCTGTCTCACCTGCACGTCCTGAGCGCGCACGTACGTTTTGGCCGTCTTCATCAACTGCGCCACCCTGCCACAGACATCCAAAACAGCGGGCGGCAACAGGCCGCTTGCTGTTTTCACCCCCTGGGCGTGGTTGATAACGGTGCACAGGTGACCGGCATGTTGGTCCTTATAGATGAGCTGTAGGGAAGAGGTCAGGAACAGCACGCCGGGAGCCACCCGCCTCGCAGCAATCTCCTGGCACGCTACGCCGGAAAGATGATCGTACCTTGGTAACATGGCAAGCGCGTGATCAGGCAGCACTTCGAGCGTGGTCGCGTTCATAGTGCATCTCCAGGCAACGGCGCTGTCTTTCGGGGCTCCGTACCGCCAGCGCTCCTATCTCTCACTGCACTGCACCATCCAACGACACCACACTTAGCTTTCTTTCAGTCTCAATCGCCTTGACGAGGGTTTTGATCCGCGAGGCTGTAATGGGTTTGACCAGACAGTCCGCGATGCGCCAGCGCCTCGCCGTCGCGGCGTCGTACTCCTCCTGAGCGCTCACAACAATGATCGAGCCATTGGGGTGCCAGGCCCGGAAGATGCCGACAAGTTCCCAGCCGCTGATCGTAAAACCCAGGATGGCAGGCAGGTCGAGGTCGAAAATCCCGATGTTCACATCCTCTTTCATTTTCATAATCGCCTCGAAGCTGTTGGAGGCGGTCACAACCTGATAGCCTTCCTTGGTCAGCGAATCCCGCAAGCCGATGCAGCTGTGGAAATCGTTTTCGACGATCAGAATCTTTTTTTTGGGCGGCTCCATGTCCACAATTGATACAACGCAAGCGACGGACCAGATTTGGTCCAGGACCCGCTTGCGTACGAAAGCTCTGATTTGTAAACGGTTGTGCTGCGTGCGGAGGGAGCAGAGGCACTGAAGATGGCAGGGAGCCTGTACTTTTTACATGCTCCGGAATGTAAGAGTTACATGCTCAGTTCTTCGCGAGTTCCTCGGCGAGGATGATAGCCTTGTTTGCCAGTGTGGACGCCCGGGCGAAATCCTTGGCCTGCACAGCTTTCTTAGCTTTCACGACAAAGCTCTTGATCGAGAGGTAGGTCTCTTCCTGCTCTTTCGTCAATTTCTTTTGATCCACCTGATTTGCAATTTGTTCGGCGCGCGCGATTCGTGAACTGGCTTCCTGTGCCATCCGGCTTCCTTCCGCCTTTGAGTCGGGCAACAACACCGGGGAAGGTTTCGGCGGGGACGTCTTCGAGGCCGTACAGCCAAAGACCAGGGCTTCGACCATAATGAGAAAACCCAGAACGAGGAACCGGCTCATGGCAGTCGCACCACCATGGTGGAACCCTGGCCTACCTCGGACTGCACCATAATCTCCCCATCATGGAGTTGAATAATGCGGTAAACCATCGACAGCCCGATTCCATTCCCATCGGCCTTCGTTGTGTAGTAGAGCTTAAAAATCTTGTCTTTCTCTTCAGGCGGAATGCCGATCCCTTCATCCCGTATGCTGACTTTGACCGAATCATCTTCCAGGCGTTCGGTCCGCACAGTTACGCGGCCTCCATCCGGCATGGCCTGGCACGCGTTCAACAGGATGTTCAGGAAAGCCTGGTGCAGCAGATCCTCGTCCGCGGTTATCATGGGAAGCGTGTCATCCAGCTCGCAGAGGAAGCGCACACTCTGGGGCTGCCATTGGATTGCCAAGGGCGCGACAGTGCGGTTGAGAAGCGCATTCAGATCCACCGGCTTCAGCGCCAGTTCCTGAGGACGGATAAATTTCAGAAAGCCTTGCACGACTCTATCAAGCCGTTTGATCTCGCTTTCGATGACCGCGAGGTTTTGTCGCGCCGGGAACTGACCGGCCTCGAGCGGCATCTCCAACTTTTCCTTTAACAGCTCCAAATGGATCATCATGGCGTTCAGCGGATTTTTCACCTCGTGCGCGATGCCGGAGGTGAGCTGCCCCAACGCCGCGAGCTTCGCTGAATAGTGGATCAACGACTGGACCGTCTTGAGGTGCCCTGTGCCTCCCAGGGTCTTCAGGCGGCCCGATTGCAGCTCCTGTCCAAGTAGTTGGAGGTGAGAAGCGAGCTCCTTATATTCGTCATCCATCTGCGCAGCGGCGCCCGTGAGACTGCTGAAGTCTCCGCGCCGGAGCCGGTCGATCTCCTGAACCAACTGGCGGATCGGCCGCCGGGCCAAGTTGGCAAAACCGAGAGCGACAAACCATGCGATCGGTAGAAACACGCCGCCCAGCACCAGGCTCTTTTTCGCGGAGCTGTCCAACTCCTTGCGAAGCAGCCGGGACGCGACGCCTAGCTTGATGCTGCCGAAGGCCACGCCATCGAGCGTCAACGGCATGACCACCTCATAGATCTTCGGTCCCGTGTAGAGCATCAGAAAGCGGTTGAGGACATTGCGCTCCAATAATTCCTGAAGCGCCGGACGGTCGGCCGCTTGCTCGCCTTCCCGGGATTGATCGCTGTGGAGGACTACCTTGCCTCCGCGGTCTACGACGACGGCATAGAGCAGATGCGGCGAGTAGGTCACGCTCGCCTCGATCAGGGTTCGCAATTCTTGATCCCGGCGCAGCGCTTTCAACGGGGGCCTGCGGGGCCCGCGGGCAAGCGCCCGGTTGCTTTGGGCGTAAATTTGCCTTGCAATGAGCTCGTCCTGTCGAATGACCTCTTGCAACTCGACCCGTGAGAGCTCGGAGAGATGAAGCAAGGTCACGGCCGTGACCGCAAGCAATGTGACGAGGCTGACGGCGAAGGCCTCTTTGACTTTCAACCCAAATCGCATATTAGCGACGGAAACGCTCCAGTTTGTTATGAAGCGTCTTAAGGCTAATCCCCAGGACGTCCGCCGTCCTGGTCTTGTTGTTCTTCAAGGCGGCAAGCGTGGAGAGAATCAAGCTTTGCTCCGCCTGCTCGATGGTCGTGCCGACAGGAAAACCGCATTCTGTCCCGGACTGCGCCGATGTGTTGTATCGAAGGTCCGAGGGAAGATGATCGAGGGCGATCAACCGTTCCTCGCATGTAATGGCCGCCCGCTCAATGACATTTCGCAGTTCCCTTACATTGCCGGGCCACGAATGAGCCATCAAGAGTTTTAAAGTAGCATCGTCGGCGCCTTTGATGTGCTTGTCGTATTTCGCATTGAATTCCTCGAGGAAGGCCTCGATGAGCAGAGGAATATCCTCCTTCCGTTGCCGAAGCGGCGGCAGCGACACGCAGAAGACATTGAGCCGGTAGTACAGGTCTTCGCGCAGATGGCCTTCCTTGATGGCCCGGTCCGGCGCCTTGTTCGTCGCGGCGATCACGCGGGCGTCCACTCTGACTTCCGTTTTCGCCCCGATGCGACGCACCATCCCGTCCTGCAGGATCCGCAAAAACTTCGCCTGGGTGGCCGGGCTCATCTCGGCCACTTCATCCAAAAAGATCGTACCCTCGTGGGCGAGCTCGAAACAGCCGATCCTCTTTTCGAGCGCCCCGGTGAAGGCGCCCTTTTCATGACCGAAAATCTCGCTCTCCAGGAGGGTTTCAGGGATCGCCGAGCAATTGACTGCGATGAAAGGACCCGACCGGCGGGACGAGAGTTCGTGCAGACGACGGGCCACCAACTCCTTTCCCGTCCCGCTCTCCCCCAGAATTAACACTGCAGCGGATGTCGGAGCCGCCAATTCAATGAGGCGATACACTTCCTGGATCGCGGCACTCTTGCCGATCAGCCTGCCCATGCCCCAGACGGTCTTGAGCCGTTGTCTGAGGAGACTCAGCTCGAGAAGCGTCTCGGCTTTTTCGAGCGCCTTTCGGACCAGCACTTTCAAGCGTGGAATATCTACGGGCTTAGTGAGGTAGTCGTAGGCGCCTTGTTTCATCGCCGCGACTGCTGACTCGATCGAGCCCTGCCCCGTCAATAGAATCACCGACACGAACGGGAACTCCTCCTGGAGAGCCTTCAACAGCGCGAGTCCATCCTGTCCCGGCATGACAATGTCGGTGATCACCACGGCCGGCCTGAACGCTCGCGCCTTCTCGAGCGCTTTGGAGCCGTCCGCGGCGTCTTCCACCTCATATCCGGCACTTGCCAATAATGAGCGAAGGCCGTTGCGGGAGGCTTCTTCGTCATCGACGATCAAAATGCGGTGTGCCATAGTGTCCCGCGCTCGTCCAGTATAAGCCTAAAATCTCTTCATAGCGCCGCCATTTGGGCTCATGCAATACCACTATGGACTTATCCGTTCTCAAAAAGAGACTACCTCCTTTCCGACATCATCCCTGAGCGCTTCGGCGGTCATTTTTGAGCCCTTCGCTGTCATCCCGAACGTTCTCCTACTGTCATCCTGAGGTTCGACGAAGGATCTACTGAGGGTAGGTTTAAGCGCGCAGAGTTTCCGGTTTGGTCGTTAGGTAGTCCAGGATTTCTTGCTGACGGTCCTGAATCTGAAGCAAATAAGGCTTGGACAGTTGCTCATATTCGGCAGGCGCGTGGGTCTGCCGTGCGTTTTCCAAGAAACTCCAAAGTTTCTGAATGTCGGCCTCTGCCTGATGCAACTGTTCGACATTCTGGATCACCGCGTTACCTCTAGAAGCGCTTGTAATTCCTGCATGCGATTGCGTGAAAACACATTCAAGGCAGCCTTGATCTGTTCCTCACCGATGCCTTCAATCACCCAAAAGACATCGGCATTATATCGTATTCGACAGTCGTTGTGAGTAAAAACGCTCACTGCCTCCTCTCTTAGTCCCCTTATAGTAAAGTCAGCCGTCATAATGACAAAGAGGTCCACATCGTTGGGCGACGGGATCGCTCCTACAAAGCTGCCGAATAGGTAAACATGTTTTACTTTACCCGTTTTATGAAGGAGGCGGAAGACCATCTGAAACCGTTCAAATAGAAATTGGCGCCTTGGTGTGCTTGTTCCAAAGCGCTCTCCTACTGCTTCTAAAGAAACTACTTCAGCAATCAAATGTCGCTCCTCAGATCAACGCTCCTACTAGAGTGTTTCCAAGAACGTACTCGTTTGGTCCCAGGAGACACCTCGCGGAGGTTCGGCCGGCATAGACGATTAGACCCTTCACTTCGTTCAGGGTGACAAGATGGGGTTAAGGGTGACAAGGTCGGGGTTAAAAGCGACAGCGAGGACGAAGTCAAGGGCCTACATTCTTCGCTTCGCTCAGCATGACAGCCGAAGAGGTTCAGGGTGTCACGGGTAAGGTCGGCAGGTAACTTACTGAGCTGCGGACGTCGCGCCTCCAAAGGTATCACAGGCGACAGGGTCTCCGGTTTCCAGGCCGCGACGCAGCCATGTCACGCGCTGGTCCGATGAGCCGTGAGTCCAACTCTCGGGCTGCACGTGCCCTTGCGACATACGCTGTAGCCGATCGTCCCCAATGGCGGAAGCAGCGCGCAATCCTTTCTCAAAATCCCCCTGCTCGATGAGATTTCGGTCGTGCTGGGCATGGTACCCCCACACGCCCGCGAGACAGTCGGCTTGTAACTCCAGTCGCACGGAGAGTGCCCGCACACCGTTGGTCGACGTCTGCCTCTGCAAGCGGTTAACGCGATCGAAGATTCCAAGCAGGTTCTGAACATGATGTCCGACCTCGTGGGCGATAACATAGGCCTGGGCAAATTCCCCCGGGGCGCCGAATCGATTGGCGAGATCAGTAAAAAATGAGAGGTCCAGATACACCTTACGATCCCGCTGGCAATAGAATGGCCCCACAGCCGATGAGGAAAGGCCGCAGGCGGAGCGAACGGCGCCCGTGAAGAGGACTAGCCGGGGTTCCTCGTAGGCATGACCCATTCTCGGGAGCAACGCCTTCCAAGTATCTTCGGTATCCGCCAACACGACCGCTGCAAATTTCCCCAGCTTATCGGTCGGCGGAGCTGAGGGCGCCGGCGCGTGCCCCGCTGGCGGCGACGAGGTCATCTCCTGACCTGTCTCGATCATATTCAGCAGCGTGAGCGGGTTGGTACCGGTAATGACACTCACCAGCAGCACGAGCAGGAGCCCGCCCCCGCCGATAGCAAGACCGCCACGCGCCGGTCCCATTCCGCGCCGATCCTCGACATTCTCGCTTTCCCGCTGTCCTCCCCAAAGCATGCGCCACCTCGCTGTAGACCAGTCTGTGAGCTAGAGTACCATCACATTTCTTGACGGCGAAGTCCACTCCCGTAGGGTGAGTTCCACACTCTTCAAATTCCTGTTTCCACTTGGGTGCAGAACGGTACAAGCCCAGATTGAGCTGTACTCTGAGACAGCCAGAAGTCAGCAGGCAGTTCTACCAGCGAAGGATTGCTTTGAGACTAGACCGTAAAAGCAAATGTTCGGTTATATGCATCGATTCCCCGGGCGACAACGCCCGGGGAATGATGAAGAGAGCGTGAATTAATTGGCTTGGCGCCGTGGCACCATTCTACTTCTTGGAAGCTACGGGTTCAGGCAATGGAGCAGCGTTGATCGAGAAGGCATAACCTTGAGGCTCCACCTCAGCCATGATCCGATCACCCACGATCGGGTGGGTATGCATCATCGTCCGGCTTTGATCGATCTGAAAGTTGACGACCTTGCCCGATAGATCTTTCACCGTGTAGTAGTTCCCCTCTATCTTTTGCACTTCACCTGTCACCATACGAGGGAGAAGTGCGCCCGTGGGGATATTGTTTGCCCCTTCCAACCCTTTTTTGAAATTTGGTCCCTGTGCTTCGGGGCCACTAGCCGCGTATGAAGCTCCCGCTGTGCCCACTGCAAAGAGTATCGAAAACACGATCGCGCCCGCTTGCTTATTCATAGATCCTCCTGATTGTTGGCACTTGCCAGAAATGACGCTGTCATAGACTCGCCTGTTATACGCCAGCGAACATGCCCAGTCTGTTCACTATTGCTCACCTACACCAAAGAGAAGGGTCCTGTACCCATACAGGTGTACGTCCCCTAGTTGTTGCTATCTTTTTATTGACATGCGGGCAAGACTGAGCTGCGGTTTAACTCAATGGAATTGGGAAGCAGAGGGGCGGTAAGACTACACCTGACTATACCGGCATAGGAGAATGCTTTTCGGCGGTCACTTTTTCTTTACAGACACGACAGAGCCATGGGGTGTTACTGTCGTTATTGCCTGGCATCGGTTTTGAGCATTTATTGCATTTAGGCATAGGAGGCTCCTTCAAGAATGGCAGAACAACATCAATGCTCTAAGCACATCTTCATACTGTACCTCTTACCGAAGCTTCCGTCTGTTCACTATTGCACAATAGTACTAATAATTAGGTTTAAATATGGCAAGCAGTTGTTTGCCATCCTAAATCCTTCGCCTGTCATGCTGAACCATTCGCTTATCATGCTGAGTCCTTCGTTTGTCATGCTGAGTCCTGTTGTGCTGGCTCAGAATGACTAGGTGAATCGTCAGCGCGGATCGATGACCGCCGCTTCGGTAAGCCAACGGAGCCCCTCCTCTGGCGTCGAAAAGGCCCCGTCTAATTGCGCCTCAAACGCGGTCTTGAGAATCTGTCCCATTCGAGGCCCCGGCTGGATGCCAAGCGAGAGTAAATGACGCCCCAGTAGAATTGGCCGCGGTCCCTGCTCGGCCAACTGTAACCCCTCCGCCGTGACGAGCATCTGATGCATCTCCTCCGGAAGTCCGCGCGCAAGCGGCGGCCGCCCGCTTGCATCGGCTTCCACGACCCGCGCCAACATGCGGAGTGTTTCACCAGCTTCTTCCAGGCTTCGTGATAAGCGCCGGACATGTCGGGGAGAGCCGGCAAACTGCAGATGCGACAGATGATACCGAACAAGCCCGGCGATTCGTGTCGCGAGCTCAGTCGGGACGCCAACTTTATCGAGGAAGGCCGTGACAATGTCGACACGCTCGGCATGGCCATAGGATCGGATATGGCCATCAAGGACCGCCGTTGAGGGCGGCTTGCCAAGATCATGGCACAGAGCCGCGAATACCAAGACCGCTCGCTCGCGGCCTTCGAGCCCGTCACGTACGGCGATCTGAGCCGCTTGATCGACCACGAGCAGCGTGTGCGTCCAGACATCGCCTTCAGGATGCCAGGAAGGATCTTGAGGACATCCCTGGAGCGCGCCAAGTTCGGGGTACAGTGCCGTCCATCCGATATCATGCAAAAAACGAAGTCCCAGTGACGGCTGGACCCCCCGGCTCGCCCACTTCTCCCATTCGCCCCAGATCCGCTCCGGCGTGAGCGTCGGATATTCGTGAAGCAGCCCTCGACAGAGTTCAACCGTTTCTGCTGCCGGGCTCAATTCAAACCGGCTGATGAACTGCATGCCCCGGAGCACGCGGAGAGGATCGTCGGCAAACTGAGGGCTGGTGTGGCGGAGAATGCGTTGCGCCAGGTCGCGTTGGCCGTTGAAGGGATCGAGCAGGGCTTCCGTTACCGGATCCATCGCCATGGCGTTAATTGTAAAATCGCGCCGGGCGGCGGCTTCCTCCAGCGACATGAACGGATCGCTCAAGACCTCAAACCCGCGATGCCCAAGACCCACTTTTGATTCTCGCCGCGGAAGTGAGATATCGATCGGATACTGATGCAGTTTGATGACGCCAAAGGATTGACCCACACGATCAATGTCGAACGCAGCGCTCAAGAGGTCGATCAATCGTTGGGGAGCGAGCTGGTAGACTTCGAGATCGAGATCTTTGGGACGTAAACCGAGCAGCATATCCCGCACGCAACCGCCGACCAGCAGTGGTCGCCCACCCGCCTCACGAATCAGGCGACAGAGCCGGTCGAAGACAGGTTGAATATCGGGATGAAGGGCTAGCATGGCCGCCTTCTCAAGAGTAGTCTACTGTGCGGCCTTTTGTCATCTTGAGCGCACTTGAGGCCGGCAAGGTGGCACTATTTCACACGGATCATTGAGCAACGCTAGGCTAAGTCTGTCTATTGCCCGCCAACATTAGGCAAAAGCCACCAAGTCTCCTCATTCTTCTCTCCGATCTAACTGATTAGACTTAGGTTTTCCGCCGATACTTATATATCTATGTCACACTCTTTTTACCGCTGCTTTCCGATGGTCCTCGCCGCAGGTCTGCTGGCGGCGTGCACCACCAATCCCTATACGAACCGCTCTCAGTTGGTGCTGTTCACAGATGACACCAAAGAGATGGCGTTGGGGGCCGAGGCGCAGGGCCAAATTCTGAAAGATCCGAAGGTGAATGAGTCACGCGATCCTGCACAGATCGCGTCTGTCAAGCTTGTTGCGCAACGCATTATCGACGCCGCGAAGCGCTCAAAATATAGTGATCGCGCACAGAAATTTGCATGGGAAGTCCATGTGATCAAAGCGGATAAAACCATAAATGCGTTTGTCGTCCCCGGCGGCAAGATTTTTGTCTATACCGGAATCTTTTCCATCGCTGACAATGAGGCCGGACTCGCGGCGATCCTTGGGCATGAAGTCACACACGCTCTGGCCCTGCATGGTTCCGAGAGAAAAAGCCAAGGAATGTTGGCACAAGGCTTTAGCTTCATCGCCGGAGTCGCGGCGACTTATAACGGAATAAATGGAGGAGCAGTGCAAGACCTGAGCGGCGCTGTCGCCAAACTCGGCATTCTGTTGCCTTACAGCCGGGTGCACGAGTCAGAAGCCGATTATGTCGGAATGCTTCTCGCCGCCGATGCGGGCTACGACCCCCATGAAGCAGTGCGCGTGTGGCAACGAATGGCCCAGGTCAATAAGGATCAGTCTCCTGAATTTCTTTCCACCCATCCCAGTGACGGTACCCGGATTACCCAGATGCAGGGCTGGATGAATGAGGCACTGACCTACTATCGGCCGGCGCCAGGCCGGGCGGTCCAAAAGCTGCCACCCATCGGTTTCCCGAGCGTGCGCGTAGCCAGCGTGCCCACGCTGTCACGATCCGGAGGGCTTACGATACGTCCTCAAGCAGGGTGCAATTCCCCGTGCTCGTCACGCCATGAGACGAAAGCGCGCAATAGTCCAAGTCGTCAACCGAGAGACCTCAGCAGCCTTTCCTACGGAGAGCAGATCGACATCCAGAGAAGCTTGATTCAGTGGCGGCGCGACCTTGACCAATCTGTAGAATTCGGAGAATTAAGCGACGAAGAGGCAGACGAATTATACATAGAGCGACAGGACCATCTTCGTAGACAGAAACTCAATCGACTTCCGTAACCAGCGCAGCATTGTCATCCTGAGCAAGGCATTGTCATCCTGAGCAAAGCATTGTCATCCTGAGGTTCGACGAAGGATCTGGCTTTTAAAAATTCCGCGGCGCGCAAAAGAATTATTCGTAAGCGGCGCAGCCGGCAGAATTTCACCGGGATTTCGGCTCTGACCCCGATTCTGTTTCACTAAGCTTCTTAGTGTTGACCGTGAGAGAAAGCGTTCCGTCTGCTATCGAGCTGGTGGCTCCTTCCACGGTTGGCGCGGTTTTGTTCAGCACAAGGGATTTGTTCGCAGGTCCACCCTTGATCGTGATCGAGTACTTCCACACGACATTCGTGCTTTCACCCGGCAGCTCGAGGGGATACGTCAACACAAACGTGTTCTCTCCCTCGCCAGCCATTTCGATATCTTGGGAAAACACGTCCAGGGTTTTGTTGATCATCCGTTTTCCCTTGATATTCATCGTGAATCCCAAAAACGTCGGGACGTTATCGCCGAATTTGGTATACCCGATGGGACATCCTCGCAGATGGGCGAACACCTCGATTTGTTTGGGCCCGAGCGGCTTGACCGAATCAATCTGAGAACCACAATTGGCCGTCGTGTTTTCTATTTTGTGAGCGTCCACCTCCCAGCCATCCTCGATTTCGAATACTCTGGAAACGGGGGTGTTTTGCTCTGTTCCGCGCAGTTTCGTGCTTTGGTAAAAGTTGAAGTTAAAGTCGCGGTATTCCCGGGCGAGGGCACGCGGAGTTATTTCAATATGAAGCTTGTAGGAAGTCGCGGCCGATGAGCTTTTTGCAGGCGTCGTTGCTTTCTCGCCCATCGCGGTTCGAATCGTCTCGTAGTAACTTTTGCCCCGATAGGCCGGATACCGCGCCAGGACTTGGTTGTAGCTGACGCCGGCCTCCAACAGCTTGGCATCATAGACTCCCAGCGCATCCAAAATAGTCGGCGCCACATCAACGATCGACATCTGAGGGATAAGCTTCTCTTGAGCGATCCTCGGACTAAAGAAAACGAGAGGAATGGAGCTGTCGGACGATCCTAAGTGGCCATGGTCGGCCTTCCAATTCTCGCCTGTGCCGAGTAACGAAATCTGTCCGGTCCAGGGCACCCGGTGGTTCGCGAATGTGACGCCGGTCTTCCGGTCAGCGAGCAGAATTAGATCAGGGGAAGAATTCGGGCGTAGCTGTTGGACAGGGGCCAGTCCTCTTAACCGTCGCTTCCAGTCGGGTCCGAAATCACTCGATGACTCCTCGATAGGAATCGCGACTCCCTGCTTACAGCACTCGAGATAGCTCGATCCGTTCCGGACAAAAATGGTTTGCAGCACGCCGGGTTTATTGCTCTCGAACCAATCCCAGATGGCCTCCCCCACCAAACGCGTAAAGCCTTGCTGGACCTCGTCTTCCCATCGGCCATTCGGCGGCTTCACATAGACCGCCGCACTGCCACCGTTGAGCGTGACAAAGATATCATCACCTTCATCGGGGTCTCCCCCATAGAAGATGGTGCTCGTCAGCTTCGTGAGAAAATTGAAGAAGGTCAGACTGGTCTCATGGACGTTGAGGCGGCCCCGCCGCCAGGGGGCCGGCACATCCTTGAGGGCGGCCTCGAGTTCGTCGACCGATAATGCGTTGCCGCTCGTGATGGCGGAATGCCCATGATCGGCCGCGAGGACAAAGAGCGTGTCGTTCAAGAGTTTCGGATATCGATTCAGGCCCGGCCAGTCCACACGGTCCTGCACGACGCCCTTGCGATCCACCTTCGCTAACGTGTCGGCGCCCTTAAAGAGGAGTTCCACCACCTCATCGACATACCGTAAATACTCCTGTTGCCTCTGGGGCAACTGCTCCGCATTCATATGCGAATCATGATCCAAGCCGGGGAAATAGAGGGTGGTAATGGTGGGAAGGTAAACCTCTGAATCAGAGTCCGGAAAGCTTCCCCCATTCAGCGCCTTAAATGCAGACACAAACTCATACAGCGTTCGGTGATCATATTCTTTGACTTCATGCTTCATATACAGGACGGCCGTGTCGTAGGACGGATATCGCCAATCCGTGTCGTTCGCCCCTCGAGAGATCATGTGGTGCACAACGAGGCTTTGTCCGTTGGCCGCTTGCACCACATCATAGATCGTCGGCGACAGGGGAGAAATATCATCATTGAGGAGGTGCGCCCAATACACCTCCAGCGCGTCCATGTGTGCCTCGCCATAATATCTGGCCTGCAGAGGCGCTGGTTTCTTGCCGTCTTGTTTCGCCGGAGGCCCCGTTCTGAAGAGAAGCTGATTCCCTGTGATCCCGTGAAGGCCCGGATATACGCCCGTCACTAAGGAGGTCCACGATGGAAACGTATAGGAGGGAAAGACCGTGATGGCTGTCTTTGCGCGGACGGCGTGTCGATAAGCAAACGTCCCATCCGGCTGAGGAGTGACCCCTAATAGTGTTCTGAGGTACGGGGTGTCTGAAGAACTTTCCACAAATTTAGAGAAGCCGTCTGCACGCAGCCCGTCCACGGCAATAATCACGACGTGCTTGAAGCCGCCCGATCGCCCGACCGTGATGCCATGCCGGCTAGGCAACTCGTGTTCGACCAGAGCGTGGGTCGCAATGGTCCGGATGGAGCCAATGGACTGACACCCCGAAGGCATTACCAATAAGAGCAGCAAGAGCACAAAGTGAAACACTTTCATCGAGTGGTCCTTATCAGAAATGAGCGGTGGGGA
Organism: Nitrospirales bacterium; assembly: GCA_036505795.1. Lineage (GTDB taxonomy): Bacteria > Nitrospirota > Nitrospiria > Nitrospirales > NS-4 > NS-11. Next base: position 26,270 of record DASXSU010000070.1, read on the forward strand.
TATCGTGTACGGCAGAATGAGTCTAGGACCAAGTACCTATGAAAAGCAACCGGTACCGATGAAAGGCTCTACGTACGAAGGAGGAAGATGCTGGGCCCTTCGACGGTGCTCAGGGCAGGCTCCGCGAAGCATCTAGCCAGAATTGTCATCCTGAGGCTCGGCGAAGGATCTAGGTCTCAGAATTCAGCGGCGGGATCCCTTCTGTCATGCTGAGCGAAGGCGAAGCATCCAGCTATCATTGAAAGTTAGGAGCAGGATCGACAGAGATCGCCGGGAATTCGTATCTCCGTTGCTAATCACAATCTATCCCCAGTGACGTCTATAGCCGTAGTAGCCTCTCCGATAATAGTGTCCGCTGTAATAGCCGCCCCCCCAATACCCATATGGCCCATATGGTACATATGGATAGTATGGCGGCGGCGCATAATAGGGTACCGGAGGGGGCGGCGGGACAGGCGGTCCCGACTCGACTACGACGGGCGGGTCAAAGCCGCCGTAAATGGGTGAGCGAATTCCAACATAGCACCCGCTTAGGGCTGTCGCTATTACGATAGCGCCGATCACCAGTCTCATATGATTTACTCCAATGTTCTTTGGCAGTGATACTGGCAACTCTCCCTTTACTTACTTTGACACCTCAAAGCATAAAATGTTGCATCCGGACTCCGAATACTACGATAGGGGCTGAGCTGCAATTGAGACAGGCTGCATTGCCGTGTCTGTCATGCCGAGCTCCACTTTTTGTCATCCTGAACGAAGTGAAGGATCTAGTTCAAAATCGGTCTGGGCGGAATTATCAGGATGGTAAGATCGGCAGGATTGCACCGAGAATTCGAGTCTGAGACCGCTGCTCGTTAAGCTTACAACTACTTTTTGTTGTACAAGCCCAGGATGTCGGACTCACGGATGAGAACGAGTTCCTTCCCGTCTAGGTCGATTGGGGTCGTTCCGTATTTCTCGTAGAGGACCTGATCGCCCGGTTTGAGCACCGTGGCATTGAAGACCTTTTCCTCTTTCTCTTTGGATTTTGTCCCCCATTTCTTTTCCGGTGTTTCCAAGCGCCCCTTTCCCACGGCCAGGACCTTTCCTTCCACCGGTTTCTCCTTGGCCGCGTCGGGGATGAACAGCCCTCCAGCGGTCTTTTCCTTGGCCTCCGACGGTTCGATCAGCACCCAATCATGTAACGGTTGTATTCCCATAACATTCCTCCTTCTTGGTGCTGACCGCAAGCACCAGTGCTCAGCAATGATAGCCCTTTGCTCTCAGCAACGCACGTGAAAATGCGGAGGCTCGCGGTCGTCACCCTGAGCGCCTGTGTCATCCTGAGATTTGACGAAGGATCTAGCTTTCAGAATCCGCCGGCGGCCGGAGAATCATCAGGAGCAGTTAGATCAGCCGCGTGGGGAAGATGAGGAGGTTCCCTGATTAAGATTTCAGAGGTAACGCTTCTGCTACGAACTTCGAGAGATCAACGATCTTGCTGGCATGGTCTATATCAATGCCTACCACCCGCCCTTCCGCATTAAGATCCAAGACAACCCCTGGGGCAACTTCACGGGAGTCCACACCCAGTTCCGGGGAAAGGTCGATGTATAACGAATCAGTGTCCTGAAAATACTGCACCTTCATAAGCTCACCCCTTGAAGTTTCTCACAAGGAACGCATTATTCACGGTCACCATATCCTCTTACGTCACTATACGCAAGCACGCTTTTGAGCGGAGCCGCACTCCTGTCATGAGCGCTCGTTGTCATGCTGAGCCCTTCGGCTATGCTCAGGACAGGCCCTTCGGCT
>DASXSU010000071.1:0-3138 GCA_036505795.1 Nitrospirales bacterium
CGTGGGGATTTTCTTGTGGATCGGCCTGACTCCCCAAAGCGCACTCGCCTTTATGCTCCTACGGCGGCTTCGGCAGGTCCTATGGATTGGAGCCGGGTTCGCGATACTGGGCGTACTAGCCCGCGGTGAGACGAGGCCTGCGACGGAAGAACCGTCACCCCGCCACGCTGGATGATCTGAAAGACGGTAAAGAGTCTTTGTGTTGCAGGAGAACCGTAGTCACGGCTATCCCGATGAGCGCCCCGGCAAGAATATCTGACACGTAGTGGCGATCGAGATAGAGACGCCCTAGTGAGATGCAGGCGGCCAGCAGAAAGAGCGGCCACCGCAGTCGGGGGTAGAAATAGCCGAACGCGCAGGCGACCGCAAACACCGAGGTGGCATGGCCGGAGGGGAAGGAATCAAAATTCGGAGTGTACGAGGGCCCGATAGGCAGCATGCTCATGGCCCCGGCATCGGGCCGCGGACGCCCCACCAAATGCTTGAGCGCAAATTCGATTGAACCGGCGACCACGAACGTCCACGACGCGAACCATGCGGCCTCACGAAGCCTAGGTCGTTCCGCATACCATCCCAAGGCACACAACGCCATAGTAACCACGAGCAAGGTCAGCCCGTATCCGATAGGATTCACGACGCCGATAAACAGATCGAGCGGAAGCATTTTCCAGGAGGGAGACCACGTATGGACGTGTTGATCAGCTAGAAAACCTACGACCGGGAGGCCGAGAACCGCCGACGTTGCCTGTACATATCTGGATCCAAGATAGGGACCAACCTGGGCTTTCAAACGCTTCATCGAATGACCCTTTCGAGACAATATAATAGGTCGGAACGGGGATGTTTTCAATCAGTAGTTCTGCCAATTAGCGGCCTTGTCGCGCTTATTGGGCCTGGCTCATTTCCTTCCGAGAAAAGTGCCTGATCCGGCCTAATTTCAGTGGCTTAAGAGCTGTCGCATGCAGGAATGTTTCGACCAGGATACTGTCCCTGAGTTGAGTTGATAGGACCCGGACCGGTTCTCTCTGGGGTCCTGTGCCTTCCCATTCGCCAACCAAGGCTTTCATTGGCTCGACGCCGGAGATGTCAGAGGGACCGGACCAACTCGGAGTGGCGGCCAGTGCAATGATCATGAAAGCGACGATACTGATGCGATGCCGTATCATAGGTCCTCCGTCAGAATACTCGGGGTAGCCGCGAGTGCGCGAGCTTGCCGGCCATACTGATTCCTCCTGCGATTCATCCGGATATTGAAAGCAGTGGAATGAGGTGTCAAGAGGGTTGTGAGTTGACACCATTCTAACCAGGACGTAGCCTGTTCGTTTGAACTCAAGGGACTTCCTAATGAGGCAAACTGAGGAGTCACGCCATGGCTGATAAGAAAATTATTTCAATCATAGGGGCGACCGGCCTCCAGGGTGGCGGCTTGCTCCGAGCGATTGTCAGCGACAGAACCGGCGGGTTTGCCGCACGCGCTGTCACCAGGAACGTGAATTCTGACAAAGCGAAGGAGTTGTCCCGGCTCGGTGCTGAGGTCGTCGCGGCGGATCTCGACGATGTTGAAAGTCTGAAGAGGGTGTTCAGTGGGGCGCATGGCGCATTCTGCGTCACCAACTTCTGGGAACACTTCTCGCCCGAAAAGGAGTTCACTCAGGCAAAGAATCTAGCGCATGCGGCGCAGGCCGCGAGCGTCCAGCATGCAATCTGGTCCACGCTCGAAGATACGCGTCGGTGGGTGCCTCTGAGCGATGACAGCATGCCGACGCTGATGGGCAAGTATAAGGTGCCGCATTTTGACGCAAAGGGGGAGGCCGATCAGGTTTTTAGGAATCTTGGCGTCCCCACGACCTTTCTGCTCACGTCTTTCTATTGGGACAACATGATTCATTTTGGCATGGGGCCTAAGAAAGGCCCAGACGGCAAGTTGGCGATTACCTTTCCGATGGGCGACAAGAAACTTCCAGGCATTGCCGCCGAGGATATCGGCAAGTGTGCACTCGGAGTCTTCAAGAGAGGGCGCGAACTTATCGGCAAAACCGTGGGCGTTGCCGGAGAGCATCTTACCGGTAGGGAGATGGCCGCCAAGCTCAGTACGGCCCTGGGGCGGGAAGTGCGCTACAACGATGTGCCCCCTGAGGTTTACCGCAGCTTTGGCTTTCCTGGCGCCGAGGATATTGGCAACATGTTCCAGTTTAAGCGCGACTTCCAAGAGGTTTTCTGTGGAGCGCGCAAACCAGAGGTCGCCCGAGGTCTAAATCCAGAGCTCCAAACCCTTGATCTGTGGCTCGCCGGCAATAAGAGCCGCATCCCGCTTGAGTAGGAAATCGCGTCTCCCTTTTTGATGCTATTTTAATCGGCCTTAACGGCGAGGACGATACGACGATACATGGTAGCGCCCGGCAAGAAAGCAGCATGGATTCGGCCAACGTTGATTCTGCTTGTCGTCATTCTGCTAGTCGTCGCCTTCATAACAATCCGGGCTCGCTTCCTGAAACAGCCACAGGTGGAAGTCCGACCTTTACCCAAGCCGCAAGTGGAAACTGCTTCGAAGTCACCGGAAATTTCTGCCACGCCGCTCACGTCACACTGCATGAAAAGGCCGCAAACCGTGATAGACCGCGCGATCTTTACGGGATTAATTTATAAAATAGATAGAGAACAGCTTTCCGTCTCTGTCGGCCGTACGTGGTCTGAACTGCCACTTGATGAGAAGACGGAGCTTGATCTTGCCATTCACTGCGCCATCGCGGGGGAGAGCCGAGGAACGGGGATAAAGTACTTGGACTACCGATCGGGTAAAACGATAGCCACAAGTGACGACAAGCTACACATGGAATAATCGATACGCCGGGTATCCGAACTGATAGCCCACTGTTCAGCCCATAGTCTGCAGGCTCCTGCTGGTCCTTGAAAATCCAGCCCTTTGCTTTTGCTCTTCACCATATCGGCTGGCATTCGGATTGCGTTTATGCAGGAATAGGAAAAGTGGACAGCGTACTTTAATAAGCCATGAGAGAAAGTAGTCGGTCATTAGGAGGAGGCAAGGGAGCGACCTCGGTCGCAGGAGGATTGAATGCGCATTGCCACCTTTAACGCCGAGAATCTGTTTAGCCGTCCTGTTGCGATGAACTATCCCGA
>DASXSU010000072.1:0-20235 GCA_036505795.1 Nitrospirales bacterium
AACTTGTCCGAAATCGCAACGGCACGGTTTCTCAGGATGCGGCCCTGTCGCTCGCCAGAGTGTATTTACGACAAGGCCAAGAAGAGCCGTTGATGGCGCTGGCATCAGAAGTGGACGCCGGCCTGCTCTCAGGAGAATTGAAGGCGAAATTTCTGATGCTGCTGGCGGCGGCGTATGTCGATCGGGCCCGCAATGAGATGGCGATCAGTACCTATCGGCGCGTTGCCGAGGTGACCGGGGTGGGTTCTACAGCTTCAGACGCGCTCTGGCAGATTGGATGGTTGCATTATAAGGAGGGGCGTTATGCTGACGCCGTTCGCCTATTTGATGAAAGTCGATTGCAGCGGGGCCTGTCCGGCGTGCAGGCTCTCTATTGGAAAGCCCGCAGCCTTGAAAAAATGGGACAGCCTCAAAAGGCGATGCAGACATTTCAGTCCGTGTGCAGCGAGGCGCCCAACTCCTATTACTGTCAAATCGGACGCACTCGCATCGGCGGGGCGGAGATCACTGGAAGTGAATCCGCAGGAGCGAACCTTCTGACATCCATGGAAGCGGCCGAACCGCAGGACCATGCGTTGACGACCGACACGCACTACCAACGCGCGACGGAGCTTCGCCTCATTGGATGGCAGCGCGAAGCCGCTGACGAATTAGCCACGCTGATATCTCGTGTCGGGCAGGACCGTGGCGGTGCTCTCTCGCTCGCGCGTCTCTTCACCTCGACCGGCGAGTATCATCAAGCCCTGTCGTTGGTGCGGGCTCATTTCGCTGATGTCATTGAACGGGGGGGGGCCGCCGTCGGCCAAGGCTTCTGGCAAATGGCGTACCCCGGGGGTTACTTTCCTGTCATCCGCGCGCTGCCGGTCAATCAGGGGGTCGACGCGAATTTGGTGACCGCAGTGATTCGGGAGGAGAGCGCCTACAACCCCGGCGCGGTCTCTATTGCAGGTGCCCTGGGTTTGATGCAGGTCATGCCGCAAACCGGCCAGAAAATTGCCGCGCAATTGGACCCCCAAGCCTTCGACCGAGAACGGCTCTTCGAACCGTGCTACAACATCCGTTTTGGAAGTTGGTATCTTCGGCATTTGACTGAAAAGTTCGGAAATAATCTCGCCCATATCATTGCGGCCTATAATGCAGGGCCTGACGTCGTCTCTAAGTGGGTACAACAGGCAGGGAACAAGGAGCAGGACGAATTTATAGAGTTAATCCCGTATACCGAAACAAGAAATTACGTGAAGAAAGTGCTCAGAAGCTATGGAGAATACAAGAGAATATATGGTCCATCTACCAGTCCAGTTTCATTGACAGCATCAGCGGACACCGTTATAGTTCGGTGCGAGGGCGCTCGTGTCGTTGAATAAACTTATCGATCTCGAATCCCAGGTCAAGGGTTTGATCGCTCACCTGCAGGAGTTAAAGCGCCGCAATGCGCAACTGGAAGAGCAGCTCCGCATCATTGATGGAAGGCTGACTAAGCAAGACGCCACTCTCCGACGCTGGGAGCGGGAGCGGGATTGGCTGCGGGGCAAAATGCGCAAAGTCCTGGGAGAGTTGGAGGCCATCGAAATTCAGTGAGCCAAGCCTTCGATATTGAGGTCTATGGTCACCGGTACACCATTCGTGGCGACGGGGAAGAGAGCTATGTTCAGGAACTTGCGCGGTTGGTCGATGAGCGTATGCGGACATTGGCCGCACACATGAAAAACGCGACCCCGATGCAGCTAGCCGTCTTGACCGCGATCAATCTGGCGAACGAACTGAACCAGGCCTTCAAGCAAAACGAGGAGCAAGCGGACGATTTGAATCGTCGAGCGGAAGGGCTCATCGATTCGATTCAGGAGAGTTTGGGCGGAAGTCATTAGAATTTCTTATTGTATGGTCATCGTGATCTTTGTTAGAATAAAACCCCGATTGGGAGAACCGAACCCTGGGGCATAATGATTGCCTAACAGGGCAGGATATCAGGCGGAACTGAAGGGGTCATGGAACTTTCGGGTCGAAACAGTGCGATCACACCAGCAAGGAACAGTCGGAACAGATCGGTGTATTGTGAATGCCGGAGAGCAACGCGCTTCGGATCATTATCGAAAGCTCTCTTAGCTATCGGGGAGGGCCGGGTGCTCCACAGGGAAGACCTCATAGGCCCAATTCTCCAGGGTAACTGGGTGTGATTGCACAGAAGTAGGTCAAGTTCCGTTTTCTCTACCTCTTTCGAGTTCGCCCCATCTCCCACTGACAACCTTCATTGAGACACCCGGGCGAGGTCGCGTGGCGGGTGGGGAGGTGCCTATCACAGACTTAATGATGCTCATTGTTGCCGTGACGGTAGGGATTGCGGTCGGCGCAGGGATGCTCTGGGTTATCCAGCGATGGGTGGTCTCGTCTCGAATTCGGGACGCTGAGGAGCGCGCTGCTCGGATCGTGCGGGCCGCCGAGAAGGAAGCCGAGACACGGGCCCGTGAAGCTAAACTTGAGGCCAAAGATCTGATCGTCCAAGCCAGGGCCGATCTTGAAAAGGAGATGCAGGGACAACGCGCGGAGATTCTGGTCCTGGAAAAGCGTCTGGTTCAGAAGGAAGAGAGTCTTGATCGTAAAGCCGGACAGTCTGAGCGGCGGGAAGACGACCTTCGCGCCAAAGAACAGGCAGTCGTGCTTCGGGAGACTTCGCTCGTAGATAAAGAAGCCGCCGTCGAGCGCTTGACCCGCGAGCGTCTGGCGGCCCTCGAGCATGCATCAGGGATGACCGCCGACCAGGCGAAGACGGCGATCATGCTTGAAGTGGAAAAAGAAGCGAAATTCGACGCGGCCAAAATGGTCAAGCGCATTCAGGATGAAGCCAAGGAGACTGCCGACCGGGAGGCGAAGGAAATCATCACCCGGTCGATTCAGCGGATCACTCGGGATTACGTGGCCGAATCCACAATCTCCGTCGTGTCGATTCCCAATGACGGCATGAAGGGCCGTATCATTGGACGGGAAGGGCGCAATATCCGAGCGCTGGAAGCGGCGACCGGCGTCGATCTTGTGGTGGATGAGACACCCGAAGCCGTGATGATTTCCGGGTTTGACCCGCTGCGTCGTGAGATCGCCAAGGTGTCACTCGAGCGCCTCATGGCGGACGGCCGGATCCATCCTACCCGCATTGAAGAGGTGGTGGAGCGGGTCAAGAAGGACATCGATAAGTTGATGATTGAGGAAGCGGAGAAGATTCTCTTCGAACTTGGCATTCCGGGCGTGCATTCCGAAATCGTCAAGCTCCTCGGTCGGTTGAAGTACCGTACGAGCTACGGGCAGAACAACCTGTATCATGCGCGCGAGGCGGCGTTCATCTGCGGCATCATGGCAGCCGAGTTGGAGCTGGATATCAGGCTGGCGCGACGCGGGGCGCTGATGCATGACATGGGCAAGGGGTTGAGCCAGGAAGAAGAAGGCCCCCACGCAATCATCGGCGCCGACTTCGCGAAAAAATACGGCGAAGAGCCGAAAGTCATCAACGCCATTGCGGCCCACCACGAACAGGTCGACCCGATCTGCGCCGAGACAGTGCTGGTGGCCGCCGCAGAATCGTTGTCGGCAGCGCGTCCCGGTGCCCGTCGAGAGACGGTGGAGGCGTATATCAAGCGGCTTGAAAAGCTGGAAAAGCTGGCGGTGGACTACAAAGGAGTGGACAAAGCGTACGCGATTCAGGCCGGCCGCGAGATCCGTGTGATTGTCAAACAGGACTCGATCGCCGATGCCGAATGCGCCCAGCTCTCGCGCGATCTGGCCCGCAAGATCGAGCAGGAGTTAACGTATCCTGGCCAGATCAAGGTCACGGTGATTCGAGAAAGCCGTTTCGTGGACGTGGCGAAGTAACCGGGGGAAAAGGGTCGGTCTCGGCCGACCCAGGGGGGCGGGTGGCCAAGGCAAAGAAGCCTGTCTTGGCAGGCCACGGGAAGGGGCGCATCTATACAAACGCCACCCAGCCAAGACCGGGTGGCTACTGAACGCGCCTGGGGGAAAAGGGTCGGTCTTGGCCGACCCAGGGCGGGCGGGTGCAATGGCGGGTGGGTGCAATGAAGATTCTATTCATCGGCGATATCTTCGGCGAGCCGGGCCGCAAGACTGTGGCCCGGCAGGTGCCGCGATTTGTCGGCGAGCGCGGGATTGAATTCGTGATTGCCAATGGCGAGAACGCGGCCGGCGGGTTCGGCATCACGCCGGATATCGCCAAGGAGTTGTTCAACGCCGGCGTCCATGTCATTACAAGCGGCAACCATATCTGGGACAAGAAGGAAATCATCGAGTATATAAAAGACGAGCCGAGGTTGCTGCGGCCCGCCAATTATCCGAAAGAGGTTCCAGGACACGGCAGTGTGGTGTCGACGACAGCCACCGGCGAAAAGATCGGCGTCCTGCAATTGATGGGACGCGTGTCGATGCCGACCTTGGACTGCCCGTTCCGGGTCGGACGCGAACAGGTCGAACGACTCCGGCAAGAGGTCTCGACAATTGTCGTCGACATGCATGCGGAGGCCACGTCTGAGAAGATGGCCATGGGGTGGTATTTGGACGGGACCGTGAGCGGTGTATTTGGGACGCACACGCACGTACAAACGGCGGATGAACGGATTCTCCCAAAAGGCACGGCCTATCTGACGGAAACCGGGATGACCGGCCCCAGTGAATCCGTGATTGGGGTCAAGAAGGAGCTCGCGATTGAGAAGTTTCTGACGCAGATGCCGCGGCGCTTCGAAGTGGCTCCCGGTCCGTGTATCTTCTCCGCCGTCCTGTTCGAAGTGGATCAGTCTCTGGGGAAGGCCGTGGCCATCGAGCGGATCCGGATATACGATTGACGGTGATGCCCTACCCGCCGGTCCCTCATGTGATTCTCACCGTCTCGGCCCTGAGTACTCTGCTGCGCTCCCACGTTGAAGCGGGGTTCTCCGACGTCTGGGTGGAAGGCGAAGTGTCCAATTTGCGGATGCCCTCCTCGGGTCACGCCTATTTCACATTAAAGGACGCCACGAGCCAGATAAGGTCGGTGATGTTCCGGTCGGTAGGCCGCTTTTTGCGATTTCACCTCAAAGACGGGATGTGCGTAATCTGCCGGGGGCGATTGACCGTCTACGAACCGAAAGGCGATTATCAGCTGGTCGTCGCCTACGCGGAGCCCAAGGGCGTTGGCGCCCTTCAGGTCGCGTTCGAGCAATTGAAAGAACGCCTCGCAGCCGACGGTCTCTTCGACGCCGGTCGGAAACGGCCGCTTCCGGCTTTCCCTCAGCGGCTGGGCATCATCACTTCGCCCACCGGTGCGGCGATCAGGGATATTATTCAGGTCGCGCACAGGCGCTGGCCGAACATCGAGCTTCTCTTGAATCCGGTGGGCGTACAGGGGATAGGGGCGGCGGCCGAGATAGCCAAAGCCATTGCAGAAATGAATGAGCTGGGCGGCCTCGACGTGTTGATCGTTGGCCGCGGAGGCGGCTCGCTCGAAGACCTCTGGGCCTTTAACGAAGAAGTCGTGGCGCGCGCCCTTGCCGCCTCGCGTATCCCCGTTGTCTCCGCTGTCGGCCATGAGATTGACTATACGATTGCCGACTTTGTCGCCGATCTACGGGCGCCAACTCCTTCGGCGGCGGTAGAACTCGTCCTGCCCGCTCGATCGGAGATCATCAAGCGATTTTCGGGCTATGGGCAACAGACGGTTCAGGCAATCCGGGGCCGCTTGCGGGATTGCCGGTCACGTGTTGAGACCGAACGCCGCGCGCTTCTTGATCCGGCGGCGCTCGTGCAACGCGCCATGCAACGACGCGATGAATTGGAAATGCGTCTGTGTTTGGCCGAAATGAGCCGGATGCGGGAGTCCCGTCAAGAGCTCAACGGCCTCCGCCAGGGTCTCTTGCTCGGGAGTCCTATCAGGCGGATTGAGCAAGGATTTGCGATGCTGGCCCGGGTCAGCACGCAGCTCGAGCAACGCGTGCGAGCGATCGGGACCGGATGGCGACATGCGTTAGAGCAAGGCGCCGGCGCCCTGCATGCCTTAAGCCCCTTGGCGATCCTGGCGCGTGGCTATAGCATTACGCGTCGGTGGCCCGAGATGCGGTTGCTCCGAAATGCCGCTGACGTCGCGCCCGGCGAGACCGTGCACGTTCGCTTAAGTTCCGGCGAATTAATCTGTGAGGTCAGGCGGCTCGGGGAGGAGTTGCAACCAGGTGAATCTTAATAACGGAGAGGTGTTGTGGCGACGGTAAAATTTGAAGAGGCGCTGGCGCGGTTGGAGGCGATCGTGAGCGAGTTGGAACGGGGCCAACTGCCGCTTGACGATTCAATGCGGATATTTGAAGAAGGCATGAAGCTTTCAAAGACCTGCCTGAAAATGCTGGAGGACGCGGAGCGCAAGGTCGAGATTCTTATCAAGGACAAAGACGGCAGCAAACGCGCGCGGCCGTTCGAATTAGAGCTGATTCCGGGGGCAGAGCCTGAAAACTCAGAGGGCGAGGACACAGAGCCGTGAAACCCTCCGTGACGCCGACATCGCGTATAAAGGAGGGAGAGCGCCTCGACCTTGCGATGGTCAGGCGGGGCCTGGCCGAGAGCCGCGAGCGGGCGCAGGGGATGATTCTCGCCGGGTTGGTGGAGGTCGCCGGCCATCTCGTGGATCGAAGCTCATATCGGGTGGCTCCCGACGGCGCGATCGGGATTCGGGGACCCGAGCATCCTTTTGTGGGGCGTGGAGGGGTGAAACTCGCCGCCGCCCTCGAGCAGTTTTCTGTCGACCCCACCGGCCTGACCGCGCTGGATGTCGGCGCCTCCACCGGCGGATTTACGGATTGCCTGCTGCAACGAGGGGCCGCCAAGGTCTATGCCGTGGACGTCGGGTACGGACAACTGGCATGGCGGCTGCGCCAGGATCCCCGGGTCGTGGTCATCGAACGCTACAATGCCCGGTACCTTGATCGTACGGCGATCGCCCATCCAGTACAGCTCGCAACGATCGATGTGTCGTTCATCTCGCTGCGCCTGATTCTTCCTGCCGTCGCCCGAGTCGTCGACGAGGAAGGCATCGTGCTCGCGCTGCTCAAACCGCAGTTCGAAATCGGCAAAGGAAAGCTGGGCAAAGGTGGAGTCATTCGTGATGACGGTGTCCGAAGAGACACGATCGACCAGGTTCGCCGTGATCTTGAAGCACAGGGATGGAGCTGGCTGGATGAGATGCCATCCCCGATCGCCGGGCACAAGGGCAATATCGAGTATTTCATCAGGCTACGGCATGACCGGGCCGTCACCAGCAGGACCGGAACCGGAATCGCAACAAGGAGCCGAGGAGCATGAAAATTCTGGTGACTGGCGGCGCCGGCTTTATTGGGTCGCACATCGTCGACCGTCTCCTGCAGGAAGGCTATGAGGTGGTCGTCGTGGATGATCTGTCCGCCGGCAAGCGCAAGAATGTCAATCGGGGCGCGCGGTTTTACAAAGCCGACATCCGCGGCCGGTGGCTGGAGCGGGTGTTTCGGCTGGAGCGCCCTGCGCTTGTGAGCCACCATGCGGCGCAGATCAATGTCCGCCGATCGGTACAGGATCCGGTCTTTGATGCCGACGTCAATGTTCTGGGCATGCTGAACGTGTTGCAAAACTCGGTCAAGTATGGAGTCCGTAAAGTCATTTTTGCTTCCTCCGGAGGGGCCGTCTATGGCGAGCCGGAAAAGCTGCCGGTGCCGGAAGCGCATCCGCTGAAGCCGGAATCGCCGTACGGCATCACGAAGGCCGTCGGCGATGAGTACTTGCGATATTTCCTGGCATCGACCGGTTTGCAATATGTCAGCCTTCGGTATGCCAACGTGTACGGCCCTCGCCAGGATCCACACGGCGAAGCCGGCGTCGTCGGCATCTTCACGCAAAAGATGCTCACCGGCGATCAGCCGATCATCAACGGCAATGGACGGCAGACGCGAGACTTTGTGAATGTCGACGATGTGGTGGAAGCAAATCTAGCGGCGGTGACGAAGACGGCGCGGGGCATCTATAATGTGGGGACGGGTCGGGAGACCAGCGTCAACGAGCTGTTCAGGGTGCTCGCGAAGCTTATCAATCCTGAGGTGCGGGAGGTTCATGGACCGGCAAAGAAGGGTGAGCAATTGCGAATTGCGCTCGACTCGAGCAGGTTGCATCGGGAGTTTGATTGGGAGGCCAAAGTCTCCCTAGAAGACGGACTTGCTCGTACGGTTGAGTATTATCGCCAGACGGTCGAAGTGCTCTAGATCAGTACTTGGGCACCGAGGGGTCAACCTGCATGGACCATGCGTTGATCCCGCCGGTCAGGTTCTTAACATTCTTAAAGCCCTGCTGGAGCAGGAACTGGGTGGCGTCCATGCTTCGCATGCCCATGTGGCAGTGAATCACGATTTCTGCGGTGGGCTCCAGTTTCTTATACTCTGTGCCGAGGCTGCCAAGCGGAATGAGTTGAGCGCCTTCAATTTTCGCGATGTTGTATTCCCACGGCTCACGAACATCGATGAGGGTCAGCTTTTCGCCGAGATCCAATTTCCGCTTCAATTCCTGTACGGTGATCGTAAAGCTCACGAGCGATCCTCCTTGTAATGCCATGGTAAACTCAGCCTCTTCTGGCTGTCAACGGCCGAACGGGCCGGACAGAGGGTAGCGTGGAGCCGGCCGACGGGGCTCCGCTCACGGAGAGGGAGGGTGTTATCGGCGGCGGACAGGCCATCCTCGTCCTGATCACCTGCGCGACCCCGGATGAGGCCAACAGGATCGCGCGAGCACTGGTGGAACAACGACTGGCTGCCTGCGTGAACGTCATTCCACACGTGCGTTCTCTCTTCTCGTGGGAGAACAAGTTGTCCGAAGAGGAGGAAGTCCTCCTGGTAGTCAAGACCCGCCGGCCCCGGTTCAGGGAATTGGCCCTGAGCGTAAAAGCCCTTCACAGCTATTCTGTGCCCGAAATCATCGCGCTGCCCGTTATTGAAGGTTCTTCCAGCTACTTGAAATGGATCGACGACGTCACGACCTGACCTCCCGCCGGAACCCAAGCTTTTTCAACCGGTTAGTAGAATACACCTAATCATTATTGACATAGAGTCCGATACTCTAGTACATTTACTACTCCACGCCGAAACACCCTTATGAACCACTCTGAATACGAAATTGTCGTCTTTCCCGGGGCCACGTCCGCCCCGCGCCGATTCCGCATTAAACGGCGGACGGTCTCCATATTATTGATCACGAGCCTGGTTGCCGCCATTCTCGAATGCGGCTTTCTCGCGCAATATGTCATCCGTAGCGGAGAGATCTGGGAACTGCAGACCTTGCGGACTGAAGCGACCGAACATCGCGTGCAGGCGACGGCCATGTCGACCGGGATGGAAGACATTCGCAAGCAACTCTCCACGATGAGGGAAATTAATGTTCGTCTTCGCGTCATGCTGGGGCTTGATCCTCCTAAATCTGGACCGATGGCGCCCGGGGTCGGCGGAAAGGAAGAATCGGAGGTCACCGTTGCGCCTGATGCACTGAGCGCTGAAGGGCGGCGCGAGGAGGGCGCCCCACAGCTACAGGAGAGATTGGCGTGGCTCAGCCGTGAGGCGGGTGATCAAGAACGCTACATGCTGGAACTTAACAGCATTGTGGACACCCGCCGGGCGCAGTGGGCGGCGACGCCCTCGATTTGGCCGGTTCGTGGTTGGATTTCCTCGAAATTCGGCCACCGGATTTCTCCGTTTACCGGTAAAGAGACAATGCACGGCGGAATCGACATCTCAGCCCCGATGCACACGCCCATCGTCGCCGCGGCCGGAGGGACGGTGATTCTGGCGCAGTTCGAAGCGGGATTGGGAAATGCCGTCGTCGTGTCGCATGGATATGGCATCAAGACGACCTACGGCCACTTGGCGAAGGTGAAAGTGCGGCCAGGCCAGGTCGTGATACGCGGCGATGTGATCGGTTGGGTGGGCAGCACCGGCCTTTCCACCGGCCCACATCTTCATTATGAAGTCGAACACCGAGGGGCCGGCCTGGACCCTCTCAAGTTCATTGTCGAGTAATCCTCTTTCGCGCTACTCCAGAAAGATCTCCTCGACCGTCTGGCTGCTCCATTCGACATAGTAGTCCGTCACTCCCAGAGCCCGCAGCACCGTCGCCGCGGTATCCATGAGCGACACCGGGCGCTTGATCACATAGCCGGATTTGACGCCGGGTCCCGCCGCGATCCATGGGACGATCATGTCTTCAGGGGCATTCGTCCCGTGTGTCTTATCGTGCCCCCCATGATCTGAAGTGAGGATGAACACCGTGTGTTTGTAAAGCCCTAGATCCTGGAAGCCCTTCACGATCGTCGCAATCGCTCGGTCAGTAGATTCCAGCGCCTGCAGATACGGTTTTGTCATCCAGCCCTTCTCATGGCCGGCAACGTCCAGATCCGCGACGTGAATCAAAAACAGCGATGGCTTCCCCTCCGTGGCCGTCCGGTACGCCCTGATCACATCGGTCGCGATCTTTTGGGCGTTGCAGCCCGGTTCTGTGACACTGCACACCTGCACGAGCAGGCGCCGATCCGGTTTGGCGATATGCAGGAGCTTCTCTTTGTTGAGAAACACCGCCCCCAATTTGCCGGCGGCAAACGAAGCGATTTCAAACACGGTGGGCGCCTTGAGAAAGCCTCGCATCGGTTCGTACTCATTCCAGGTAATACCATGCTGGTCGACCGGCAATCCTGTCAGCATGGACGTCGTTGCGGGGAGAGTCAGGCTCGGCTCGACGGTCTGCGCTTGCATTGTGGAAGAGCCATGCTTAATAAATCCGTCGATGGTCGGCACCTTTGCATGTTTGAGGGCGTCCGGGCGTAGGCCGTCCACGAGGATCATCACGACGTTGTCCGCAATGACCGGCGGGCCGGCCGCAACGGCATCCACTACGCTCACAAGCATGAGAATCAATACGGTGATGATGAATCTATGCATGGATGATTCCTTTACACATTGACGACAACAGCCGCGGCATTTTACACAACGAAAAATATGAATGCCAGTCATTTGATGACCGACAGACACGATATCATCTCGATGGCAGCCGATCTCCGAGACTCGGGAGCGGTCATATAGCAACTGGCGCCGATTCTTTTTGGTCCCTGAAACGCTCGCGACGTCGAACGGTGGCCGCGGCCGTTGTATCCGGGGGCCGATCCTCGGTACTTGACTGTAAACAGACCCTCTAGTAGATTGATCACAGCATGCCGGACTCGTCTTCCGCCGCCACGCCTTTTGCGGCTCAAGCTGTTTCTTTCCATGACATGTTGGCGTCCGGGAAAATCCCTGACGGCCTGATCAGTAGCCCTTACATTGCCGAGCAGTTCACGGAGCGTTTGGTCCATTACGTGTTGAGCATTCCGACCGGCAGCTACTCAATGGCGAATCTGTCGAAGGTACTGGAGCAATTGGATCCGCGCCAGCAAGTGGCATTTTTCAAGAAGCTGAAGGAAACAAGCCCCGAGAGTTTGAAAGTATTTGCCCCGCTCTACTACGGTTTCATGTCGGAATTCAGCGAACTGCTCTTCACGTAGTCACTCCATGGACCTTCAAGATCGCGAGTTTGGCCGTAGGGCGGCGCGACTTCCGATACATGGTGTCGGGCTGTCGGTGGACGTCTATACCCCCGAGCTCTTGGAGTTATACGGCGCGCTTGCGCAGACAGCACTGAAGCCGGATTATCTGGAGGTCTTTAAGGCGCCCGCTGCTGAGCTCGCTCGGATTCGTCAAGCCCTGCCGGACATGCGCTTTGCCTACCACGCGGAGGGCCTCTGGCTTATCGATCCGGACATGCGGTCACGTTATCCATGGGTCGAGGAGACTCAGAAGATGGCGCGGCATGCGCGGGCACTCGGTTCCGGCTGGGTCAATCATGAATGCGCGAGCAAACAATTCGCCGGCTATTCCTTCGGCACCTATCTTCCGCCTCTGATGACCCGTGCGGGTGCGGAGGCGACGGCAGCAAACGCAGGGCTCTGCCAACAACTTTTAGACCAGAGCTTCGGGTCCGCGGTGGGCGGGGAGGCGCCGCTGCTCCTGCTTGAGCTGCCCCCCCTAACGTATTTCGGCTTTGGCGATCTTTCGGTGGCCGAATTTTTTGCCCATATTGCCTGTGAGGCGCCATGCGGATTCGTGCTGGATATCGGTCATCTGTGGACACAGTGGCGGTATCGCGAACACCCACGCCATGCCAGTCTTGAATCCTTCGCGGATGCGTTCTTGGAGCAATTCCCACTGCATCGAGTGGTGCAGGTCCATCTTGCCGGATTGTGTTCCGCCCGCGGCCCCGATGAGCAGGACTCCCGTTGGATTGACACGCATGCCGCGCCTGTTCCCAAGCTTCTCTGGAGTCTACTGGATCGCGTCTTGGCACATCCCGGGCTCAGTGCCTTGAAGGGGATTGCGCTCGAAGTCGATACGAAGGCCATCTCACTGGTCACAGAAGAATTCGGCGAACTGGGCAAGCACTGTGGCATGCTGAGTCCTCGGCAGGCCATCGATCAGCCGTTGCCTCCCTCCAAGCGCCGACCAATGGCGCCGAGCCCGGCTGCGGACTTAGCCGGCATGTACGGGACGTATGCGCGGGTTGTCGCAGGACAACAGCCGCTCGAGAACAGCGCTCTGGAACCGTTGGCCGAAGATCTGGACTGCGAGGGACTTCGACAATACTGTACACAGTACCTTCCGAATGAGTTGCATCATTGGGGAGGAGACCTCGAAGAGCTCTTCCCCAAGATCACCCGAGTGTTGAAGGAACGAGGAGTGGGCCAAAATGACTTCGTCCGTTTCTGGTTCCGGCATCCCTATGCCGTCAAGGAGCCCTACGACTTCTTTTATATTAAGCTTGACCGATGGATCGAATTTGTACACGCGCGGGCTCCTGACTTGAGCGAGGAGGCGCAACGAGAATCGATGGCCTTGCGCGCGCTCCACGCGGAATTCAATGATGAGCCTCTCGCTGTTCCCGGTGCGGAATGAAGACGATGCGCATTAACAAGTTCTTCACGGAACATGGTGCCTGCTCGCGTCGAGCCGCGGACCGTCTTATCGAAGAGGGGCGGGTTTCGATCAATGGTCAGAAGGCCGTGTTGGGGGATCAGGTTGCGGATGGCGATGTGGTCGCCGTCGATGGCCGCATTATAGCCCGCGACGGCACGACGGTGTATTTGGCATACCACAAACCCATAGGAGTCATATGTACCACGGAGCCGGATGTGCCAGGTAATATCGTCGAGGCGATCGGTTACCCCGACCGGATCTTTCCCGTCGGGCGATTGGACAAGGATTCCTCCGGGCTGATTCTTCTCACGAATGACGGCGACATTGTGAATCGGATCCTGCGTGCCGAGTTCGGTCACGAACGCGAATATCTTGTCACGGTCAATCAACCGTATTCCCCCGGGTTTTTGGAACAGCTGCAACAGGGTGTCTCTGTCCTGGGGAAGAAGACGGCGCCGTGCCGGGCGATTCATGTTGATTCATCCTCTTTTCGCATCATTCTGAAGGAAGGGCGCAATCGACAGATCCGCCGCATGTGTTCGGCGCTGGGATGGCGAGTCGTTCGTCTAGTGCGGATCCGAATCATGCACATCACGCTGGGGAAGCTCCCTATCGGCGAATGGCGTCATCTCTCTGAGCCGGAGCGCGACGAACTCCTTGTCGCCGTCGGCCTGCCGGAGGACGCTGCCCGCCAAGACCAACAGTCGCGCACGGCCTGATCAATGGATTACAGCCTCGAGATTGTGCAAGGCGCTGAGGAATTAGCCCGGAAGGGCGCAGAGCGATTCATCGCGCTGGCAGGAACTGCCCGGCAGGAACACCGACCCTTCAGGGTGGCGTTGGCCGGCGGTAACACGCCCGCTACATTGTACAAGACACTCTCGTCATCGTATCGCACCAAGGTGGATTGGTCGATCGTTGAGTTTTTTTTCGGAGACGACCGGGCTGTGCCGCCGGATCATCCCGATAGCAATTTTCGCCTGGCCGCCGAATCGCTGTTTCGTCCGGCGGGAATCCCTTCTCGCCAAATCCACAGGATGAGAGGCGAGATGGAAGACCTCGACGCAGCCTCCGAGCTGTACAGCGAGGAACTCGGGCCGTGGGCGACCGACGATCTGCCCCGTTTTGATCTCGTCCTGCTCGGCATGGGCCCTGACGGCCATACGGCCTCCCTGTTTCCCAACAGTGCGATACTCGAGGAGCGGACCCGATGGGTCGTTCCGGTTTTTGATTCTCCCAAACCGCCCCCGCGTCGGCTCACACTGACGCTGCCGGTCCTCAATGCGGCGCACCAGGTGATCTTCCTCGTATCCGGAAAAGACAAAGCGCCCGCGGTTCGCGAAGTGCTAAAGGGCAATGCCCCAGGGGCACAGTATCCCGTCAAGCTCGTGCGACCCCGACCTGATCGTCTTCTGTGGCTGCTGGACCAAGAGGCGGCCAGCCAGTTGTAATTATTTATTCCAGCCAAAGAGGGGTGCTGTCGTAATACCGCACCGGGCCATGCGGATCTTCGGCGCGATAGTCTTTATAGCGACGCAGAACACGCAGGTAGCGTTGCTCCGACATGCGGTATTTATTGTGAGACATGCCGAGTAAATAACGTTCAACCTTCCAGACATTCCGCCGCGAAAACCGCCAGTCATAGTTGCCGAGGTCATAGAGATTTCCGACGCCATAGCCCTTGAGTCGTCCCGTCAAATCGACGTAAGGGTCCACATAGCTCATCACAAGATGCCGGACGGACCGAAAGATCGGCTTGCGGCCGTGCAATCCGGCGTCGCGCGAGCGGGCGATAGCGCCCCAGCGTCCGCCTTCCTGGAAGAGAAACAACACGTGATCGAGCAGGTCCACCGATTCCAGGCTAAGCAGCAAGGGAGGATAGCCATGGCACTCGAGAATGGCCGCGGCCGTAATGGCGGCTTCAAGGCAATGGGCCGTGTCGGTGGAAATCACACCGCGAAACGAGCGTAGTGTTTCCTTGCGCCGTTCCCAGTTATATCGAAGGCCATTGAGAAAACGTTGCACTTGAAGCGGTGTGCGGTGGCTGCGCACCACAGCCCATTCTTTGGGAGTGAATGCGGACTGCGGCGGAGGCGCGGGAATTGGCCGGACTAGAAAACCCCGGCTTCCTTTTGAAGCCATCTGATGTAGGGGATGATTTGGGAAAGGTCCTCCCGGGTGACACCCGGAATTTTTGGCATGTCTCCAAATTTCCAATGGTGCGCTCGCACGCCCAGTTCCGGGGCCCGGTAAAATGCGGCGTCCGCATGATGATTGGGTTCATAGACCTTGTCCAGGAACGCGGGGCCTTTGGCGCTACCCCGGGCGCCCGCCCCGTGGCAGCTGGCACAATGAGTATTGAAGAGGGTTTCTCCCTGGGCCAGCGCAGGCGGAGATTTGGGAATCGGAGCGGCGGTTGCGGGCGGAACGAGAAGCGCGCACAGGAGCAGGGCTCCGAGCAGGATCACGCGTGCTCCTTGGCAAGCTCTTCCGGCTTCTTATCGTTGGCGCACTCGACCCAGAACCGGTAACGAATAGGAGGGTTCTGGTTGCTTTCCGCATTAGGGTTTTCGTATAAGCACCGGTCCACGGTACGGATCTCCTCATCGGTGAACTCAATGGTCACCAAATGTCTCCAGTACTGATCGAGCACGAAATAATCCGAGGAGACGGGCTTCTCGGTCAGCTCCTTCTTCATCTGCGTGAAGCCGGGGGTATCCGTGCCGGTGATCTGTTTGTGATTGCGATCGACGCACCACTTGAGCACTTCGGCAATGCCGTATCGCGTGAGCGTGATTTTATGGGTATGGGGTGCGTCCGCCATGGTCTCCTCCATCAAAAGCCTGCCCAGTCTACCCGAAGCCTCCGGCCGTTGACAAGTAGGCTTCTTATCGTGCCGGTTTTGTATTTAGGGTGCGCTTCGAGTAAGCTTGGGTACTTTCAATCCGGTGGAGCAGCCATGGAGCACAATCCGGCATTTCTCAAGCTCGTGGAGCAGGCGAAACGGCAGGTTCGTGAAGCGACGATTGCCGATGTGAAGACAATGTTGGAGACCGGCAAACCCTTTCATTTCATCGACGTGCGGGAAGATCACGAGTTCGCCAAGGACCATGCCAAGGGCGCTATCCACATGGGACGGGGGATCTTGGAGCGGGACATCGAGAGCAAGGTCCCTAGCAAAGGCGCGGAGATAGTCCTGTACTGCGGTGGAGGGTTCCGCTCGGCTCTTGCCGCCGAGAGTCTCGGCCGAATGGGGTATACCAACGTTGCTTCCATGGCAGGAGGCATTAGAGCCTGGCGCGAAGCCGGCTATCCCCTCGAGGAAGCCTCATGAAGAATGGCCTCGCCGTCCTGGCTCAGGGTCGGCAGCGCTCGGGATGACAAAAGACAAGGCTGGGTCTCCAGAGCGATCGGAGACCCGCGAAGTCCCGCTCATCCCTCCTGAGAGCGCACTTCCGGAAATTACTGTCAAAGCGGTCCTGCTCTCTATCATCCTGGCGGGAGTGCTGGCCGCGGCGAATGCCTATTTGGGTCTATTCGCCGGCATGACCGTCTCCGCCTCTATCCCTGCGGCCGTTGTCTCGATGGCGATCTTCCGGTTATTTCGGCGCTCCAATATTTTAGAGAACAATATCGTCCAGACTGCCGCCTCGTCCGGCGAGGCCGTCGCGGCCGGCGTGATCTTCACCATTCCGGCGCTGATCCTGATCGGCTACTGGAGCGCGTTCGATTACCGGCAAACGGCCTTGATCAGTATGGTCGGAGGCCTTCTGGGCGTGCTGTTTACCATTCCATTACGGCGCGCGCTGATCGTCGAGGCTCGGCTGCGCTATCCGGAGGGTGTGGCCACCGCTGAGGTGCTGAAATTGGGCTCCCCCGCGCTTATGGGAGCGGATCCCGGCATCTCGGCGTCCAAGGCTGATCCCGCAGAGGGGGTCAAACTGCTTCTCCAAGCGGCGCTCCTGGGCGGAGTCGTCAAGCTTGGGGAAAGCGGCATGCGGCTATGGTCGGAAGCTTTGGAAGGCGCATTGCGTGTCGGGCGGTCCGTCTTTTATGGAGGCTTGAATCTTTCCCCGGCACTCGTCGCCGTCGGATACATCATCGGTTTCGAATCGGCCGTCGTCGTGTTTCTGGGCGGAGCGCTCGCCGCGTTTCTGTTGGTGCCGCTGTTGGGGGTCATTGCGGGCCAGCCGGAAACTCTGCCGCCGCTCGAAGCCGCAAAAGCTCTATGGGGCAGCCGCGTGCGCTTTGTCGGGATCGGCGCGATGTTGATCGGAGGTCTTTGGACCTTGATTCAACTGCGAGGGACAATCTTGCAGGGACTGCGTCGCTCGATCGGGTTTTCGGCGCAAGGTGTCCTGAAATGGTCGCGTTCAACCGAGACGGTCATTCCGAGAACGGACCGGGATGTCCCGCTACTGTGGCTGATCGTTCCATTTTTGATGGTTCTCGTCGTGATGGGATGGCTGTATAACCAGGCCATCGGCCATCTCGGCGTGGCTGTCGTGATGACCGTGATGATGGCGGCGATGGGCTTTTTGTTTTCGGCCGTCGCCGGCTACATGGCCGGCATCGTCGGCAGTTCCAGCAATCCGGTCTCGGGCGTCACGATCGCCACGGTCGCGTTGTCGGCGATTCTGCTGATGCTGATAATGGGCAGCGACCAGAAAGCCGGGCCTGCAGCCGCTCTCATGATCGGGGCGGTTGTGTGCTGCGCGGCCGCGATGGGGGGAGACAATCTTCAGGACCTCAAGACCGGCCATATTGTCGGCGCGACTCCGTGGAAGCAACAGATCATGCAGGTTGTCGGTGTGGCGACAGGAGCTGTCGTCATTGCGCCTGTGCTCACTTTGCTTCAAGCGAAATACGGACTAGGCGAGATCACCGCCGAACACCCGCATCCTCTGACCGCGCCACAAGCAACATTAATGGCAAATCTGGCTCAAGGGGTCTTCGGCGGCAGCCTGCCCTGGGGGATGGTCGCGCTCGGTGCGTTGATTGCGCTGCTCGTGATCCTGTGGGATCGACGCCAGCAACAAGCCGGAACCGTCTTTCGCGTCCCGGTTTTGGCGTTCGCTCTCGGCCTCTACCTTCCTTTAAAATTGAGCGGCGCAATTTTGGTCGGGGGTATCGTCGCCGCACTGGTTCAGAGAAAATCGCACGCGCAGGAAGGCAAGGGTAGCCAAACGGGCTTGCTCTGTGCGGCGGGGCTCGTGACCGGCGAGGCCCTTATGGGGATTGCCTTGGCGATCCCGGTCGCCCTCAGTGGCGTATGGCCCGGGTTGAGCCCAGATCCCCTGATGGTATTTGAGGTGGCCCCGTGGAATGGATGGCCGGGGTTGGTCATGTTGAGCGGGGTGACCGTGTGGCTGTATCTGAATGCAATCAGATCTGCCAAGACTGGCCGGCGGTGATGGCCCGAGCCCTCACCCGCCCTCAAGTAATTATTCTGTCAGCGGCGCTTATCATGGTGTTGATCGCCGGCGCCTGGGTGCTTCGCGGTCACCAGGAAGGCCAACGCCATCTTCAGAGCTGCGGCGGAATCGAACCGGGGGGAAAGCGGTCCGAGCTGATCCAGATCCTCGGCTCCCCAAAAGGCCGTCAGGTCAATCCGGCGGGCACAAGACTCGTTCTGGTCTTCCAAAGCCCTCTATTCGCTCCTCACCCGATTCGGGCGGTGGTCAACGTCCGCGACGACGTGGTGATGGAGATCGACTGCGGTGACGGCCGCATTCGAACCTATGATAAATACTAGTCCGCATCCCAAGGCCACGAAAAGCTTGATGTTATGATCCATAAGGTATACTATGTGGAGTATACTATAGTGAAACACGTAGTGCCGATGCCTGCTTACTTGAGGTGATATGAAGGTATTTGTGGTCGCCGCATTGTTGGGATTGCTGGCCTGGGCCAATCGAGACCTTATCTCGCCCGATTATCAGTTTTGGAGCAAGGCCGACACCATCGTGATGGTGCAGAATAATTCGGATCAGGATATCAAGAATGTCGGTGTGAATGTCTGGTCCGTACCGCATGTGATGGGCACGATTCCAAAAGGAAAATCCCTGGAATTCAAAACGCGACGGTCTGGGGACAAAACGGACGTCGTGGTGCGCTTCGGCTACGGTAATGAAACGATTGAACGCCAGGCCGGAACCCTGACCGATCAGACCGGCTATCGCATCCTCATCGCAGTCAACTATGCAGGCGTTGTCACTACGCAGGTCGGACCTCCCGGCCAGGAAGTCCCTCAGCAGCTGCCTTAGACCGGTCGTTCTCATATCTCATGCCGCCCTCACTTCCCGCGATCATCTGTTTTGGCGACAGCCTGACGGCCGGCTTTCGTTCTCCGACCCCGACGGATCCCAGCGCCGGCGATACTCCTTACGGCCGGTTCTTGCAGGAACGCCTCATGGGCCGAGCTGTCGTGCGGATCAGCGGCGTGTGCGGCGAGCGGACGAGTGAGCTGGTGCAGCGGTTTGCCCGCGACGTGCTGGCCCACAAACCGCGGCTTGCCGTTATCCTTGGCGGCACTAATGATCTCGGATGGGGAATCGCTCCCAACGAGATCTTCCGCAACCTCAAGACAATGTACACACGGGCAGTTGACGGCGGCATTCAGGTGGCGGCTGTCACGGTCCCGTCGATCCGAGGAGCTGATGACTACATCCCTGGACGACATGAGCTCAATGCGCTCATTATGAGCTATTGCACGACGAATTCGCTTCTGTGCGTGGATCTCTTCACTGCCACGGCGGAACCCGCAACCGGCCGCCTGGCTGAACCGTATTCCAATGATGGCCTGCATCTCACCGTGGCCGGTTATCGAGTGCTTGCCGATCTTCTGTATCAACAGATTGTTGATAACAATTTGTCACCCTGATGACTTGTCACTGTGAAGACAGCACTTTGTCACCCTGAACCCTTCGGCTTGTCATGCTGAGTGAAACGAAGCATCTAATTGGCTCCCTCAGGTAAACTCCGTGAAGGGTCTAGATTCTTCGCTGCGCTCAGAATGACAAGGGCTGACGCGTGCTAATCGATTCTGGCCGGGGCGGGGATGTCTTTGAAAAGGTAGTCGGCGATCCGGCGGCCGAGCTCTAATCGCTGAGAAAGTTGCGGTGCAACGAGCGTTTGCTGCAGGAGGTCACCCAGAGCAGGATCTCGTTGATTGATGAACCGCAGGCTCTCTCTTGCCGACATGGGCCAGAAG
>DASXSU010000073.1:0-4165 GCA_036505795.1 Nitrospirales bacterium
CTTCGCCTGCGCGGTCCAGTTGGGACCGTCGATGCGCTTCACCTCGAAACTGGTTTGGCTCGTGTACTGGTCCTCTTTCATCACGTAGTCCACCGCTTCGTGGCTCTGACAGAAGTAGCGCAGGCTGTCGTTGCGTCCGATGGAGCGATGGGCGATGCCGCCAGGAACCAGCATCACTTCGCCGGGCTCCATCTCGTAAACGCCGAACTCGGTTTCCACGGTGCTGTTGCCGCAAAATTGGAAATAGACCATGTCCAAATCGATGTAGCGGTGGAAACTGTCCTGCACGCCCACGACGCTTTCGACGCCGATGCGGTGATATTCGTTCTCGAGGATCACCAATGATTGGTTTGGGATGCTGAGCATGTCGAAGGGGCGAAAGCGCGGCGTGTAGTGAGTACTCTTCGCCGTGCCCATCAAGCCGGCCTTCTTGCGCTCCGCCCAACCCGCCAAACCGGGCCTGGGAAAATCTTTCCATGTGGTCATGAACTCGCCGATCTGTTTTTGTTTATAAACTTTTTCTTCCGCCGCTTTGGTTTCAGGTCTCCGATACATGATTCCTCCTCATGGCTCCCGTGATGCTACCCCGTGGGGCGACTAAGGAATTAGTACGATTATGAAAGGTGAGCTACCGAAGGGCCGCCTGATTGTCAAGGCGAAGGGGGCGATGATTTGCTCCGCCAGCACCTTCCCGGAGTTGCTCAACCGAACGTTCAAAACGTTCAAGCCATTCAATCCCCCGGATCGAGTCCGGGGTCCGTTCAAATCGTTTAGCGGATCACGGATCACGAACAAGGTTGCGCGTTTGCTCAATTGCGCAAATCCGCAACTATCCGATTTGGGTGAACGTCGATGACGAAATTCGAATCGGGCATTGTCGTATACAGGCAACTTGCCGCGGCTCTGCAGCGATCGGAAATTCCCGGATCAGCGGGAAAGCCGCCAAGGTCGGAGTTTCTATTCTAGACAATCTCTAACTGTCGCTCCCCACAAGATTCCAATCGACTTTACTCTAGGTGTGGTGACTGGCATTTTGCTTCTGTCCGTCATAGCTTCGGTTGTGCAGATAGTTTCCATTTTGATTGATGAACACTCTGGTACTCAAAACGTTACAACAGGCAAAGAGACTCATTGTGATCGTGGTCGGTTCTACCACTCTCTTGCTGGGAATCGCTATGATCGTGCTGCCGGGTCCTGCTGTTCTTGTCATACCAATCGGCTTGAGTGTTCTTGCAACTGAATTAGTCTGGGCAAGAAGATTGTTGATTAAACTCAAAAGTACCTTTCAAAAAGGAAAGGAAAAGAACCATGCCCGCGAAACTAAGTGAGAACAAGACTCTGGCTAAGGCCTTCACTTTGCTTCTCCTTCTTCTAACCCTGCTTGGTTGTGCCAGTGAGATTCAGCATTCAAACAGATCTGGACGGGTCGCGGAGAAACAAGGCGAGGAGCAAAAACAGAAATCACCGATGCCAATAATCACTTATCGCCCAGGAGGATGATGAACGCGGATTTCTAGCTGGGAATCTCCACCGCTCGTCAACGGCAGCGATTTAGTCTTCTTTGAGATATCTCGCAGTGAAATGCATTCGACCTCATAGAGTACTGATACGATGAATCATTCAATTCGGGACGAGGTGTCCATTTTATGGCAGTGGTGTTTGTTTGCGTGGTTTTCCTGCTATCGATCGTCATTTGGTCGATCAGACGTCACCGCGATCCCAAACTGCACACTGAATGTGGTTCGCCGATCAGGCGGACCATCAGGGAGGTTGTCATGAATTTCTGGGCGCGAACTATTGCAGTCATGATCGCCAGCATAGCGGGGGGTGCCATGTCGCACGCGGCCGAACTCACCGTCCTGGCAAGCCAGGGCAACCTGCCCGGGGTGAACGAGCTCGCCAGCGCCTTCGCGCGCGCGAGCGGGCACAAGGTAACGGTCCTTCAAGAAGTGAGCAAGGCGCTGGAGCAGAGGCTTAGCAACGGGCCTGCGGACCTGATCACGGGCAACCCCCCGATGATGGAGGAGTTGCTCAAGAAAGGTCAACTCGTGGCCGGCACCGCGACGCCCTTCATGCTCGCCGGTCTCGGCGTCTCGGTGCGCGCCGGCGCGCCAAAGCCCAACATCAGCACGGTCGAGGCATACACGAAGACATTGCTAGCGGCGAAGTCGATCGGCTATTCGCGCGGCTGCAGCGGCCAGCATGTCGCGCAGGGAATCGCGCAGCTCGGCCTGACCGAGCAGTTGAAGCCGAAGATCGTTCTCACCGGTGGCGGCACCGGCCCGGTCACCTTCTTCCTGGCGCGCGGCGACTTCGAGCTTGGCATTCAGCAAACCAACATCATGGTGGGCGCGCCGGGGACCGATTTTGTCGGGCCCGTGCCCGGATCCGTGAACATACCTTGTCCAAACAGCGTCGGTCTGCTGACGGTTTCAAAGGAGCGGGACGCTGCACAGGCGATGATCAAGTTTATGATCTCTCCCGCGGCGGCGCCGCTCCTGCGCAAGGTGCATGAGGAGCCGGCGAAGGATTGACGCGTGGGTACGATGTCGCGGCGTTGTTGCTTATCGGATATTCCTGCCTCGGAAAGGCTGATCCTGAGATGGTCAATCTTCTCTCCTAAGCCGCAGAGTCGAGCTGTTGCATGCCGCCGTGGAGGCAGGTTGTGAATGCTTGGCGCCTTACCCTTAGACGATTGCCTACCCGTTAATAGAAAGGAGGCGTTTATGGTCCAGCGATTTTGCTATTTGCTCATAGCAGTAGGTCTGGGACTGTTATTCAGAGCGACGGTCTCTGCACAGGAGTCTTTCTACAAGGGCAAGACGATTCGCATCATCGTCGGCGCCCCGCCGGGCGGTGGCTATGATACTTATTCTCGGCTCATTGCCCGTCATATAGGGAAACATCTCCCAGGTAACCCCACGGTTATTGTGGAGAACATGCCCGGGGCCGCCACTCTCATCTCGGCCAATCACGTATATAAGGTGGCCAAACCCGACGGCCTTTCCTTCGGTCATTTCGTTGGCGGCCTATTTTTGCAACAGCTCCTGGGAAAATCGGGGATTGAGTTTGATGCGCGGAAGTTTGAGTACATCGGCGTCCCGGCTCAGGACAACTTCACCATCGGCGTATCCAAGACAACTGGCATTACGAGCGCGGAGCACTGGATAGCCTCTAAAAAGGTGATCAAACTAGGCGGAGTGGGCCCGGGCGCTGCCACTGATGATATTCCCAAGGTGCTGATGGCTACCCTGGGTCTGCCGATCCAGCTCGTCACCGGTTATACAGGCACTGCGCCGATTCGGCTTGCCTTCAATAGCGGTGAGGTGCAAGGAGTGTGCAACGCATGGGAGTCGTTCAAGGCCACGTGGCGCAACGAGGTCGAGTCAGGAGATTTGGTTATCGTGCTTCAAACTATTCCCAAGCCCCATCCTGACCTGCCTAAGATTCCCCTGGCAATAAACTTCGCCAAAACCGAGGAGGCGCGAAAACTGATCCAAGTGGGAGTTCACAGCGTTGGCACCACGGCCCGTCCCTATGTCCTGCCGCCAGGCACACCGAAAGAGCGGGTAGATATTCTACGACGGGCCTTTATGGACACCGTGAAGGATCAGGAGCTTTTGGCTGAAGCGAGACAGGCTAAGTTGGATATCGATCCTGCAGACGGTGCGGAGCTGGAACAAAACGTTAAGGAGCTTTTTACCCTCGAGCCGGCCCTGGTGGCAAAACTTAAGGAGATTCTCAAATAGATGAGAATGGCCGTCCGACCCGTGGCGGTGCTGTTGACCAAAGATGTTCTGGGGAAGAGATGAGCGCTCGGCGGGAGTCTGATCTGAATTGATCCTCGGCGGGCCGGGCCATCTCACCGCACGGATCAACGGAAAAGCAGCCTGTCCCGTTGCCCCTATCTTTACTTTCTTGCAGAATTGTTGAGCCGTAGAAGTCTGAGTTAGCCCCGGTTTGACGGACACCTTAGAAAGGGGGCAAACCCCCCGAAGGAGGTGTTCGATGAGAAAGCGTAAACAGTTCACATCCGAGTTCAAGCGAGAAGCGCTAAGGTTGATGGAGAGATCCGGGAAACCAGCTGCTGATCTAGCACGAGAGTTGGCGTGCGACGCAATCAACTGTACAAGTGGAAAGAACAACTAGATAAACGTGGGACTAA
>DASXSU010000074.1:0-10643 GCA_036505795.1 Nitrospirales bacterium
AACGTTGGACTGGACGATTTGCGACGGAATCCGTTCCCTGCGCTCTCCGGTGGACAGCGTCAGCGGGTATTGATCGCTCGGGCGCTGGCGGCCGAGCCGGACATCCTGCTCCTGGATGAGCCGCTGAGCGGCATCGATCTCAGAGCGGCACACACAATCATGGAACTGATCGCCCGCCTGCATCAGGACCACGGACTGACCACGGTGATGGTCAGCCACCACCTCAAAGCGCTGCGAGAACGCGAAGTAGTACGCGAAGTCGTGTGGGTTCATGAGGGGAAACTGCTGCGAGGCCCTGCGGCGACCATGCTGGCGCCGGATATGGTCTTCAGGATGATGGACGCCGAGATCGGCTAAGGGGCAACAATACATACCTTGCTTGAAATCCTCAATCCAAACTTCCTTCTGCGCAACGCGGTCTATGGCGGACTGATCATCGGGATCGTCGCGCCGCTCGTGGGCGTCTATCTATTGGCGCGTCGCATGGTGTTCTTGGGGGTCGCCTTGCCGCAAGTGTCTACTGCCGGCATCGCTGCGGCCTTCATCTGGCACGCATTCTTCCATGGCCATCCAGATCGGGACATCAACGACTTTGCGATTGCCCTAGTAGGCTCCAGTCTGCTGACGTTCGGCGTGATCGTGGTGTTGGCCTTATTGGAAAGGCGAAAGCGCGGAATCCTCGAAGGACGTGTTGCGATGCTGTATGCAGTAGCCGGCGCTGCCACTATTCTCCTGGTGGCGTCGGACCGTATCACCGAAATCGGGATTCTGGGCTTGCTCAAGGGCGAGATTATTGCCATTCCGGACACGGAACTGCTGATTCTGTTGCTCGGATACGGGGCAATCCTGGTCCTATTGACGGTTTTTCATAAGGAGCTGGTGCTGGTCACGGTAGATCGGGAGATGGCCATCTCGCTCGGAAAACGAGTAGCGCTTTGGGACCTTCTCTTGTTCGGCGTCATCGGTGTGACGATCTCGTTGGGAGTTCTGGTGGTTGGTCCGCTGGTCATGTTCGGCTTCCTGATCGTGCCCCCGATTATTGCAGGTCGGCTGGCCATCGGCATGGGAAATGTCTCGGTGATTGCTGCGGTGTTAGGAGCCGGTGTCGCCCTTATAGGATTCGCTGCGGCCTATCGGCTGGACTGGCCGACCGGGCCCACCGATGTGGCGCTTGCGGGCGTGGTGCTTGCGCTGGTGACGGCGTGGCAGGCGATGCGAACCTTCGTATTCCGAGGGGCTGTGAAGTGAACAGGCAATGGACTTGCATCCTAGTCTGCCTCGTCGTTGGGGCGGCGCCCGGAGGATGTCAGGGGACGGATGCTCTTCGGCTGGCGAACCTGCCGGCACGCGAGTCGGTGACGGTGGCGCCGGTGGTGAACGCGACGGGCCGGCCGCTGTCTCTTCCGCCCGACAACCCGTTGGCGGCGTTGCGTCAGGAATTGGGTCTTGCCGACGAGAAGCCGGCCACTATCTCCGACGTGTTGGTTAATCGTCTCCTGCTGGCTTTTCAATCGCACGGCTATTCGGCGACTCCAATTGAAAAGGCGCGTGCGGTCTTTTCGGATCAATCCACCGTGATCGAGAAGGTTGTCGAGCAAGCGCGAGCCGCCGGACTCAAAGGGCTCGTCGTCCTGACCACGCTTCGTCGATGGGATGACAGCCGGTGGCAAGATACCCGCGCGGTGTTCGTCTCTATGGATGTGATCGTGGCTCGTATCAGTGACGGCCCGATTCTCGACACGCGGTCGGTCCGCAACCAACCCGTACCGGTGGGTGCCGCAACGACGATCATTCAGGCCGCTGACGACGCGGCGCGTTGGCTGGCTGAACGGTTGTTTTAGTTTCCCTTCAGCACTGAGATCGTAGTCCCCGCCGTGATGCGTGATTCTGGGGTTGGTTGGAGTCGCACGCAAGCTCATGAGGATACGACGCTCATGGTCCCGGAAGACTTCTCTTACGAATACTTAATATAACAGGGGACGGTCGTAGTAGGTCGGCATTTCCGGAGGGACTCCAGGCGGCAGGCGGCGGGGAAATGCTTTTTCGTAAGCCGCATTGTCTTCGATAACCGGTTTTTTCTTAACAGCTTCCGATTCAGCGGTAACGATCTTCTTCTCCGGCTTGACCCCTGGGACTTCAACTTTCTGTTCAATTGGCGCCGTTGGCGCTCCGTCGTAGACAAACTTGTCTGTGAGAAACACATGCGAGACGATTTTCTGCACACCCTCCATGCGAGCCAACGCGATGACGTGATCGAGTTCTTGGCGACTTGCCGCCATTCCCATGAAATAGATGACAGAATTGACCGCGCGCCAGCGAAAGTTGATTGAACTGACCCCTGCCGAGAATACCAACTTGGCTTTGAGCTTATTTTCCAGAATGAGATCTTTGACGGTGGCGGCGACGCCTCCGTCATCGGTGACCTGGATTTCATTGAAGACTTCCCGGACGCCTTTGACCTGCTGCACCAATTTCTCCGCTTTGCGTTTGTCTTTTTCTTCTTTGACGGCGCCCGTGAGCATTACCATCCCCTGATAGACATCGGAACTGATGTTTAAGATCAACGCCTCATCGACGATTAAAGTGGTGATTTCGGATTTAATCGAGTAATCATCCATGACGTTGTAGACCGAGCGATCTGCGGCTAGCATGACCCCGACATCGATGCCGGTCCTCACAGCCGTCGATACCCATTCGCAGCCGGCAAGCAAGCCTAACGCCGCCGAGACTACGGCGATGCGAATTCTCATGTTTCTTGATGCCATCCCAAAATTCTCCACCACTGCAGCCCTAGCCGCCTAAGGTCTTTCAATAGGCCGTTCTAGTAGAGATATCGGCAAAATTTCAGGGAATCTTGAGATGTCTAACAGGAGAGATTCTAAGGGCTTTTGAGGCCTCAGGTAGGGTCTTGAACGAACTCCAGGAAGTATTGACGGGCAAGAAAGGCGTGCTCCTTGGTCAGTTTGTAACCGGCCCCACCCATTTCCCGAATAACCGTATCCCGGGACACCAAATGCTCTTTCGAGAAACCAAGTTTGCCGGACCGCTCATCAGGAAAGAAATCAATGATCGCGACGCGGCCTTGGGGCTTGAGCGACTGGCGCATGCGCTTAAAATAGTCGGATCGGTTGTCGAGATGGTGGTACGTATTGCATAAGAAGACCAGATCGACGGAGGCCGGCGGTAGCATGGGGTCGTCCGGTTTTGCCAGGACGAACTTGGCATTGTAGGGCGTGTGAAGATGCTCCACCATCTCCTCGTTGTATTTGAGCATCGCCGGTTCGATGTCGACCGCATAGACCATCCCTTTGTCCTGAACTGCCCAAACGAACTTGCGTGTGAAGTACCCGGATCCCGCTCCGATGTCGGCGATTGTCATGAAGTCGGTCAGGTTCAATGCCTTAATCACTTCGTCAGGCTTCTGGTCCTTGTCTCGATCCTCCCGCTCAAGAGCCTCAATGTATTGTTGAACGTCGGAAGGGCCGCGACGCTCTGAATGGCCCTGGCCGTGCTGCTGGGCCCACGCGAGGTTCCCAATGAATGCATACAAGAAAAGGATAATGAAGAATTGAAGTCTTCTCACTCTGAGCCTCTTTTTATGTTGTTGTCATGTTGTTGTCACCCTGAACTCTTCGGCTTGTCATGCTGAGTGAAACGAAGCATCTAACTGGCCCGCTCAGGGTAAACTCCGTGAAGGGTCAGATTCTTCGCTTTGCTCAGAATGACAACTTGTGATTAATGCCAGTCATCATTAGGGTCGCGTGGCATTGTCGTCGCGAACATGATGACAAGGGCGGGCTTGTCGCTCTTATTGGCGGCTGCGTGGTATACCTCCGTCGGCACCAGCAGCAAACGGCTCCCCGGTCGCAGGACCACGACCTCCCGCTCCTTGGACTGCCGATCTTCCAAGGTCATCTCCAGTTCTCCGTCGCGCATCCAGACCGCCACCCGATGCTGTTTATGGTAGTGCATGCCCGCTGTCGCACCGGGTTGGATCTGATTTGAGTAAACAAAGGTAACCGGCGCGCCCAGTGCCTTTTCGATGGCTTTCAGGTCGAAGACCTCCTGCCGCCGGCCAGGCTTGGTGGGGTCTACATCAATCTTATATTCCAGCCACCTGCTGACACTCATTGTGAGGCCTGTTCCCCGTTCATTTGATCTTTGATCCTGGAGGGACATCTTCGATGGTCGTCAGAAGGGCCGTCACTTCCTGATCGCCGGCCGCGAGAACCATCCCTTGCGACTCTACCCCCATGAGTTTCGTCGGCTTGATGTTCGCAACGACGACGATACGTTTTCCGAGCATGGCTTCCGGGGCGTGGTGTGTGCCGATCCCGGCGACGATCTGCCGTTGCTCAGTCCCCAGATCGACCTGAAGCTTGAGAAGCTTGGTGGATTTCGGCACACGCTCCGCAGCCAGAACCTTCCCGACCCGCAGCGTGACCTTTTTGAAATCGTCGATGGAGATCTGCTCTTGCGTCGCTGGGGGTGTCGTGGATTGCGGAGAGGCGTCCGGCAATCTTGATGCCTCCGGTTGCTTCGGACTTGGCTGTTGGTCGCTCACGCGTGTCTCTCCTTGCATGTGGGGTGACTCGATTCTCGGAAAGAGCGGCCGGCCTTTTGAGATCTTGGTGCCGACGACGGTGCCGCCCCAGGTAATTTCCGAGGAGAGCAACGGTTTGGAAAAGTTCAGCATGAGTCCAAGTTGATGTTTCATCTCCTCGGCGGCCTGTGGCATGAATGGATACATCATGAGGCAAAGAAATCGCAATGTCTCGGTCGAATTATAGAGAACAGCGCTGAGCCGGGACTCCTCGAGAGAATTCTTGGCGAGATTCCACGGAGCGCATTTATCGATATACTGATTGCCGAGCTGGACCAACCCCCAAATCGCCTCAAGCGCGCGATTGAATTCCAAATGCTCCATGTGGATGTTGACCAGTGGGGGCAGCGCAACACAGGCCTCACGAAGAGAATTGTCCAGTTCAAGATTCGCGGGCGGCCCTGGTTCCGGTACCCGGCCTTCGGCATAGCGCTCCAGCATGGTCAGCGTGCGATTCAGAAGATTACCGAGATCGTTGGCAAGGTCGCTGTTGAGGCGACTCAGCAGCGCGCTCCTAGAAAAGTCCCCGTCGTGGCCGAATGGCACCTCACGCAGGAGAAAATAACGAAATTGATCCACGCCGAATTCGTCAACGAGCGCATTCGGATCTAAGGCATTGCCACGACTTTTGGACATCTTCTCGCCATTCACCGTCCACCAGCCGTGGGCGAAAATCGTCTTCGGCAGCTCTAACTGCAAGGCTTTGAGCATGGTCGACCAATAGACGGAATGGGTGGTGAGGATATCTTTGCCGATCAGATGCACGTCGGCGGGCCACCATTTGGCAAAACGGGCTTCATCCACCAGATAGCCCGGCACGGAAATGTAGTTCACAAGGGCATCGAACCAAACGTACGCGACATAATCGGGATCGAACGGCAACTCGATCCCCCACGCCAGTCGAGATTTGGGTCGCGAAATCGACAGGTCTTCCAAAGGTTTCTGCAGGAAGCCAAGGACTTCGTTCTGGCGCGATCGTGGCCGGATGAAGTCGGGATGCTGCTTGATGTATGCAATCAGCCACTCCTGGTATTTGCTCATCCGGAAGAAATAATTGGTCTCGCTGAGCTGCTCAACCGGACGCTTGCAGTCGGGGCAGAGACCCCCGATGACGTCCTTCTCGGTCCAGAATCGCTCGTCGAAGGTGCAATACCAACCTGTATAGCTGGCCTGGTAAATCTCGCCTTTGTCGTAGAGCTGTTGGAGCGCCCTCTGAACCACCGACTTATGACGAGCCTCCGTCGTGCGCACAAAGTCGTCGTTAGAGATATTCAATCGCGTCCATAGCTTTGCGAACTGCGGAGCAAGCCGGTCACAATGGGCTTGCGGTTCGATCCCGGCCTTGGCCGCCGCCTGCTGGACCTTTTGCCCATGCTCATCAAGGCCGGTCAGAAAAAAGACATTGTCCTTTCCCAATCTCAGTCGGTGATATCTTGCTAAGACGTCGGCGGCGATCGTGGTGTAGGCATGTCCGATATGAGGGACATCATTTACGTAATAGATGGGCGTGGTAATGTAAAAAGTTTTCTTCATGGTTGATCTAATTAGCTGCCGCGAGTTGGAGCGCGGCACGTAGCCGCAGGAGCAAGCCTTCCAGCATCAGTTGCTTGTTGAGGTTTCGTTCCCGCCCCTTTTCCATTGTCTCGACAAAGTCCGCTAATTCGAGAATCTTCTCGAGTGTCAACTGCGTTGCGACGCGATGAAGCTCATCAAGGCAATCCGTATTGAGGAGCCGGTCGGAGTCGTTTCCCACCTTGATCATGGCAAGGTCACGAAACCAACCCGCAAGCCAACCGAAAGCCGCCTCCGACTCTTCGGATTTGGCTACGGCTTCTGCCACGCCAAATAGTGTTCCCACACTTTCCAGAGACTGCGGGCTGACGAGTGCGAGAAAGTCGGCCCGTTCCGCGCGGAGGGCATTGACATCGGCTTCCATCGCAAAACCTAACCGGCCTCCTGATACCATCGCCAGAAATCGCGCATCTGTGTCTGAAAGTTTCCGTTGTTGAATGAGGAGGTCTTTGACGAGGCCGATCGCTAACGGCGCGAATCGAAGCTCCTGGCACCGCGACCGTATGGTCGGCAGGAGCAACTCCGGCCGGGCGGACACCAGAATGATCAGGCTATCAGGCGGCGGCTCCTCTATGGTCTTGAGCAGCGCGTTTGCGGCTTCGTGACGAAGCAAATCCGCATTGTCGAGGATCACGATTTTTCTGGTCCCGACGAGGGGGCGGTAGATGAACCGCGACTCGATCTCGCGCGTCTGGTCGGTTTCACCTTTCCCGCTGGTCGCTTCAATCATGGTGACATCAGGGTGCGAAGCGATGTCGATCTGATGGCAGGACCGGCAGATGCCGCATGCGTCGGGCGGAGACAATGCCGGCGATGCTTCGCAGTTGATGGCCTGCGCGAGGACCTTGGCGACAAGCCGCTTCCCGATTCGATCTTCGCCGTGGAAAAGCAGTGCGTGCGCAAGGCGGTCGCTTTGGAGCGCGGCTTGCAAGAAGCGCTTTGGTTGCTCGTGTCCGATGACCGACTTAAACGGCACGGGACTCCACTTTCATCAGAAGATTCTGGCTCATGCGTAACCGGTCCTCGACAATCCGTTGAACCGTTTCGGCGACCTGGTCGGCTGTGGCAGTGCCATCGATCAACCGGACGCGGCGCGGCTCCTTCCGGGCGATTTGAAGATAAGCCTTGCGAACAGCCTCATGAAAGACTTCGCGTTCGAGATCGAGGCGGTCCATACCTCCTGCCCGGCGTTTTCGCTTGAGGCCAAGGGCAACAGGGACATCCAATAAGATTGTAAGATTCGGGACAAGGCCGCCCGCAGCAAAACGATTCAATTGACGGACCACCGGGCCACCTAAGCCGCGCCCGAAGCCTTGATATGCGATGGTCGCATCGGCATAACGGTCACACAGCACAAACGCGCCTTTTTCCAGGGAAGGCCGGATGATATCCGCAAGATGCTGGGCTCGACTGGCGAGGTAAAGGAGCAGTTCGCACCGCGTGTCCATGCCACGATTGTTCACGTCCAGAAGGACAGCGCGGATCTGTTCACTGATGGCGGAGCCGCCGGGCTCTCGCGTCTCGACGACCAGATATCCGAGCGATCGAAGTCTCTGCCCCAGCCTGCGAAGCTGAGTACTTTTTCCACAGCCTTCAATGCCCTCAAAACTTAGTAGAAACCCTCGCTTTTGGCCCTTGGCCGGCACCGCCTTGCCTCCGTCGATGAATAGTCGAAAATAAGCGGCAAATAGTAGTTTAACTCATTGAAAATAGCAAGAAACGGCTTGCGTGGGTGCGTGGAAGTTTGTATGATGACCAGCAGTACCTTGAGGCGGAATGCGACCTATAACCAAGATGTTAAAACGTTCTTTAAAGCGATACTTCCTGACGGGCCTCCTAGTAGTCGTGCCTATCTGGGGGACCTTCCTCGTCCTCAAGACATTGTTTGTCACCTTCGATGGCCTTTTAGGGGATCTGCCCGAACGCTATGTCACTCACCGCTATCCCGGCTTGGGAATTCTCCTCCTGCTCCTCGTAATTTTCGTAGCCGGTCTTCTCACTACAAATATCGTCGGCCGGCGGGTCGTGACCCTGTGGGAACATTTGCTTCAGCGAGTTCCCCTCGTCCGTGGAATCTATGCCACCATCAAATCGATGATGGATGTGCTGTCCTTCCAGGATAAAGAGAAGGGTCGCGAAAAGTACAGCGGTGTGGTCATGATTGAGTTTCCGCGAAAAGGACAATACGCGCTGGCGCTCGTCACCGGGGTGACACCCGGCGAAGTTCAACAAATCAGCTCTGACCGAGTGATCAATGTCTACGTGCCGACCTCCCCGAATCCGACTTCCGGGTATTTGCTGTTTGTGCCCGAAAGCGAATTGATTCCGGTCAGTATGACGGTCGATGAAGCGATGAAAATGATGTTTTCTGGCGGAATGTACACCCCTGCGCCAGCGGCTGCCGAGGCTGTCGGCGGTGGCGTCGTGCGGTGATCTAGCTTCATGAAGCCACTGGCAGTGATCATCTTAGCGGCCGGTCAGGGAACGCGAATGCGCTCCAAGCTCGCCAAGGTCCTGCATCTCGTCGGCGGTCGACCGATGATCCTGTACGCCATTGAGCTGGCGCAATCCGTGACGAAGGGCGCCAAGGGCAAGGGGAACATTGCTCTTGTGACGGGATATCAGGCGGAGAAAATAAAGGATGTGATTGCCGAATATGATGTCACCCCGGTCGTGCAGACACGCCGGCTTGGGACCGGCCACGCGGTCGCGCAGGCCCAGCCGGTCTTTCAAGCGAGCGAGGAGTGGCGCAAGTGCCGATTCCTGATCTTGAGCGGCGACACGCCGTTGTTGACTCAATCGACCGTTCGCAGGATGCTGGCGCATCATGATGCCGAACGGGCGACGGTGACCATACTCACCGCCCACTTGGAGTGCCCGGACGGCTACGGGCGGATCGTGCGCGGTCGCGACGGGTATCTCTGGCGAATCATCGAAGACAAGGACGCGACACCGGCTGAGCGGAGAATCAGTGAGATCAATGCGGGCACGTACATCGTAGAAGGCGACTTCTTGTTTCCGGCGCTCACCCAGCTCAAGCCCGGGAACGTCCAGAAGGAATATTACTTGACGGACATCGTCTCTGTCGCAGTGGGACGGGGAAAGCGCGTGGCGGCCTACCCCGCGGACGATGCCGTCGAGGCATTGGGCATCAATACTCGCAGCGAGTTAGCTGAGGCTGAGCGCCTCATGCGGACCCGTATCCGAGAGCGTCTCATGGCCGCCGGCGTCACGTTTTTAGCGCCGGAGACAAGCTTCGTGGATGCGGACGTGCGGATCGGGCGTGACACCGTCATTCATCCGCATACGACTCTGGAAGGCCGGACCACGATCGGCGAGGATTGTGTGATCCGATCGCATTCCCGCATCGCGGAAAGTGTCTTGAAGAGCGGAGTCACGGTGCTTGACTCGTGCATCATTGAAGGAGCCCGCCTTGAAGAAAGCTGCGTAGTCGGCCCCTTTTCGCGGCTTCGCCCGGGCACGATTATCGGCCGTGCGGCGAGGGTCGGAAACTTCGTGGAGCTCAAAAAAACGGAACTTGGCGTCGGGGCGAAAGCCAATCACCTCAGTTATCTTGGCGATGCTCAGATCGGCAAACGCGTCAACATCGGCGCCGGTACCATTACTTGTAATTACGACGGGGTCAACAAACACCAAACCGTGATCGGCGACGATGTATTTATTGGGAGTGATGTGTCGCTTGTTGCCCCGGTACGGATCGGCAGGGCGGCAATCATCGGGGCCGGATCAGTTGTGACGGATGATGTCCCGGCCGAGGCGCTTGCGCTGGGCCGGGCCAGACAGGTGTTGAAATCCGGAGGCGCCAAGATCTGGCGCCAGAAGATCGGTGAGAAGCCATCCCGAGGTAAGGCTTAGCATGTGCGGCATCATCGGATATATCGGCAGTCAAAATGCGGTGCCGTTGCTGCTCGAGGGGCTTAAGCGCCTCGAGTACCGCGGCTATGACTCAGCCGGTGTGGCGGTGCTGGCGAACGGAAAGATTGAGATCCGCCGCAGCGTCGGGAAGCTTGCCAATCTTGAGAAACTCTTAGCGGGCGGAGGATTAAGCGGGACGATCGGCATTGGTCATACTCGGTGGGCCACGCACGGCAAGCCGTCCGAGCAGAATGCTCACCCGCACCGGTCCGGATCGCTGGCGCTTGTCCATAACGGCATCATCGAAAATTACCTGGAATTGAAGGAGCTGCTGCTGAAAGACGGATTTCGATTTGTCTCAGAGACGGACACGGAAGTTGTGGCGCATCTCATCGCGCGCGGGATCAAAGCCGGTCTCGCGCTTGAAGCGGCCGTACGGACGGCGGTGCGGGAGATCAGGGGTAGCTACGCCATCGCCGTCATCTGCGAGGGTGATATTTCGACGCTGGTCGTCGCCCGCTCGGGGTGTCCTCTCGTCATCGGCATGTGCGGTCACGGCGCCTTGGTCGCTTCGGATGTGACCGCGCTGCTT
>DASXSU010000075.1:0-46730 GCA_036505795.1 Nitrospirales bacterium
GAGGTGCGCGGCGAGATCCTCGAGTTGAAGAACACGATCAATGTCATGGTGGACCAGTTGAACTCCTTCGCGTCGGAGGTGACGCGCGTGGCGCGTGAGGTGGGCACCGAAGGAAAGCTCGGCGGCCAGGCCGATGTGAAAGGCGTGGCCGGTACCTGGAAGGACCTGACCGACAATGTCAATCTGATGGCCAGCAACCTGACGAACCAGGTGAGGAATATTGCACAGGTGACGACCGCGCTCGCCAACGGGGACCTGTCCAAGAAGATCACCGTGGAAGCGCGCGGCGAGATCTTCGAACTCAAGAACACCATCAATACCACTGTCGATCTGCTCAACTCGTTCGCCTCGGAGGTGACACGCGTGGCGCGTGAGGTGGGCACCGAAGGAAAGCTCGGTGGCCAGGCGCAGGTGAAGGGCGTCGGTGGCACCTGGAAGGACCTGACCGACAGCGTGAACTACATGGCGAGCAACCTCACCAGCCAGGTGCGAAACATCGCCCAGGTGACGACGGCCGTCGCGAACGGCGACCTGTCGAAGAAGATCACCGTAGACGTGCGCGGCGAAATTCTGGAGCTGAAGAACACCGTCAACGTCATGGTGGACCAGCTGAACTCCTTTGCCTCAGAGGTGATTCAGGTCGCCCGCGACGTCGGCACGGAAGGCAAACTGGGGGGCCAGGCGCAGGTAAAGGGCGTGGCCGGGACCTGGAAGGATTTGACCGACAACGTGAATCTCATGGCCAGTAACCTCACCAACCAGGTGCGAAACATCGCGCAGGTGACAACGGCGGTGGCGAACGGCGACCTATCGAAGAAGATTACGGTCGAGGTCCGCGGGGAAATTCTGGAGCTCAAAAACACAGTCAATGTCATGGTGGACCAGCTCAACTCGTTCGCATCCGAGGTCACGCGCGTGGCGCGCGAAGTGGGTACGGAAGGCAAGCTCGGCGGCCAGGCCGAGGTGAAGGGTGTAGCGGGAATCTGGAAGGACCTCACCGACAACGTGAATTCAATGGCGAGCAACCTCACCAGCCAAGTGCGTGGTATCGCGAAGGTCGTGACCGCTGTGGCGAGCGGAGATTTGAAGCGCAAGCTCACCGTGGAGACGAAGGGCGAGATCTCAGCGCTCGCCGATACGATCAATGAGATGATCGACACGCTCGCGACCTTCGCGGACCAGGTCACGACCGTGGCGCGTGAGGTCGGTACGGAAGGCAAGCTAGGCGGCCAAGCCCGTGTGCCGGGGGCAGCCGGCGTCTGGAAAGATCTGACAGACAACGTCAACCAGCTCGCGGCGAATCTCACCAACCAGGTGCGGGCCATTGCTGAAGTGGCTACCGCGGTGACAAAGGGCGACCTGACCCGCTCCATTGCGGTCGAGGCTCAGGGCGAGGTGGCGGCGCTCAAAGACAACATCAATGAGATGATCAGGAATCTCAAGGATACGACGCAGAAAAACACCGAGCAGGATTGGCTGAAGACCAATCTCGCGCAGTTCACCGGCAGGCTGCAGGGACAAAAGAACCTGACGACGGTGGCGAATCTGATCCTGTCCGAACTGACGCCGCTCGTCAACGCTCAACACGGCGTGTTCTACCTCAATGAATCGAGTGAATCCGAGTCGATTATGAAGTTGCTCGGCAGTTATGCCTATCGCGAACGCAAGGGAGTAGCGAACCAGTTCCGCTCCGGGGAGGGGCTGGTCGGACAGTGCGCGCTCGAAAAAGAGCGCATCGTGGTCACCAACGTGCCCCAGAACTACATCCAGATAAACTCGGGCCTTGGCGAAAGCACCCCCTACAACATCGTTGTGCTTCCGGTGCTGTTTGAAGGGGAAGTCAAGGCGGTCATCGAGCTGGCGTCGTTCAACCGCTATAGCGACATCCACCTGACCTTCCTGGACCAGCTTAAGGAGAGCATCGGCATCGTGCTCAATACGATCGCCGCGAACATGCGGACCGAAGACCTTCTGAAGCAGTCGCAGTCGCTGACCGGGGAACTGCAAGCCCAGCAACACGAGTTGAAGACGACGAACGAACGGCTCGAGCGTCAGGCTGAGTCGCTCCGCAAATCCGAGGAGCTCTTGCGTACACAACAGGAAGAGCTGCGCCAAAAGAACGAGCAACTGGAGGAAAAAGCGAATCTGCTCAGCGAGCAGAACGCCCAAGTCGAGTCGAAGAACCGCGAGGTCGAAGAGGCCCGGCGGGCCCTGGAAGAAAAAGCCGAGCAGTTGGCGCTCTCCTCCAAATACAAGTCTGAATTCCTCGCCAACATGTCGCATGAACTACGCACTCCACTGAACAGCCTCCTGATCCTGTCCAAGCTCCTGGCCGAGAACCGTGAATCAACGCTCACCTCGAAACAGGTCGAGTTTGCCCAGACGATCCACGCGTCGGGGAGCGACCTCCTGGCGCTGATCAACGATATTCTGGATCTCGCCAAGATCGAATCCGGGACCATGGGAGTGTCGGTCAGTCCGGTGGGCTTCGCGGACCTCACCGATTACGTGGATCGAAGCTTCCGTCAGATGGCCCAGGACAAAGGCCTGGAATTAGTCATCGAGCGCATCCCGGGGTTGCCGTCGGCGATCCAGACGGATTCAATGCGGCTCCAACAGGTGTTGAAAAATCTGTTGTCCAACGCGATCAAATTCACCGAGCGCGGCTCTGTCCGGTTGCGGATTGAGAAGGTCTTGTCCGGGTGGAACCGCGAGCATGTCGTCCTGAACCAAGCCGATTGTGTGCTGGCATTCTCCGTGGTTGATACCGGTATCGGGATTGCCGCCGACAAGCAGAGGATCATTTTCGAGGCCTTCCAGCAGGCGGACGGTACGACGAGCCGCAAGTACGGCGGTACGGGCTTGGGCCTCTCGATTAGCCGCGAGATCGCACGGTTGCTCGGCGGCGAAATCCAGGTGGAGAGCACGCCCGACAAGGGCAGCAAATTCACCTTTTATCTGCCGCGCCTCTACACGCCACCCGTACAGATCGTGCGGATTGGCGCTGCCCTCGACGAGCTGCCGGTCTTACGGGCGGTGGAGACGGAGTCGTTTGAATTGGAGCCGGCCGTGGAGGTGTCAGACGACCGGGATGCGATCCGCCCCGGAGACCGGGTGCTGCTGATCCTAGAGGACGATCTGGCGTTTGTGGAGATCCTGTTGGATTTAGCGCACGAGAAAGGTTTCAAAGGATTGGTTGCGA
Organism: Nitrospirales bacterium; assembly: GCA_036505795.1. Lineage (GTDB taxonomy): Bacteria > Nitrospirota > Nitrospiria > Nitrospirales > NS-4 > NS-11. The sequence goes on from DASXSU010000075.1 coordinate 3,203, forward strand.
CGTCCGGCACGGCAGGACTTTCGCTGGCCCGGCGCTTCAAGCCGTCGGCAATCACGCTCGATCTGCAATTGCCCGATAACGACGGCTGGACGGTGCTTGATCGCTTGAAGCATGATCCCACTACCCGGCACATTCCGGTTCACATCATCTCTGTTGAGGAAGCACGCCAGCGCGGATTGAAACAGGGGGCGTTCGGCTACCTCAGCAAGCCGGTCAGCCGCGAATGGCTGGAGAAGGCCTTCGATGACATGGTGGCGTTCCTCGATCGCCCGGCGAGACACCTGCTGGTGGTGGAAGACGACGAGGTGCAACGTCAAAGCATCGTCGAGTTAATCGGGTCCGGGGATGTGCAGATTACCGCGGTCGGCACGGGGCAGGAGGCGTTGGCGGCCTTGAGTGCCGGCAGTTGTGACTGCTTGGTGCTTGACTTGCGCCTGCCGGATATGCCGGGTCTTGCGCTGATCGAAAAGATCCAGCAGGAGCTCGGCCAGCGGGATTTGCCGATCATCGTGTACACCGGCAAGGAACTCACCAGGCAGGAACAGCACGCGCTGACCAAATTAACCGAGGCGGTGATCATCAAGGATGTGAAGTCTCCCGAGCGTCTGTTGGACGAGACGTCGTTGTTCCTGCATCGGGCGCCCGCGAATCTGCCGTCGAACCAGCAGCAGATGCTGGAGCAGGTGCGCCACGCGGATGCGACGCTTTCCGGAAAGAAGGCCCTGATCATCGATGATGACATCCGCAACATTTTTGCGCTGACCAGCATCTTGGAACTGCACAACATGCAGGTCTTCTACGCGGAGAACGGGCAAGACGGAATCGCCAAGCTGCGGGATAACCCCGACGTCGACGTTGTGCTAATGGATGTCATGATGCCGGACATGGACGGCTACCAAACGATGCGCATCATCCGCAAGAGCGGTGAGTTCGGCTCCCTACCCATTATCGCGATCACCGCGAAGGCGATGAAAGTGGATCGGGCCAAATGCATTGAAGCGGGAGCCTCTGATTATATTTCGAAGCCGGTCGACACGGAGCAGTTGGTGTCATTATTGCGTGTATGGCTCTATCGATGACGCCGTCGTTCGCTAAAAGGTACGGACCCCCGTGACAAAAACAAGGAAACCCGGGCAGGCCATGCCGGCTGTGAATGATGCGCTCATCGAGGGGACCGAATTCCGTCTCTTGCTCGACGGCATATTAGACTGCTACGGCTACGATTTTCGTGATTATGATATGGCGCCGTTGAAACGCCGTATCTGGGATCGGGTGCATGCAGAGGGCGCCCAGACTCTCTCCGGCTATCAGGAGAAGATCCTGCATGAGCCGGCATGCATGGAGCAGTTATTGCTGACTCTCCGAGATGATGAGACAGGCTTCTTTGAGGAACCTCTTTTTTGGCAGACGTTTCGTACCATCGTTGTTCCCATGCTGAGGACCTATCCGGCGATCCAGATTTGGGTGCCCGAATGTGCGGGCGGGCAAGACCTCTTCTCCCTCGCCATCCTTCTACAGGAGGAAGGCTTGCAGCATCGTGCCCGCATATATGCAACGGACTTGAGCGAGGCGATCTTAAAACAAACGCGGACGGGGGTTTTTCCACTCGACCGGATCGGCCACGACACCGAGTCTTATCTTCAGGCGGGAGGAAGAGGCTGTTTTTCCGATTACTATCATATCGAACAGGACCACGCACGGGTCAACGAGTCAATCATGGAGCCGATTGTTTTTGCAGAGCATAATCTCGGAACGGACGGACCGTTCCATCTTTTTCAGGCCATTGTCTGCCGGCGGGCTTTGACTGCGTTCAATGAATGGCTCCAGGAGCGAGTCCAGGGCTTATTTACGGACAGTCTCAGCCGGTTCGGCGTACTGGCAATGGGGGAGTCCGACTGCCCCAAGCCGCTATTCGGACAGCGGTATGAGCCACTACCAGGCATCGCGAATTTGTATCGAAAGGTCGAGTAATGTCCTTCGTCAGGGAGGCGGCGTTGTCGCGGGAGATCGAGACTCCAATTCAAAACGTTCTCCTGGTGGACGACAGCCAGCAGAGTTTACTGGCCCTGGAGGCGATTCTGGACGGATCAGACTGCCGGATTGTCAAGGCGACCTCCGGCGAAGAGGCCCTGAAACATCTTTTGGGACAGCAATTTGCGGTGATCCTGCTCGATATTAAGATGGCCGGAATGGACGGCTATGAGACGGCGAAGCTGATCCGAGAGCGTGAGAAAACCCGGGACATTCCCATCATCTTCTTGACGAGTTATAACAAGGAAGATGCCCACATCGCCAAGGGCTACGCCTACGGCGCGGTAGACTATATCATTAAGCCGGTTCTTCCGGAGACGCTTCGCTCAAAAGTCTCTGCGTTCATCGAACTGGCGCGGCGGACGGCGGCGCTGCGCCAAAAAAATCTGCAGTTGGAGGCAGCAGAAGCGGCCCTTCAGGAACGCACGCGGCAACTTGCGGAGCGCGTAGAAGAGTTGGCCAGGTCCAACGCGGAACTTGAGCGCTTTGCATACGTGGCCTCGCATGATTTGAAAGAGCCGCTTCGAATGGTCACCAGCTACACGACACTTCTGGCCCGCCGCTATAAAGGCAAATTAGACCGTGACGCGGATGAGTTTATCAATTACGCGGTCGACGGAGCTGTTCGCATGGAACAACTCATTCAGGATCTATTGCTCTATAGCCGCGTGGGAATTCGGGACCTGTTTTTTAAATCTGTGGACTGTGAAGTCGTGTATGCGCGCGCGCTCGCCAATCTCGAAGCAGCACTCACGGAAACCGGCGCGCTTGTCACCCACGATCCCCTTCCGACGGTTCAGGGGGACGACACACAATTAGTCCAGGTGTTCCAAAACCTGATCGGCAATGGGATCAAGTTCCGTGGAGAGCTCACGCCATGCATTCATGTTTCCGTCAAGGACAAGAAGAAGGAATGGTTGATTGCGGTAGAGGACAACGGCATCGGCATCGATCCCCAATACGCGGATCGGATCTTTGTGATTTTTCAGCGCTTGCACGGCCGCGCCGACTACCCCGGCAACGGCATTGGACTCGCGATCTGTAAGAAGGTCGTTGAAAACCATGGTGGGCGAATCTGGCTCAAGTCACAGTGCGGCAAAGGCGCCACCTTTTATTTTACGATCCCGAAATAACGCCCGCCGCTAGTCTCCGAGCGCAGGGCCTCCCTGGACCGCAGACTCAGGTCTTGGCAATGAGATAGCGTTCGAACCAGTCGCAAGCCAGCCGTGCAACCTCTTCCAGCGTCCCCGGCTCCTCAAAGAGATGGGTCGCGCCCGGAATAATTTCGAGCTTCTTTTCGGTCAGTCGTGTCATCGCCTCGCGATTCATCTCGATCACCGGTTCGTCTTCGGCACCGACAATAAGAAGCGTAGGCGCCCGTACCCGAGCCAGGGCGGGGGCCGCCAAGTCCGGTCGCCCGCCGCGCGACACCACCGCTTTGACGAGCTCGGGACGCTCGGCGGCGGCAGACAGCGCTGCAGCGCTGCCCGTGCTCGCGCCGAAATAGCCCAAGTGAAGATGCCGAGTCGGGGGATGATCACGTAGCCAATCGGTCGCGCCGAGGAGCCGGTTCGCCAGCAGGGCAATATCGAAGCGCAAATGCCCTGTTTGGCGATCAATGGCTTCTTCGGCTTCTGTGAGCAGGTCGATCAACAGCGTGGCGAAGCCGGCTTGTTGAAGGACCTGAGCGACATAGCGGTTGCGTGGACTGTGGCGACTGCTCCCGCTGCCATGTGCGAAGAGAACCATGCCCTTAGCCTGCGGGGGCAGGTCCAGGTCTCCCTCGAGAGATATGGCTCCTGCGTCAATTCTCACACGTCCCTCTGCTTTCCATTCGATATCCGATTCATGCTGGGATGCATTTTTAAAGGTCCCCGTCAGATGAGGCGATTCTAACCTTCAACTAATGCTGCTCTCATGTGGAGTGGTCATAACAACAACACGGGCGGACTTCACCTCTAATAGAAAGGTCACATGGACGTCTTGGTGAGATGGAGATGCCCCAAAGGACATGGATCCCAGGCCATCTGCTCCGATTGTCATGGTACCGGATACATTGAGCGATGGATGCCGGTGGAGGTCATAAAAACCCTTCCCAACGCGAATTGGATTATTGTCGCTCGAAGAATGGATGCTGCCGATCAGTCCTATCTCTAATCGATTATCGCAGCTGTACTTCCGGCGTGTCAGTGTCGGCTGTGCCTTGCTTGACATTGTTTCGGGCGCACGAGGCCAGTTTCTCGTAGTGCGCCTTGATCTCCTGTATATCCTCCAGCGTCAACGCTTCCAAGTTTAAGAGCGCGTTGTGGGCCCCTTCGCGGGAGCGAATCAGTTCATCAAGCTTAAGCTGGATCGCTGCGCTGTCCCGGTTCTGGGAGTTTTGAATCAGGAAAACCATCAGAAAAGTCACAATGGTGGTCGCGGTGTTGATGACCAATTGCCAGGAGTCGCTATAGTGAAAGAACGGGCCGGCTACGGCCCAGAGAACAATAACGCCAACCGCGACGGCAAAGGCCTGAGGATGGCCCATGGCGTATTCGGCCTGCTTGGCAAACCGTTCGAACAGTGAAGTGCGGCGTAGGCTCGATCCATCCGAGGACACAATCTGCATGCTGACCTCCTTCGTATCTAGGCAGTCTTCAGAACCTACTTCAACGTAAAAAATCCTCCGCAGGCTGAACATACCTCGTAATGGTGGTTCCCACGACCCGACGACATTCCGGCATAATAGGCATTTCGAGGTTGCAACGTTCCACTGCTGCAAAGGAGAGAGCATGGCGGAGATCACATCACCGACCGGCCTGAAGTATGAAGATCTCGTTGAGGGCAAAGGCGAACCGGCAAAGGCGGGCCAAACCGTCACGGTCCACTATACGGGCTGGCTTGTGGACGGCAAAAAATTCGATTCCAGTAAGGACCGCAACCAGCCGTTTCCCTTTACTCTGGGAAAGGGCCAGGTCATCAAGGGATGGGATGAAGGGGTTCAGGGCATGAAGGTCGGAGCCAAACGAAAGCTGACGATACCGGCTTCCTTAGGGTATGGATCGCGAGGCGCCGCGGGCGTGATTCCTCCGAACGCAACACTGATCTTTGAGGTGGAGCTGCTGAAGATTGGATGAGCTACAGTGCAGGTGATGAGGGGCGGTATTTGGCAAAACACACGAAATCCGTACGGTGGTAATGGTCGGGCAACACCGCTTCCGGCCGGTAGCCGAGACTCAGAAATAGGGCCACGTTACGGGAGGTACTGAGCATTGTGCAGACGTACAGCTTATGAGCATCAGTCGCCATGTGCTCAATCTCTCGCATGAGCGCCTTGCCGATACCACGACCCTGGTAGTCGGGACTCACCGATAGCAGACGAATGACGCACACACCACCGGCTACCCAGAACCGCACCGATCCCACGAGCTTCGCCTCAGACTCAGCCACGAGGATCACTTTATCGAGCGCGTTCGTTGTAATATTCTCCAGCGTTTCCTTGGTCCAGGCGCTCACCTCGTACGTCCCTTGATACGCGCCGAACGCGGCAGCCTGGACCTTTAAAATCTCAGGAAAATCCTGGTCTGTCGCCCGCCTGATTTTCATGCCTTCCCCCGAGGTAGTCATAACCGCATCGTGCAGCATCTGGCAAGTGCCGGCTGGAGTTCCCCCTTGCGAAAAACAGCCGCTCCTGAAAAAGTAAGCTGACCGGTTGGTATTACACCAGGAGGAAGGCCATGCCCCGAATCGAGTCGGTATACGTCGTGCTGCTGGCTGTTGTTGCAGGATGGATGGGAGGAATGCTGTCCGGCGCGGTGTCGGCAAGTGGGCCGGTTATCGCTCAACAGCCTTCGGCCAATACTATCGTTACCGCTGAGGAATTCCGAGTAGTGGGGAAAGATGGAAAGGTGCGAGCAGTTATCGGAGGACAGCCCGACGGCTCCGTACGCGCTGCCTTTTACGATCCTCACGGCAAGGTCCGCGCCGAGATGGGCCTCAACGCAGCCGGGGTTTCTGAGCTTGCGTTATATGATCAGGAAGGCAAGCAACCAAAACCGCAGGGGTTCGCGTATCTGTTCGTTCTGCCAAACGGAGGACCACGCTTGAGCCTGATCGGCGACGCCGCTAATCTGACTATTGCCAGCGAGCGGCTGGCCGGCTACGCCACCTTGAAGATCGAGCCGGACAACACCCCGGTGCTGAGCCTGGAAGGCGAAGCAAAGGGAGCGGCGTTGCTCACCATGCTGCAGGATGGGTCTCCGAGCTTAACCCTCTATGACCCGGAGGGATATCGACGCGCCGCTCTTGAAATCAAAGAACTCCGGGTTCCGGGCAAAGAGCCAATGCCGAAATCCAGCCTGACGCTCTATGATAAAAACGAGAAGGTAATCTGGTCGGCACCGTGACCTCGTTTCGGCTGCGGGCGCTTGATTCCCTGCCAAGTAACCGAATAGATTGCCTGTATGAAACAGATCCGATGGTTTCGTGGTCTCCGAGTGGGGTTTTGCATGGTCATGGCGATCGGCTGTGCCGGTCCGTCCAGCCGGATGGACGACTACCTCATAGGCTTTCAGCCGGTGTCCGGCGCCCATCCTATTGCATTGCCACTTCTAATCGGCGTGGTAATTGCCTTGCCCGAAGAAGAGCTCGCCAGGCCCACGACACCTTCCAAGGAGGCGTTGGAAAAGATAGGACAGCGCATCGAAAAGGAATTGCAGGAGTCCCCACATATCAAAGTGCGGCGAATTTTCCCCACGATTATCATTCCCGCCGGCGGGTTAGGCGCGCTCAGCGTTGAGCGGGTGCGCGACAGCGTGAAAGACCGGGATGTATCAAAGGTCATTGTCGCGGTGGCGACCTCGCGGCCGGCTCGGAGAGTCTATTTCTCGCGCGTCGAGGATCAGCTCTTTGCGCGAATGGACGCGGCCCTCGTAGACCTCACGACAAACCAGGTGCTGCAAAGCGAGAATGGTCAGGATGACTACGTTCTCGCGCAGTCATATTTCTATAACGAGTTCTCCTACCCACGGCTTTATTATCGGACCTTCACCTTCGCGGGACCTTTTACGGTCGTGGAAGGAAACCCTTTCAAAGCGTTAGGGGAAATGGCTTTTTCGGGAGCGGCTGATCAGCTTGGGATGAAGTTCCGTCGGCTGATCGACCCCACCCCCCTGAGCTGATGGCGCTCAAAGAATGCAGGGTCGCCCTTGACCGAGGCCATCAATGCGGGTATGAACAACCCTAGAAGCGGGCTAATTGCGCAGCCAACATTGACGCGACCTGCTTTAAATCGAATGGCCAAGCATAGCGAAGGTCAATCCCGGGATGCTTCCTGTGCAGACGAGCGAGCGTCTCCGGGATTTCGAGTTCTGAATGGGACCCGCCGGGGGTGAACATGGACGAAACGACCCGAATTTCCCGAGCTCCGGCGGCGATTAATGTCTCCACAGCTTCTTCCAGGGTAGGGGCACAAAATTCGTTGTACGCGATAGCAAACAGGTCGCCATTTAAAGCGGCCTTCAATTGAGTCGCGAGGGACTCCAGTCCGGCCTGATACGGATCGGTCTCCGGCGTTCGCGGCCAGTGCCTGATGCGGTGGTCGAGCTCAATCTCGTCGGAGGTCGGTTCTCCCCCATTCGCATGGCGCTGAGCCTCCAGCGCTTTGAGGGCGGTCAATGGTTGTCGCGGGTAGTCTTTGGGGATACTGCCATGACCTACCAGGACGACTCCCCGTGTGCGCGCTTCGCTCATGTGCTTGCTCCCTGTTCCTGGAAAACCTCAGATTTAGCCACCCTTGTACGATAACGCGCCGACGCTGATTCATCAAGTTCCCGTGAGACGTCACCGGCTGCGAAGCACAGCGAGTCCTGCATGACCTCGATCATTGATCCCACCGCGCTCCTCGATCCGGATCGACCGAATCCCACATATCCTCCGGCCCACACAGCAATGGCAGGCCGGCTTGCCGCGGGTGACGAGGCATCGAGCGCGTCTACACCCACGAAGGTGACTGCCGTCAATGTGTGTGGGTCGAGCCTGGTGCTGACCCTCGCGGAGGGGGCTGATAAGGCGATCGCGGAGAGCCCTGAAAATTACCTCGTGACGATCAACGGGGGAAATCACCGCCTTCCCCGTGGCAGCATCGAATATGACCCCATTGCGAAAAGCGTCACGCTTAGCGGTATCCCGTTTTCACAGGGAGACCACGTTAGCGTGACAGTCCTGGGGCTTTGGGATCGCATCAAGAATATCCCTCGGCCGGCGATCATCTGCGGAGTGCAGATTCCGAAACGGTCTTTTCCCGGGCGGACGGTATCTATAGTGACGGCCATGGTCGTCGCGCTCCTTATTCTGCTGCTGGCGCTTTTGTTATGAGCAAGACCGACTGGCAGGAGCTGGCAGATCTCGCGCTTCGGCGCGCCAGGAGCGCAGGTGCGGACTATGCCGACATCCGGTTTTTGGATAGCACCTGGGAAATCGTGAGGGGCCAGGATCGGCGCATCGCGGCCATCCAGGACATGCGTGACAGCGGGTTCGGCGTGCGCATTCTGTACCGGGGTGCGTGGGGTTTCTCCGCCAGCTCCGTCATATCTCCGGAAGAGCTCCCGCACGTGACCGATCTTGCGCTTGAGATCGCCAAGGCGTCGGCAACTCTGATGCGCGAGCCCGTCCGGCTTGCACCCGAACCGCCGCATACGGATTCGATCGTCACGTCCTATGACGTCGACCCGTTTGCGGTTCCCCTTGAAAAGAAAACAGGTCTTGTTCAAGAGATTATGGAGCTCCTGCACCGCCAGTCTGGAATTGCGCGGAGCAGCGCGAGCTTGTGGGCCCGACGAGACCGCAAGTTCTTTGCGTCCACGGAAGGAGCCAGCATCCACTTTGATCTCATGGCGGTGCAGGGAGAGTGCGAAGCCACCGCCGTGCACGATGGCCGCTTTGTCTCGCGCAGTTTTAATACCCCACATATGCGCGCTGGCTATGAAGTGATCACTAACGCAGGCTTTCTCGACGAAGCCCCTCGCGTCGCGGCGCAGGCGATGGAGAAGGTCGTTGCTCCGCCGGTAGAGCCGGGTCGATACGATCTCGTGCTGGATCCCGAGCATCTGTCGCTCACGATCCACGAGTCTTGCGGTCACCCCAGTGAGCTGGACCGGGCGCTGGGGTATGAGGCGAACTATGCGGGCACGAGTTTCCTTACGCCGGACAAGCGCGGCTGGTTTCGATACGGCTCGCCGCACGTAACCATGGTTGCGGATAACACCGAGCCGGGGACTTTGGCGGCCACGGGATATGACGACGACGGCGTGGCCTGCCAACGATGGGACATCATACGCGAAGGGATCTTCGTGGATTATTGCACCAGCCGGGAGCTGGCGCCGAAGATTGCACAAGAGCGCTCCCATGGCTCGAACCGGGCAGACGGATGGAGCAGTATCCCGATGGTGCGGATCGCAAACATCGGGCTGGAACCCGGGCCCGGACGGTTGGAGGACATCATCGCGGACGTTCGACGCGGCATTTACATTGAGGGACACGGCTCATTCAGTATTGACCAGCAACGGTACAACTTTCAGTTCGGAGGCGACGCCTTCTGGCTGATCGAAAATGGAAAACGGGCCCACATGCTGCGTGATGTGATCTATCATGGAATCACCCCCGAGTTCTGGGGCTCGTGCGATGCGGTTGCTGATCGCTCCCACCGGAGACGCTACGGGTTCACTACGTGTGGCAAGGGACAACCCGGACAATCGGGGTGGATGACCCACCCTGCCTCCCATGCGCGGTTCCGCGGCATCAGCGTCATTCAGGGCCAGACCGGATGAGTCCATCTCAGGTCGATCAAGAGGAATTTCGCCGCACGGCAGACCTTGTGTTGCAGGCCTCGAAGGGGGATGACACCACCGTCTACCTTGCCGATGTCAGGGCGGGCAACACGCGCTTTGCCAACAATGAGGTTGTTCAAAACCTGAATACCCGTCGTCTGAGCATCGTGGTTCATGTGGCCTTTGGTCAGCAGCATGGCACCGCGACCAGCACTGATCTTGCGGCCGGCGCCGTTCGAGAGACGCTTCGCCGGGCTGAGCGTGTCGCTCGCGCGGCTCCTCCCGACCCAGAGTATCTCCCACCCGTTGGCCCACAGCACTATTCCGATATTCCTACAGCCCGTACTGAGACGGCTGCCACAGGGCCGCAACGACGCCTCGCCGATGCGCGGGTGGCAATCGAACTATGCGCCGTGGGCAAATTGGTAGCTGCGGGGCTTGTCGCAAACTCTTCGGCGGCGGTGGGCGTCGCCGCGAATAGCGGTCTGTTTGGATTTGAGGAACGGACGGAAGCCCGTTTCAGCGTGACGGCGACCGGCGAGGATTCCAGCGGCTGGGCTGCCAACGTGCATCGCTCAATGGATCATCTCGGCGTACGCGAGCGCACCCAGATCGCCATCAACAAAGCCAAACGAGCAGCCCATCCGCAAGAGATTGCAGCTGGTCGGTATACGGTCATTCTCGAGCCCGCGGCAGTAGCCGGATTGCTGAGTGCGATGATATGGATGCTGGACGCCAAGTCCTATTATAAAGGCGACAGCGCCTTTGCGGGCAAACTGGGCCAGTGCATTATGGATTCCCGGCTGACGTTGAAAAATTGTCCTGACCATCCCGATTTGCTCGGCACGCGATTTACTCATGAAGGCTTGCCCAGCAATGACTGCACATGGATCAACAAGGGTGTACTCCAAGAGTTAATGTACGACCGGTACACGGCGCAACAGCATCAAGTGGCACGGATCTGCACGCTCGGGGCGCCACGATTATCGGCGCAGAGCGGGACCGGCACTGTGGAGGATCTGATCAGGACGACTCAGCAGGGAATCCTGGTCACAAACTTCTGGTATATCAGAACCGTTAATCCAACTGACCTCACCCTGACGGGTATGACGCGAGACGGAACATTTCTGGTTGAAGGCGGCGAGATCAGCACGCCGACGCACAACTTTCGCTTTCACGAGAGCCCGCTGAGCGCGTTCAAGCGTATCGACGCATTTACGACTGCTGCCGAAGCGAGCACCACGGAATCAAATAAGATGTTGGTGCCGGCGCTGAAGATCGACGACTTTAACTTCAGTAGCGTGACCCGGTTTTAATCGATGGTTGCGCAGTCTTGCGCCGGGCCAGGTTCCGATTATGACTCCGATGCCGCGACTGTTTTCTCAAGGAGAATTCTGCGGATCTCCAGCAGCGCAAGCGTGTCGCGCTTACAGTACTCCAGCAGGGAAGCCCTGATCCGAATCCTCTCGTCCGTGTCGATGTCGCCGAAGGCCATGCGGTAGTACTGAATCGCCGCGAGACCGCCATCACCGATCTCCAGATTGCTGTAATCCAGAGACGGCGCCAGGGCCGGCAGGATGGCTTTGATCGAGAAGGAGCCGTTGAACGCCGGATGGTAATAGTGTCGCCGGACGATCGGCAGGAGATCCCAGAGCCGCGCGGCGACGGAGCATAGTTCGCGTCTGAGCCGTGGAAAAAGGTCGGCGAGATCCATCAGGATTCGCCATTCATAGCCGGAATAGACGCAGATGCTGCCTTCCCTGCCGACAGACCGCAACAGGGCGAGGGCCAGTTCTTCGCGGGGATCCATGGCTCCGAGGCACAGGTACTCGTGGTGTCGCACGACACCGTCGTCCTGTTCGGTGTGATTGGACCACTGAAAGGGGAGAGTCTGGTAGGGCCTGGTCCCCGGAAATAACGGGACGGCCGGCATGAACCCTTCAAAATCAAGGTGGTGGACCGGATATCGCACGGCTTGCAGTGCGGCTCTCAAATCCGGCCCGATCCACTCCACGTTGTCCTTCATGCGCTGCTGCGCGCCGGAGAGTTTGAACCCGTCAGGAATCGCGTCAATCGTCGAGACACCCTGTTCGGCGAGCTTTTCAAAGGCGCGCTTGGGGCCCGGTAAATAGAAAACCCACCGTTGATCTTTTCCCTGCGTGCAGTGATCCCAGAACGGGCAGCCGTAAGGCGAGTGGCAGTGATGACTCGGTTCTATGACAGGGGCTGAGGGCTCCATCAGCATCGCCTTCATGGACGAAAGCCGGGCCGGCACCTCGGCCAGACGTGCCATGATTTCGACCGTCAGGTCATGCTGGAGGAAGAGCCGATCGAGATCGACCTGCCCCCCCTCGTAGACATAGGCGCGATTTAAGTGCATCAGAGTGATTGCCTCGAGCCGTAGTCCTGACCCGATCACCACGTGCGCCTGGATCGCCAGATCGTGTACGTGAACCTCTTTCGTCCGCGTGGAAGCCTTCACCTCGATCAGACGCCAGGTGTCGCCGATGGTCCGCTCAAGAATGTCGACCCGGACGATCACATTGTCGAATTTGAGCGTGGCTTCAAAGATCGCCGGGATACGCGGATTGTTCAGCAACTCCTCGGTACGGCGCAATGCTAGCGTCATATTGCCGGGACCGCAGTCAACCAGCACCCCTCCGGGAAAGCGCCGGCGGGCGACTTCGCCGACGTCCGTGCCCGCATCCAGCACGGCCTGCGTCTGTTCATCCGGTATTGTCGCCAGTTCAGGGGAATGAATCTCGAGATACAGACGTTTGTGGCACTGCAATCCGGACACGTATTTGGACTTCGAGAGGCGGGGCTCGAGAGGAAAGAGGCTAAGCTGCATAGTGCCTGTCCGGATCGGCTCTTACCTGGCTGGTCAGCTCTTGGAGGCGGCCGGTGCACGCTCCGCAACGGTGCCGGTTCGGTCTGATCGTCCGGCGGTGGCGATGATAGAGTTGGCCGCACTGCACACACCGCCACGTATATCGGCACAGGGCCGCGACATCCGCCGTCAGTGAATGCCGCACGGTGATGCGAAGGCCGTCCAGATTCATCGCGGCCATGATACGGCGAAAGTCCTCACCGTGGTCAGGCCGATGTTTGCGGACGTCGTATTGCCATTGATGGATCATCTCATGGGCCAGCGTGCTTTTCACTTCAGACTCAGGTTGATTGGACAGCAACGGGATCGAGAGTCGAATCAGCCGGCGCTCAGAAACGCCGTCTCGGGAAGGGGCGCGTCTATTAGAACGCAGCTCGGCCGAGACGTCGCTGCTAAGGAACGCGCCTGGGGAGGGCGGGTGTCCTGTCGACAACAGCGGGGCGCGAGGTCCAACTTTATTGATAAAAAGGCCAGCCGAGGAGGTCAGCCGTGCGCTCCAGACGATCGGAATCGGCGGTAGCACGTTCCCGAAATACCGGGCGTTCAGCTCGCGCCACCATCCCTGGAGTTGCTCAGGTGTCAGCATCCGTCGGGGCTCGTGTATCACAAATGCCGCGGGACGTCACGAGAAATCTTGTTAATCGGTGAGTGCAAAGTATAGACTCCACCCTTGAGATAAAAATAATCGTAAGGAGCGTATGACGACGAACGACAAACAAGTGATCTTCTCCCTCATCGGCGTGGGCCGTGTCCAGCCACCCAAGCGACAGGTGCTCAAGGATATTTATCTATCGTTCTATTACGGAGCCAAAATCGGAGTGCTCGGAGCCAACGGCTCCGGCAAGAGCACGTTATTGCGCATCATCGCGGGCGTCGATAAGGATTACACCGGAGAGATCACCTTCTCCAAAGGGTATTCCGTCGGACTCCTGGAGCAGGAACCTCAGCTTGATCCCACAAAAACCGTGAAAGAAGTCGTGCAAGAGGGGCGGCAGGATGTGATGTCGATGCTGCGGGATTACGAGGCCATCAGCGAGAAGTTGGGTCTGGAGCAGTCGGCAGAACAGATGGACAAGTTGATTGAAAAACAGGGGCAATTACAGGAGAAGATTGAGGCGGCGAACGGCTGGGAGCTGGAGAATCAGCTTGAGGTGGCGATGGATGCCCTGCGTTGTCCTCCGGGCGACACCAACGTGGGAATTCTTTCGGGCGGAGAGAAGCGTCGCGTGGCCCTGTGTCGCCTGCTGATTCAAGAGCCGGACATCTTGTTGTTGGACGAGCCGACCAATCACCTCGATGCCGAGTCCGTCCAATGGCTCGAGCAATATCTACAGAACTACAAGGGCACCGTCATTGCCGTGACCCATGACCGCTACTTCCTGGACAACGTCGCGGGCTGGATTCTTGAGCTGGATCGCGGGCAGGGCATTCCATTCCAAGGCAATTATTCCTCATGGCTGGAGCAAAAACAGGCCCGGCTGGACCGGGAGGAGAAATCCGATGCCAAGCGCCGCCAAACCTTGGCGCGGGAGTTGGAATGGATCAGGATGGCGCCCAAAGCCCGCCATGCCAAAGGCAAGGCCCGCATTACCAGATACGAGGATCTGTTGAACGCCGAGCAGGAGAAAACGGCGACCGATCTGGAAATCTATATCCCGGCGGGGCCTCGGCTGGGAGATATTGTCCTCGAAGCCAAAGAGCTGACGAAAGCCTTTGGCGACAAGCTTGTCTTTGAGGATGTCACGTTCACGCTTCCGCGCGGAGGCATCATCGGCATCATCGGGCCGAACGGCGCCGGAAAAACGACCCTGTTTCGCATCATTACCGGCAAGGTCAAGCCTGACGGGGGCTCCATTGTGCTCGGGGAGACAGTGAAGGTCGGGTACGTGGATCAAGATCGCACCTTGGACGCAAACAAGACGGTCTGGGAAGTGATCTCGGAGGGGCGGGACACGGTCATGCTCGGCAAAGCGGAGGTCAATTCTCGCGCCTATTGCGGTCGATTCAATTTAACCGGCTCGGATCAGCAGAAAAAGGTGAAAGACCTCTCCGGTGGTGAACGCAACCGCGTGCACTTGGCCCGCATGCTGAAGGAAGGCGCCAATCTCCTGCTGCTCGATGAGCCAACGAACGATCTTGACGTGACGACCTTGCGCGCTCTCGAGGAAGGCCTGGAGCATTTCGGTGGCTGCTGCGTCGTGATCACGCACGACCGGTGGTTTCTCGATCGGATTGCGACTCATATTCTTGCCTTTGAGGACGAAGGCCGAGCGGTCTGGTTCGAAGGCAACTACAGCGATTATGAGGCGGACCGAAAGAAGCGATTAGGTAAAGAGGCGGAGCATCCCCACCGTCTGCGCTACAAGAAGCTCACCCGCTCGTAAGCGGTTTTAGGGCCACACGTTTCAAGAAAAGCGGACCTTCTCAAGGGGCCCGAGGCTAAAAGATCTTTGTAGAGGGCAAACGCTTTCGGGGACTAGCGGCTATTTGCTGCTAATTGGAATCGCAGTGGGTGCTAACGGCGCTGCGGCCATCGTGGTCCGCACGCGGGAGACGGCCTCACTGATTTTCACCTGCCATCCCTCGCTATCGGGCGCGCTGCTCTCCCGATCCAGGAAATGCCGCCAGGTGATGATGGCCTCGGCGACCAAGCCTTTGGCTTCCTGGGCGAGTCCAAGTTCATACGCAATCATGGCTGAGCCAGGCTCTTCATACAATGCTTTCGTGATCGCCCCAATGGCATCATCGAATCGTCCGAGGGCGGCATACGCGACACCGACACTCCGCAGAAGTCTTGAATCATTCGGCCGCAGGGCCAAGGCGCCTTCGTAGTGATAGACGGCAAGGTTGTACAGATCGGCGTCTTTCGGCAAAACCTGCGCAATTGTAAATAACACATGGCCTGTGGCAAATGACCGGCCTGCAGACGGCAGTAACGTCGGGGTGTGCGCCGCGACGGGGGTTGCAGGTTGGCCCTCGGCAGAGAGGTGGTTTTCGGTTAACCATTGGCGAATGACCGTTGAGGGGATAGCATACCCGATCCCGGATCGAATCATGACGCTGCCGATCCCGGTGCCGCTGCGATCCCTGGCCCTTTCTAGATAGGGGACTTGCAGGACCACCATGCCGATGACTTCGCCCGACGGCACATCCACCAGCGGCCCGCCGCTGCTACCTTGATTGATATGCCCCGTAACTTGAACAAAGGGTGCGAAACGATAGGTGGTTCTGGATCGGCCTTGGATGATGCCATTGATGTTGCCTGGAACAATCGTAGGGTGGAGGGCAAAGCCCATATTCAGGATATCCGTCAATCGGGGATAGCCGACGGCCATGACATCATTGCCCTCCGGCGGCGCCTCGACGGCCAAGGCCAGTGCGGGAGCGGCCTGCGGGGGAATTTGGAGGGCCGCTAAATCTCGATCCGGATCGACGGTGAGGAGAGTTGGATTTGTATAGACCTCTTCGTTGCCGACATAGATGAGGATCCTGGAGCTGTCTTCAATAACATGCGCATTCGTAATCACGAGGCCGTCTTTGTTGACCAAAAACCCGCTGCCGAGCGAGACCGATTTTGTCTTATCATCAATAGCTACGACCAGCACGGTGCTGGCTTTCGCTTGGCCGTAGACCTCCGCCTTCGTCGCGGCCCCGGCGGGCAGCGCGGCGAACACCAGAAGAGGAGTCAGTAGGTATAACGCGATCGGAATTAACCGGGACGGTTTAACCTCAGAGTCGCGGTGTGCAATATTGCTCATACTAAATTATCGGCCTTACGATATCGCGACTTGAGAGGCTAGATGACAGGTATTGTCTTAGGAATGTACCTCCTGTCTTTGAATTAGGGCATCCGCCAATCGCGCGTGGCGACAGTCTCTAGAGGTTCAAACAACGATGAGGAGTGTAGAAGCGGCGAGGCCCCGTTCAGGCTATCTCATTCAATTCGAGGAGGTCCTGCTATAGAGCATGACACTTGGCAGGTGCGAGGCCTGGAAGGCGTTGGACAGCATAAGGCCGACGTACGATTTGTACGGCCGGTCCAAAAAAACACTGGCTGAATTGGGCGCCTGCAAATTCCACTGTAGGGAGTATCGCAGATTGCCGGGCAGAATGACGGCGACATGGCCGTGTGGAGCTGACTCGTAGACCGCTATGACGGGGGTATTTAAGTTGGCGTATGCTTGGGCGCGTTCTAAGGCCACTTGATTCGATGCAGGTCCCAGCAGTGTCCATTGTTCAGGATGTTTGGACACATACCGCGCAATGTCATTCGCCTGCAGGAAGGCTCCCGGGAGGTTTGGGGTTTCGAAATCCGCGATCCCGAACAATAGTTTGAGAGCGTTTGCTAGAAATACATTGCAGGGACTATGGGCGCCGAGGCCGTGAGAACGCAGGAATTGCCAAAGTTTGGTTTCTACATCCCCACGCCAGCGCCCGGTGGCAGTAATAGAATCAGCGACCCAGCCCTCGAGACGCTCGCCGTACTCCAGCAGCGGACTTTCCGGGAACGATGGCAGGCCTCGGGCCTCGGCTTGGCCTGAGCGAATCTGCGAAACCGGCCGAAGCAGCTCCGCCTGCACGGCCGTGGCACTAAAAAGCAGCAGGAGCGCGATCAGCCAGCGCACGCGGTATGCATCATTATTTCAAAATTTCTCGCAGGATACTTTCGTCCATGAGTAGTAGAACCGCAAAAGCGATGCCATCGATGCAAAAAATTACGTTCTCTGGAAGAAGTATTTAATTTTCAAACTTGTTGAGGGTATCTGACAAGGGGAACGGCTCGGCCATGAAAGAAGAATAACAGAAGCGTGAGCAAAAATGAAGGATAAAATCCACCCAGAGTAGGTTCCTGGCTACACTGGTTCACCCTTAAGCCGTTTGGGTATCAAGAGGACGAGTTGAGGCTGATCCCAAACCTCGGCGAAGAGATTCGCTCACTTCGGCATGTCGGGCACCGACTCGGTCGTGTGAAGCGTGCGCGATGACGGAAGATAAAGCCGCAGTGATTACATTCGGCGGCTTCGCGAATAAATCGACATGTCCTGTCCCGAGAAACGCTTCGAGCGATGTGCCCCAGATGCTCTTCTACCTCTCGTTCCGGGATGGCATAGCGATGAGCCAGATCGCTGGCGGAGTACAGGCCCCCGGCAAGCGTGTGGGTGATCTGCTGCCGCAGCGTTAAGCTTTCAGACATCGGTACCTCGCCATCCGCTTTTTCCGCAGGCTTGCGAGGGAAGAACAACTTTTGATAAGCTCTTGCTCACTCAACCGAACCGAGGTGAAGCATGGGAGAAGTCAATCCAGAGACCCCGACAAAGCAGGTCCAGGACATTACGGCCATCAATGTCGATCCGGCCCTTGGGGAGCGTCTGTACAAGGCTGCTCTCATCCAGTCTCACCAAGGGACAACCGTGCGCGTATTGTCGAAGAGCCTCGGGTCCGGAAAGATCGATATCGTACACTACGCCTGCGACCTTGATCCTGATGGCACGCCTCAGGGAAAACGGCGCATCCACCGCATTGCAGCTGTGATGCCGGAACGATTTGACTTAGAACTCGTCTCCATCCAAAAGAGTCTAACGGGGGCCGGCGAGGAGATCCAGGGGAACTGGATCCACGATATGACCGGCATGCCCGACCTCATCGCGCAAAGCAACAGTCTTGAAGAATGGACTCGCAAGATGGCCGGGGAGATTCGGAAGACCCCCTGAGCTCGCGGACTAAAAGGTCATGGTCCCGGCTGTGGGGCTTGGCCCGATGACGACGTGCAAGCGGCTATGTGCTTCACGCAATGTCGCTTCAACTTCTTCCGGACAGTCTCCGCGAGCGATGATGAAGCCGAGGTAGCGCGTCCCTTCAGGAAGCGGAACAAGTTCCTCTCCGGGCTGTGCGGTGATGATGAGTTCCTCCACGCCTGGCACCGCCAGCGCTTCGATCTGCCCACGCACTTCTTGAAGCAGGCCCGTTTTTGGAATCGGAAGCATCATTACACCCGCCGGTTTTTGCATCCCCTCAAATTCCGGAGGAGCCAGCCGCAACGCATGGCGCAGGATCACCTCTTCGAGCGAAAGACCGGATGGGAAGCGTAGGGTGCGTGAGCACCGACCGCCGATCGAGCGCGCCGCGAGCTCAATGACCCAGATGCCTTCCTCATTCACCCGCAGCTCGCCATGAATGGGCCCTTCTCGAAGGCCCAGGGCCTCAGCGGCGCGGGCGGCGCACTGCGCGAGGCGTGCTTGGGTCGATTCGGGTAGCCGGGACGGCGTGATGTAAATCGTCTCCTCAAAGAACGGACCGTTCAGGGGATCAGGCTTGTCGAATAAAGCCAACACGCGCAACCGGCCTTCGGTGAGCAGGCCCTCGAGCGCTACCTCAATTCCGGCAACGAAATCCTCGACGAGGATGAGATGGCCGGCGGGATCGGCCGATCCGGCTATTCCCAATTTGGTAAGTAGCGCAGCGACCCGATAAAAGGCCGCGACGTACTCAGCCGGACTGTTGGCTCGAATGACACCGCAGCTCGCGGACAAGCTGAGTGGCTTGACGACACATGGATAGCGGAGCGTTTTGGCGGCGGCGGCCGGGTCTGCATGAATCGAGAAGACCGCGAAGGAGGGTACGGGTACGCCGTTGTCACGCAGCATTTCACGCATCCGATATTTGTTGCGTGCCGCGATCACGGACTCCACCGAGTTATGCGGAAGTCCCAAGGCTGATGCTATAAAAGCGGCCAGAACGGCAGTGCGGTCGTCGACTCCAAGGACTGCCTGGATGGGATGCTCGATGGCGTACTGTACCACCGTTTTTACACAGCTCTCGGCATCACTAAAATCCAGGGACAGCCGCTCGCCCGATGATCCTTGTTGATCTTGATCTTCCGCGCCAATCGTCACCTTGAGCTTGAGCTGCTCAGCCGCCTCGAGGAAATCCTCGGCTCGGTATGTGGTTCTAGGAAGGAGGAGCAGAATCCGCGGCATTTCGCCCCGCGCGTGACTGGTGAAATTGCTCCAGCTGGCGATTGGCTTCCGTGATGACGGCGAGGCGGCTGACGATTTCAGCAACATGAATGCCTGGAATCGCGTAATAGCCTTCGTCGTCTCCGAGCCCGGTGTAAACCCTGTTGCCGATACAGCCGAAACTCGTGGCCGGCCGCTCGGACTCTATCGTCTGAGGGAGGATTGAACAAGTGGGACGGCCCAGGGTAGCGCCGGTGCCGGCCACCCCCGCGGCCTGCGCCGCTTCAGCCAGCAGCATGAGTTGTTTGGGAGCGCCTCGAACCAACACGATGTCCGGGTCGAACGGGGTCTCATCGAGTGGGGCATACATCGCGACGCCAAATGCGCCTGATAAACGGGGAATGGTCGGGATCTCTTCCATCGAAATGTATTGCATCCCAACCATTGTCTGCACAAGTCCATTGAGCTCCTGAGCGACGTCAGGAGGAAGTTCGACGCCGTGGGTATGGGCGCCGACGGGGCAGGTGTAGTGGTCGCGGGCTTCGGTATAGAAGACCTTGCCCTCAGCAGCCATCCGCCAATAGGCGCAGCCTGCCGGCGCCGGCGCGTCGACGCGATGCATACCAGTAGGCGG
Organism: Nitrospirales bacterium; assembly: GCA_036505795.1. Taxonomy (GTDB): domain Bacteria; phylum Nitrospirota; class Nitrospiria; order Nitrospirales; family NS-4; genus NS-11. Next base: position 23,522 of record DASXSU010000075.1, read on the forward strand.
AGTCGCTCTAAAAGCTATCGCGACCGGTGGAAAGCGCAGACCGAGAAGTTCTTGCATTTGGAGCGCCTGTCTTTTCACCTCGGTCATGTCCGTTTCCTCCTGTAGAAGACTGTATAAAAGTTAAGGTGTGGCTCAACGTCAAACTTGTCTGTGGTCCTCGGTCCGCAACGAGCGGAGTTGGCTGTCTGTCGGCTCGGCACAACAGAACCAAGCCTCAGAAAGACGCGGTGATTTCTGTCCCCCATTCAAACGCCCAATCGAAATCGACGGCGCTGGCCTGGCCGCTGTTTTATAGGCCAGTGTTCGCAGTTCATGAAAGAGGGTTTCGGGATCTTTGCCTCCTCGTGTGCCTTCTTGAACGGCCGTGGTCGCGCAGTCATGCAGACGATCCATACGGGGATCGGTATGAGACCAACGATGTTGAAAGCTCGACTGATCAAGGGCGCCAAGAAACCTTCCGATGTCGCTGTGTTCGAGAAGGGCTGAGCCTGGAGGAATCAGCAGTCGGATTGTGTATTGCACAGTATCAATGGCATCTAAGAGATCGTGGGCTGCGACGATCTCGAACATCTCGAGATAATCGTCGAGAGTGGTCCAGGGAGTGAAAGCGACCAGGGAAGGGCGCAAGGTGATCCCGACGGAGCGAACGATGCCGAGGGCGTGAATGACATCCGCGCGTGTATGTCCCTTTTGCAGTCGATCCAGCACCAGGTCGCTGAAGGATTCTACGGCGGAGATCACGAATAGACAGCCGAGCGCGCGCAGTTCTGCAAACAACGAGTGCCGCTTGAGAATGTGTTCGATTTTCGCGGTAAAGTCAAACGTCAGATGCGGGAATTCGGCGTGCATTGCGCGAAGGATCTTCATCGAGTGGCCCGGCCCGTTGAGAAAATCAGGATCTCCAAACGTGATGTGGGTGGCGCCGCTCTCGACAAGATTGCGAATGTCCTGGAGCACACTGGCTTCCGGCACCAGAACAAGGCGGCCTTCATAAACCGGTACAATGGGGCAGTGAAGACAGTAGTGCAAGCAACCCCGACTCGCCTCGACATATCCGACCAAGCGCTCCTGGCCGTCGTGTTCCAATTTGGCATAGTCGGCAAGCGGGGCCAATCCGCGACGGCTTGGAGCCTGAATGGTTCGTGGCGATCGCGCGATGAGCGGATTGACCATGCGTCCCTGTGTACTGACTCCATCGATGACTTTTGTGAGCCGATCTTCTTCCAGAGCACGAACGAGCTTGACGAGCGGGACGGTGTATTCCCCTCCTATAACCGAGTCGGCGATAGTCAATAAATACTCGGTATTCAACGACGCGTAGAGCCCGAAAAAACAGATATGGCAAGTGGGGTTAAGATTATGGACTAGTTCCGCCACCTGCACGCCGAGTCGCAAAGCGGTATGCATTGGGACCGAGATGCCTACGAATCGCGCCTCGCGGATTGCTTGCTCATCGAGAGGCTCAACCGCAACATCGAGGCCCAAAGGCTCGAATCCCGCCTCCTCGAGCACTCCCAGAGGCAAAGCGATTCCGATAGGCTGGTGGCCGAGTTCATAGCAGGAAATAAGAAGAATCGCTCCATGGCTTCTCAGGGAGGTACGTACGGCCTGCGGTTGGACCTGATCATTCATGAGATTCCCCGCCGGTTGCCTGATGCCGGAGCCTGATCGTATCCTGTATTGCACCATTACTGTCAACCCTGTCACCCGGAATGCCATGACCGTACGCAGCAGGCCGCCGAACGCTACGGCAGGGTCGACTGAATAGCGAACAGGAATTATGAACTAAAGTTCGTTGGTGGGTGGGTGCCTGGCGATCGTATGTGAGCGGGTGAGAACCTACGGTCCTCCAGAGAGCTTATTTTTGACAAGATCGTAAAAGGACCGGCCTGTCTCACGCGACAGGTTACCATTTCCGCGAGTGCGAGACCCATCGCGGGTCCACTGGGAGAGTATATATCCCAGAAGGACAACCCCTCCCGTTATCGCCCACGGATGGTGCTCTAATTGGTATGAAGGATTTAGAGTACGCTTTAAGCCTTCAGCTGTCTGCCTGACCTCGTCGATAGCGTGGCCAAGCTGATACTGAGTTTGCCTGGCCGCTCCCCGGATCCGAGTCCTCAACAACTCAATCTTCTCAGTCAGTCGCTCGCGTGTTCGTGCGATATCTCTTAAATCTTGCTCGATGTCGCGATTTCTTTGAACCACTGGACATTCTCCTTTAGGGTCTCCACCGTTCGCACAGGAAGCACCTGAACCTGTTTGACTCTCTTGATGCCAAAGGCAAGCAGGGTAACAGCCGCGATGACGAGCAATCCCCCTAAACTGCCGTAACAGGCCCAAAGCGGCAATCCCGTGAGGGCGTTGAGCAAATGCACCAGCATGAAGAGAAGGAAGAGTCCGCCGAACAGCGCGAGGAAGATCCCGGCACCAACGGCCAGCGAGGCACTTAGAGTCTTGCGGCCCTCCTCCTGAAGCTCATGCTTGGCAAGCTGAAGTTCTTGCATCAGCAACGTATGCGCGTCAGCGAGAATATCCCCGATGAGGGCAATCACGCTCTTTACAGATGACTGCATATCCCCTCAGGTGCTGATTTTGGGTGAAGCCAAAGCCTTTGAAGCCTTTTAATGTTTATCGTAATAGCAAGAGAGACCGCACGACAATGGACAAAACCTGGCTAGGGGGGGCTAAAAAGTCAGGGATTCCTCTGGCTCGTTCTTTCTTTTATGATAACGGCAATGGACTCAGTCCTGATATGGATCGCCGAATACGGCTATGCCGCTCTTTTCGTGTTGTTAATGCTCGGCATTGTGGGATTGCCGATTCCGGATGAGACCCTGCTCGCCTTTGCTGGCTACTTGGTATACGAAGGTCACCTGGCTGTCGTACCGACTGTCTTCTCGGCATTCCTTGGAAGTGTTTGCGGGATCAGCGTGAGCTACGTCCTCGGTCGCTGGCTAGGAACCTATGTGGTGGAGAAGTTCGGGCCGGCCCTTCGATTCGATCCGGCCAAGATGGCCCTGGTAAATCACTGGTTCGCGCGCCGAGGAAAACTCCTGCTATTTTTTGGCTATTTCATCCCGGGTGTGCGGCATTTCACTGCGGTTGTGGCCGGCTCAAGCCGGCTGCGGCTGGATATCTTTGCACTCTCGGCGTTTAGCGGAGCGCTCTTCTGGTGCGTGACCTTTATTACCCTCGGTTATATTCTTCAGGATCAATGGGTCCGGCTGTCGGTGATGATGCACAAAATCGTCATCGCCTTTAGTGTGGTCTGTGTCCTGGCGGCACTCGCGTATCTCTTGGTACGTCGATATCGTTGCCGAGCAAAACTCAGAGAACCTTCTGCCCCTCCATAAGCGGCATTTACCGGCCCCTGCTGTTGCGGATACTACTGAGGCAGCCATTATTTGAGGAGGCGCTTATGCCAGAGAAAAAACCTTTACGCGGGGTCGGCCCCAAAGAACAGCGTCAATACGAACACATCAAGGAACAAGCGGAGGAAACCGGCCGCTATGGGCAGCGCGCGAAGGAAGTCGCCGCACGGACCGTCATGAAGCACCATAAAGAGGAAGGTCACAAAAAAGGTCAATAGCGGTCTTATCTCGACGGCGGTTTTGCAGGAGTCGATGGCGGCTTGCGTGACGATTGGCTCGGCGGCCGGCTGAGCTTTTGGGCGGCTCGAAGGTGGCGAATTGCCTCGGATTTATTACCTTGAGACTCGTGGAGCAGGCCAAGATTGTAATGCGCGTCAGAAAAACCCGCATCTCGGGCGAGAGCTTCCTTGTAGGCCGCCATGGCACCGGCGGAATCCTGCATTTCCTCCAGCAGAACTCCCAGATTGAACCGAGGGAGAGCATCCTCTGGAGCGTGACGAAGCGCTGCGCGATAGCACGCCTCGGCACGATGAAGTTGCTTCGCCTCCTGGTAGAGTCGGCCGAGGTTGATGTGCGCGGCCGCACACGTAGGGTCCAACCGTAAAGCTTCTTCGTACGCACGGCACGCTTCCACCGGAGATTCCTTCTCAAGTTCCGAAGCCAGGTCGAACCAATTTTCGGCGGTCAGTTGGGCCGGCGGAACTGGCTGTTTGAGCGGAAGCTGGCGAGCCATCCGCGAAGGCTCAAAGTCAAAGAGAAATTGACCTGATTCAGGCTGCCAGTGCGCTGTGCCGTCCCAGACGATGACGCGTCGCCCGTCGGCATAAATTGTGACATTCCACAGTTGCTGGTCTTCAGGAAGTTGGCGTTTAAGGGAATGAAGCATCTTACGAAGACGCGCCACCGGGACCTGAGCGTCCAGCAATCCCTTGGTGGTCTTCAGTAATAGGAGGTCCTGAAAGGTGTACTGGAGGGATTCCTCCCCGCGTCCCCCCGGATAGAGGGCGGCTCGCAGGCAAGAGCGAAGGCGTGCATCTGAAAGATCGAGGATCCTCGCCACCTCTCGGGTGGTGAAGTGCGGCCTCATTTTCTCAACGCATTGGCCTTTCGAGAAGGTGGTAGCGCTTCAGCACGGCGCGCTTTCACGGCGGGCTTCTTTTCTCTAGCCGGGCCTTTGGCCAGGCTCGCCTTAAGGGCCTCCATCAAATCCACCACTTCAGCAGGCCGGCTGGTGACCTCTCCCGTACTGATCTCCTGACCCGCCGCCTTCTGGTTGACTACATCGAGCACCCGTTCACGGTATTCATCGTGGTATTGCTCAGGCTTGAACTCCTCGACCGACAGTTCGTCGATCAAACGGGTCGCGAGACCGAGTTCATTCTCTTTTAGTGCGGCCGATCCCTTATCGATTTCACCAAAGTCGCGGATCTCGTCGGCAAAATACATGATGTGCAACATCAGGCCATCCTGGGCCGGGCGAATCAAAACGAGATTTTCCTTCCCCCGCATCACGAACTTCGCGAGAGCGACCCGGTTCGCTTTGGCCATCGCCTCCGCGAGCAGCCGATATGGTTTCTCGCCGCCCTTGTCAGGCCCCAGGAAGTAGGACTTTTCGAAGAATACCGGATCGACCTTCGGCAGTGGCACGAATTCCACGATATCAATATTCTTCGATGCAGCTTGCTCCAACGCTTCCAGTTCAGCTTCCGTGAACAGCACATACTGGTTTTTCGCCGATTCATATCCTCGCACCAGGTCATCCCGTGTCAGGACCATGTTACACACCGGGCATGTCTGTTGCTGCTTGATACGGCTTCCGCACTTTGCGTGAATGAGATGGAACGAGACATTCTGAGAACTGGCCGCGGTGTAAAGTTTAATCGGAATGTTAACCAGGCCAAACGAGATTGTGCCCGCCTGAAGCATCCTAGGCGCCATGATCAACCACTCCCATGAGAGGACCATCTTACCAAAATTACAAAAAATGACATACCTAAACCGATCTAGTCGAAAGCGTAGGGGGTGTCCCCCGTAAGTCTGGAGCCGTAAGCAACCCTATATTCCCGCCTCACTACACTTTCATTCTACTGTAGGTCGTTCTGGCTAAAGAATCGCACGGCATGGGGTCAACGCATCCTACTTAGGAGTCATTTATATGTCAACGGTTATTGGCGAGACTGGACTATGGCTGCTTGCGCATGTATGGAACGACACGTCTGCCTGGGGTTCATGGCAATTCTCTTGCTGGGTGTTTTCTGTGCCTGCCAAAGCGTCACGGAACAGACTTTGAATGAAGAAATTCAGGATGCCGTGATTACGACAGCCGTGAAATCAAGGATCTTTACTGATCCGGTCACGACGTTGGGTAATGTCAACATCGAAACCGTAAGGAACCGGGTCTATCTGACGGGACTCGTATCGACCGCCGCGGAAAAAACCCGGGCCCACGAACTTGCCATGGAGGTTCCGGGCGTGGTGAGAGTGGTCAACGAACTTCAGGTGTTGGAAGGACGAAACCTGTGAAAACCTCCCTGAATCGCAAAGCGAGCGATTTTGCTCAATGTTTTGAACGGCACACCGAACGCCGCTGGCGTACGGAACGGCTCTCTTTCTGGATGCTCCGACCGGATGCGCCGACCGAATTGCGGAACCTGGTTGCCGTCGCCCAGGGCGACTACTTTCGCGACTCGTGGCGCTACGATTTCATCATGCAGGCCCTGAATGTGATCGCAGTCGTTGATGACCCGGAGGAGGTCGAGCTGGCCAATACGATTTCCAACCTAGGCCTTCTGGAATGGTTTGCGTCCACACCGTCTCGGGCAGGATATGTTGATAAGGCTGTTCAAGAATACGGACTGCCTGCAGGTGGAATCATGGATGCCATCCTCCTTGGACAGGCCAAGGAGGAGGAGGAAGTCTACCAGATCGTGCTTGCCGAGTTGCGACACGTCGTCGGAGATATCCAAACCATGATGACTCAGTAGCGTCATATCGCGAAGTAGAGCCCGAGAAATAATGAAGCCTCTAAAAGAGTATCAACAAAAGCGGCGCTTCACGAAGACTGCAGAGCCGCCTCCGAAAAAGAAGAGCTCGCCGACAGGGAACATCTTCGTCATCCAAAAGCATCGCGCCAGTCATCTACATTATGATTTTCGACTCGAAATGAACGGGGTATTGAAGTCTTGGGCCATCCCCAAGGGACCATCTTTGGATCCCTCGGTGCGGAGACTCGCGATGGTTGTGGAGGACCATCCGCTCGATTATGCTGGTTTCGAAGGGATTATCCCGGAGGGCGAGTATGGCGGAGGGACGGTGATGATATGGGATCGAGGCACGTATGTGCCGGAAAACGACATGACATCGGGCCTCTTGAATGGCGAACTGAAATTCATCTTGAATGGAACCAAATTGAAGGGATCATGGGTCCTGGTGCGCACGCGGGACCGGCAGTGGCTATTGATCAAGCATCGCGATCAGTATGCGGCAACCGACGAAATCACCGACTCGTCGCCTAGATCCGTTGTGACTCAGCGCACGCTCGCAGAGATTGCGAAAGATGAAGGCGGAAATATCGCGAAGGCGGCGACCGGCGATCCTCTTGTTCTTCCGCCCCTCGTCGGTCGAAAGAACCGGTCGAAGCGCAAGTCTCCGGATTCTCCGGCGAGGTCTATGACATAACAGTACTGGAGCCTCGCCGGCGGCTTCAATTTGCCGCATCGGTCCCGTGGCCTTCCTAAAAAAGTGAGCTGGCGCACTCTCGCCATGATCACCAGTCCGCGCCCATCCTATCGACGATGATCTGATGCACCGTCGCGTGAGGGCCGAGGGAAACCAGGTAAAGCACAGTTTCGGCGATATCGAACGGGCTGATGAGGCCGCTTCTCTCTAACTCCTCTCGGGAGACATCCACCAGTTCATCGGCGACTGCGCCGGGACAGATCGCGCAGGCTTTGATCTTGTACGGCCGGCCTTCATCCGCCAGAGCCTTCGTCAATCCCATAATGCCGTACTTCGATGCACTATACGAACCTGTGCCGGCCCATGCGTCCACGCCGCATACGCTCGACATATTAATAATGATGCCGCCTCCCGTTTTCTTCATGGCGCGAAAGCCGGCGCGGCAACAGAAGAACGTGCCGCGAAGGTTGGTATTCAGCACCTGATCGAATGCCTGCGTGCTCATGTCCTCGATAGGCCCTTTGCCGCCGATGCCGGCATTGTTAATCAGGATATCGAGTCGCCCGAAGCGTTGATCGGTCTCGGCTATTAATCGGTCCACCTGCGCTTCGTCCATCACATCGGTCGGGATCGACGCTGCCTCGCCCCCCCTGTCCTGTATCTTCAGGACTAACTTGTCGCAGAGGGCGGTACGACGCGCTGCCACTACGACCTTACACCCCTCTTCTGCCAAACGCAGGGCAATGGCCTTCCCTATGCCGCTGCTGCTGCCGGTGACGATCGCGACCTTGGCGGCGAGCCTCTTCATGCCTCGACCCGTACTCCTTTCCAAAAGGCGATGTAGCCGGTGATATTCTTCGCGGCTTCTTTGGGAGAGGGGTAGTACCAGGCCGCATCCTTGTTGACATTGTTGTCCACGACAATGTCGTAGTAGCTCGCGACCCCTTTCCACGGGCAAGTCGTATGCGTGTCGCTGTCTTTGAAGTACTGGCGGTTGATCGCGGTCGGAGGAAAATAATAATTTCCTTCCACAACCTCGCACCGGTCGCTCTCCGCGAGCGCCGCCCCCTTCCAAATGGCCTTCGGCATAGTCATCTTCTTTCTTTGTCGGTTCGTGACTGTTTACATTAGCACGGCCACCGGAACGTGGAACAGAGCGAGCGTAATGCTTGCGGAAAAAATGGTATACTGGTTCATGCGTTGCGGAGGAGGACAAAAAACAGCTCGCCTGGCGCTTGCCTTGGCCGGAATTCTGGTTTTTGGCTACGGCTGCGGTCCCCAAGTGATTCCCAAGGAGCTGGAAGGACAGGTTGACCGCAAGGTTTCGTTCCTCCAGCTCAAGGAGTCTCCTGCCACCTATATAGGTCGAACCGTTGTGCTTGGCGGGGAGGTGCTGTCCGTGAAGCGCGTGAACGACACCACACGGATTGAGGTCCTGCAGATTCCCCTGGACTCCTCTCTCGAGCCGGTGCCGGACCGCATGACCTCCCAAGGGCGATTCCTGGAAGTGCAGAAAGAGTTTCTGGATCCGGCGACTGTGCCGGTCGGGACACGTATCACCGTGATCGGCGAGGTGACGGGGACGACCACATTGCCGATCGATGACATCCAGTATGTGTATCCCACGCTTGCGATCAGGCATCTCAAGGTATGGGAACAACAACCGCCGGGTGTGTACTCGCGTCCGCCCGTGTCAATCGGTATCGGTGGGGGAATCGGACGGGGCGGGGGCTTTGGCGGAATTGGGGGGGGCGTCGGTTTTTAATGCATGGGCGCTTAAATGTCTTTCCCCTTGTCATGGGATTTTGATAGAGTGCTGACATGAACATGACCATGTGGATCGGAGGTGGAGTCGTCGCGGGAAGCCTCTTTGCGGTCTATCTCGCCCGCAGATGGCAACGCCGCCAGAAATCCAGTCGCCTGGCCGATGTCCTCTTGTCGGATGTCCTCAAGGCCAAGGACTCCTACCGTCGCTGACGCCCCCATTCGCACCTCCCGTAAGGACACCTCCTCATGGGAATTTTAGTCAGGATTCTGATCAACGCGCTGGCGATTGTGGTTGCGGCGAAGGTGATTCCGGGGATCGAACTCGATGGAGTCCTGGCCGCCGTCGTTGCAGGCCTGGTGCTGGGACTCGTCAATGGGTTTGTGCGGCCGATTCTCCTATTTCTCACATTGCCGCTGACGCTGCTCACGCTTGGTCTCTTTTTATTTGTGCTGAACGGTCTCTGTTTATGGTTGACGGCGGCCCTTGTGAAGGGCTTTGAGATCCAAGGATTCTGGGCGGCCGTGTTTGGGGCCCTTTTAGTGAGTCTCGTCAGCTGGATCCTGACGGCCTTTCTCAATGATGAGGGCAAAATCCAGGTGATCCGTCGCTAACTGTTCGCGATTTTGTTGTCTGACTGTACTTGATAGCGCACACTGCCCAAATAATCCGCACAGCCTTTCACAAACCCCTTGCCCCTGTGCTGTTTTTTTTCGGTGGTGTCACTTTTGATACCCTCACCCTCACACGTATTGATCGTCTCTCGGATAATCTGATTCTACTGGCGTATCTCGGTTTGCTCGGAGTCTTGATCGTGCTGTTGGGGCGTACCGGCAGGGCCTCGAAGACGATGGAGGCTGTTCCCTTGCCCGCTGTCGCTACTTTAATTGAGCGCACACGGCCGTACCATCCTATGGCGATCCAGTTTCTGCTCGGAGGCCTGTTCAGTGCCTATGCCATCTTCTATTCGCGCAGCGCCTCGTTCACCAGCACAGCCGTGTTCTTTGCGTTGCTTGTCGGGCTTCTCGTCGGTAATGAGTTTCTACATGATCGGGTGTCCAATTTTAGGCTCATGCTGGCTCTGTATGCGTTGGCCGCATGCAGCTTCCTGACCTTCTTCCTGCCGGTCATCACGGGAGTCATGTCTACCGCGATGTTTCTGTTGGGTGCCGTGCTGAGCGCAGGGCTCGCGATTGCAATGGTTCGCCTGGTCTACAAGGGAAGCCTCTATTCTCGCTGGGAGCCCGTCAAGACTGCGCTTCCGGCCCTTCTTGTTGTCGCGACCCTAGTGGCGTTTTACTTTTTGAACTGGATCCCCCCGGTGCCGCTGTCGATGTCGTTTGGCGGCGTCTATCATAAAGTCGTGCGGGCAGCGGACGTCTATGAACTGACATTCGAGAGTCCGCCCTGGTACCGATTCTGGAAGCGAAGTGATAATCCTTTTCGAGGGGAGGAGGGAGCGCACTGCTTTACCGCGATTTTTGCCCCTGTCGATCTTCGGGCCGATATCTATCACCATTGGGAGTATCGGGCGGCGGAAGGTCCCAACCGCGGGCGGTTTGTGACGACCGATCGAATTCGCCTCGCGATTGTCGGCGGGCGTGACGGCGGCTACCGAGCATTCACGTTGAAACAGCGGCTTGCCCCGGGCGATTGGCGTGTGAACGTCGAAACGACGCACGGCCAGATCATCGGGCGGGTCTCATTCCGCGTCGAGGTCGGAACCGAACCGCTAGCATTTAAAACGATCTTCTATTAGAGACAGGAAACGCTACGGCAGCATGATCGCGCGGGCGTCCTCCAGCGTGTGAACCGGCAGTGATGTCCGAGCCGATGTGAGATGATAAGGGACGTTGCTGAGTTGAGAATCAGGATACAGGACGGTGTATGCGCCGGCCCCGGCGATTTTCACTTCCAGATCGCCGATGGGTCCAAGGCTCCCGTCCGATTGCACGGTACCGGTCAAAACCAGGTTGGGCGCCAGCAAGCGTCCCTCGAGAGCGGCGACGGTGCCGATGACGATCGCACCCAAAAGCGAGGGACCCGTAAACCGAACTCGACCGGCGAATCCGATATGGACAGTGAGGCCTTTTGTATCGTAGCCCAGCCGTGCAAGGCCGTTTGCGATCGCTGATTCCAAAGGCTCTTGATAATTGCTATCGAGCATGCCCGGATGGTGCGTGAGGATGACGCACAGCGGTTCCTGATCCGGACGGCGCTCCACTTGCACGAACACCGCCCGAAGCACTTCTGCATGTGCCACGCTGTCACCATTGAAAACCGCGACCACGGGGACGGTCACGACCGGACTCAGTGAGCCGGCGTACGCGACCTGCACACCCAAGACGATGAGCGCGCTCAGCAGAGCCAGCGAAAACATTCGGCGTGACGCTCGAGAGTTCATAGTGATGCATTGTGCTAGGATCTAAGGGTAATAACTACCGTACTTACGTGCAAGAGTTGTATGAATGGGTGGGGACGCAAACAATTGAATTTATTGGGCTAGTTCTTCAAATGCTGCGTATGGGCTACATCCGACCCTCATCGAGTTCGATGATGTCTGACCAGGTGGTGACGGTAGGAAGCGACGACAGCGGTATGCGTCGTTTGGCTGCAATCTCCGCAAGCCGCCCTTGAAATCGCAGCCGCCCCGCGTCATCCTTCGGCCCACCATGGAGGATGCGGTCGTTCCATTGCTGAACATCCTCATCCGATAACGGCCGAGCCCGCGCCTGGACCCACGCAAGCAATTCCGAGTCCGTGCCACCCTCCAGAACTCGTCGTTCGAGTGCTTGGGCCTCGATCTGAAGCAGATCAAGGAGGTACTTGTCGAACCCGACTGTTAGGTAGTTATAGTCAGGAATTTCGCCGCGATGGCGTAGGCTGATCTTATCGATCAAGCGCGGAAGATGCGCAAGACCGCCCAACATGAGCTTCGGGCTGCGAGGATACGGCATAGGTTCCACCGTCGAACGCCTGTTGCGGTAGTCGCTCGCGAATCAGTTCAAATTGATGACACCGAGTGCGTCTTGGTCAGCCTTTTGCGGATGGAGGAATCGAAATCCGCCCGGCTCTGTATAATCCAGCGTGATTCCGTCCAACCGCGTCGCGTTTTGTCCTTCGACCGCTATCTGCATGCCATCAAGGTTTTGAACCTGATCGTCCATGTGTGGTTCGGACTCCAATGTAATGCTGAAAGCGATGCGGGCATGATCGAGGTCCTTGACGGAAAGCCGGACGACGGGATCTTCCGGATGGTCGGCGATCAATTGAAGAAGCTGCCTTTGCGCCGCCGGCGTCACGATGATCATAAGATCTCCTCCCGGCGACATGATAGCGCATTTCGCGCCTTCATGGCGTGGATCTTTTGCCCTATGGCGCAGAGCCTGGGGTGCCCAGCCAGATGCGCAAGCCGACATGGTATAGTGAAAGAATCGAGGGTTCTTCACTCTCAAAGCCATGCACGATTTCGTTCCACACCGCTTGCTGAGAAATCCTGATGCCATGACTCTCGTCCCACGATACTGGCCGCGTCCTGGGCTGGATGCAGACATGCCGGTCACCTTTCGTCTTTTCGCCGTTTCGGCGGATTCTCAAATCTCGGGGCAGTGTCACTGGCAACCCGACTACACACAGCGTCCGGTCTTAATCCTGGTCCATGGCTTAGAGGGCTGTGCGGATTCACACTACATGGTGGGGTTGGCATGCAAAGCCTGGAAGGCCGGTTTCAGTGTGATCCGTCTGAATCAACGCAATTGCGGCGGGACTGAGCATTTGACGCCGACTCTGTACCACGGCGGATTGAGTGGAGACGTGAGGGCGGTCGTAGACGAGCTGTCCGTCCAGGGCATTGGCTCAATTTGGGTCGCGGGGTACTCGATGGGTGGAAATCTGGTGTTGCGGATGGCCGGAGAAGCAGGAAGCGCCAATCGTTCTCTTAAAGGCGTTATGGCGGTCTGTCCGAACATTGATCCGGAAGCGTGTGTAAGCGCTCTTGAACAACCTCGCAACTGGGTGTATCAGCATTACTTTGTTACGAGCTTGAAAGCCCGCATTCTGCGAAAGGCCGCCTTGTTCCCGGGCAGGTACCCTCTCGGGGAGTTACCGCGCATACGCACGCTGCGTGCATTTGACCATGCCTTTACCGCTCCCGATGGTGGATATCTGAGTGCTGAGGATTATTATGAGCAGACTGGCGCCCGTCATGTTTTGGCCCGTATCAGCGTCCCGGCGCTCATCATTACGGCGCAAGACGACCCCTTCATTCCCTATCGTATGTTTCGAACGACGGCGCTCACAAATTCAGCAATATCTCTCGTCGCTCCCGAAAAGGGCGGCCACTGCGGATTCCTTCAAAGCGCCCGCTCGGATGAGGATCGGTATTGGGCTGAAAATCGGCTTGTTGAATTTATGACAGGAAAAGCGGATGGCCAGATGAGCGGGTGACCTCGGGAAGGGGCGCGTCCAATAGAACGCAGCTCGGCCGGGACCTCGCCGCTAATGAACGCGCCTAGGGGAAAAGGGTCGGTCTCGGCTGACCCAGGGCGGGCGGGTGAAATAGCCGGGCGGGTGAAATGTCGGGCGCAACTGCTACCGCGGAAAGGCGATCTGTTCTTCACCAGCCTCATCGTTTGACGCCATAACAATCGCATCGGGTATGGAGTGACACCCTTCGGTGCAGGGCCTGCAAGGTTTTTCGTGGGCTGCCGGAGAAGAAAGAATCATGCGGCGATTCAGAATAATATACGACATGTCGCCGACGATGTAGCGCACGAGTGCGAATGGAAGCCATCGTTGAAAATACCCGGCGCCCTTGCAATAAGGACAACGCTGGCGGAAGGGGTCGAGCGGACATCGCGAGAGTATACGGACTTGCACAACCAGCCTTTGATAGATAGTAATGCTGCAGTTAATATCAGTAGTGAAAGTTGAAGAATATACAGGCGAAGAATCCGTGTCAAGTAACATTGTTTGACGGTTTGCTGCGTTAAGTCCTTGACGCGGCCGTGGACAGAAAGCCACCAGGAAAAGCGATTCGGGCGCAATGAGAAAAGGTCCAGAGCAGGAGGAGAAACCGGTATCCGCGGCGCTGGTGGGGATGGAGCCCAGAACCAACGGCGCGGTGAAACTTACGAGCTGTGGCTGACCATGAGGGCCGACTCTACCACTAGAAGATATGAGAGAATGGTCATTTCTTGCTTCTTGGTAAGTGGGTGTCCCGGCCGGACCGCCTTGACGAGCACTTTGCAGCACGACGTGAAGTTGTTCACAGCTTTTAGAGAATTCATGTCGCCCTCCATGACTGATACACAGTCACCTTTGTTACGCAGCACCCGCCTGAGGGGTCAGAATCATGCGGCGATCCACGAAAATATACGTCCTGCCGCCCATAACGTAGGGCACAAGGTCTACGGGCATCCATCGTTCAAAATAGCCCACGCCCTTGCAATACCGGCAAAGTGGTCGGGCGGGGTCACAGCGGCAGACCCAACGGATGAGTACTTCCATACAGCCGTCCTTTTTTAAAAGGCGTTTCTTGACTTGCGGAAACACGGGAGCTACTCCTGTTCTTTCGCAAGGCAATGCCGCCTAGGGTTGCTACCCTAGACCCTAATCAGGAGTCCTGTCAAGCGGATTATCTTCCGGCAGAGGGGGCCGTCCGGTTCTTTCCGGCCGAGTATTTTGCAACGTGGCTGCGAGCGCGTCGCATCGAGTCCCGCAAGTCAGACCATGCCTTCAGATTCCAAACAGTCTGAACTGCAAGTCCTTGAGACTATGGTACAATCCGCCCCCATGCCGGGGTGGCGGAATTGGCAGACGCCCGGGACTTAAAATCCCGTGGGGGGAAACTCCCGTGCGGGTTCGATCCCCGCCCCCGGCACCAAAATTTCAAAGGGTTAGAACAAACGAATTAGAAAGCGCGGGATGCCCATCCCTAAGGATGCAAATCCTGCCGCACCTGATTAGAAGTACCAGCTGACGCCCGCGACGAGCGCGTTATTGCTGTAAACCCCCTTTAATCCGAGCTGCACACTGTTACCACTGCCGTATGTAAACTGCGCCCAGTCATACTTGTATTCCCCAAAGACACCGAAACGTTGACCGAGGCGCACGTTTAGGCCCGCCTGTGCATTAAACCCCACGGTTGTGTCGGAGTCGCTGCCCGTCGAGTCCTTGACGCGAGCGAAAAAAAGAGCCGGCCCGATACCGATGTAGGGCTGGAGTATACGACCGGGATAGCGAACGATGGCATTAAATGCCAGCACCGTGACGCGCTGGTCGATTCCCGCCACCGTCCCCGAGATCGACGTGCCCGCTTGTCTAATAATCGCCGTCTGTTGCTTGGTATGCGGCGTGCTGTGGAACGCCTCGACCTCCATTCCCACCCATCGCCAGGGGAACACGCCAAGCTTGATCCCATAGAGGAGGGACGATTTGAGGGCCAGGGGGCTTGCGCTTATGCCGGCTGAAGGGCCTGTAAATTGAAGGTTGCGCAAGCGGCCATCAAAAGTCGCTCCGCCAAAGAGCTTGGCATAGGTCTCGAGATCGACGGTGTTGCCTGTTACATGGTACGGATCGATCTGGGTCTGGGCAGCAGCACTAATGGCAGCGGTACCAAGGAGCAGCGCAAAAGGTAAAAACGTGAGTAGCCTTTTCATATAAGGAACCTCCCTTAGTATGCTAAGCATACCTCATTTCCTACGATTACTAAATATTTAAATTTAAGTAATCAATTGGCGAATCACGGCCCCAAGTTGGAAGATGTTGTGGCGTTTCGAGCGGTCGTCTCTTTCAGCCGTTCCGGAGTAGCGCTGCTCCCCACAGGCGGGACGATCCTCTCCGATGGGGTTTAGAGATGGTGTTTAGATTGGTGTGAGATCGAACGGCAGAGGTGGACAAGGCGGTATGAGGCGGGGCCCGCTCGCCTCGGGGCCGTTTGGGCTTCCACCAGGGGTGGGTGAGTGATTCCGTCTATTTGTCGAACTTGATACCGGCTTTTTGAACCTCGGCATACGGCAGGAGCCAGACGAGCGATTCATCATGAAGATCGACGACCTGAATACGGTTGCCCCAGGGGTCCCGAAAATCGCACCGGAAACCTTTTGCGAGTTTGAGGCCATACTTTTTGACGAGTTTTTCTCGGATCTCTTTGATCTGTGGCTCGTCACGCACGATCAGGCCAAAATGCTTGACGCGGTCGGCACGCAGTTCTTCGACTTCAAAGATGGCCATAAACTGATGCTCACCGAGTTTGCACCAGGCAGCTCCTTCGCCCCCGCGAAGCATGTCGAGATTGAACACATCGGAATAGAACTGGACAGCCTTCTCGGCGTCATCAACTTCAATGACCACATGATTACAGCCATATACCTGGACAGCCATAATGAATTCCCCGCTCTCTTATGTGTTTTGTGACAAATGTATCGGCACACACCATCATAACAGAGTGTGGAACTGAGGAGGACGACAGTAACAGGGTATCCTTTTTCCCTCAGCCGCGACTCCTTGACATCGATTTATGACGGGGATTATCCTATGAACCTTTTAGAGAAAGTCACTGCTGTGAAACTCCTTGTTCGATGGCCCTGTGCTTGCATCCCCGCTCGAGAACTTTGCCGAACTTGCAACGGCAAGGGATATATCGAGCGTTGGATTCCTCGAGAGCTTCTTCGACCCCTGCTTGGCGATTCCAGCTTCCTGATTCTCGGTCGTTCTTCTGAGGCGACTCACCGCACCGGCACCGCGACACAGGCGGTCGAGCCCATGCGACATACAGCTGTGGGATCCACGCTGTTTGTCGATGGGTTACCTCTATCGTTCACCCATCAGCAGCTCAGGGACTTATTCGAGCCGATCGGGACCGTGCTTTGGAGTCGAATCGTGGCTGACGCGAACGGCCAATGCTCCGGCTTTGGGTATGTTGACATGGACACAGCCGAGCAAGCGCAGAGAGCTGCGAAAGTGCTCGACGGCTGTAAGTTGGCTGGCTTCTCCCTGGCGGTGATGATCTCAAACCGTGCGCCTCAGGCGCTCCAAGCCGAACGGTTTCTCGCTTTGAATGTAGGGAGAACCTTCTGCGAACTTTGTATCCGTTCACATATTGTCGGGGCAGCTTCATCTCTGGAACTTCTGGATGCCTTCAGTTATCTGTACGAATGCTATTGTTCTACGGGTCAGTGTTCTGAATGTAAGAAGACCACCCGGGTTTTTGCCATCGGTTTTGATTCTCTCCGGCAGGGATAGTTACTCTTTTCGTATCATGGACATTTCTTGCCAATGGGGAGATTCTGTCACGATCATCTGGGAGTGTTGTCCCGATATGTGGCGCTGAGGCGAGGGAGGATTTATGCCTGTATCAACCACGAGTGCTGTGCCTGGTTTGACGGAGCGGGAGCAACAGATTCTGGGCCTCATATGGGAAGGGTTTAAGAATCGGGAAATTGCGGAACAGCTAAAGATTAGCGTCAAAACAGTTGAAGCGCACCGGGCTGCGATAATGAAAAAGCTGCGTGTCTCAAATGCAGCTCAGCTACTGCGCGCGGCTATCGACAACAGTCTTATTCGGTTGCGACGCGCCTCTTAAGATGCCATCGATTAATATCCGGTCTACTGATGGACACTGAAGGCTGCCGCGGAGCTCTGTCAGTTGTTGCGTAATCGTCTTTCGAGACGCGTTTTGCGTCTAGTAAGCAAAGACGACTCGGCCGGAGTCGGTGCGTACAGCCCTTTTCTGTACCGAACATTCGCGCAGAAGTCGTCTATGATATCGAGCGCCTCTGTTGACCGACCGGCTCGGTCCAAAAGATCACTCAAGCGGAGGTAGGCCGGCACCACGAAGGGGTGGCCTCGGCCGTGTTTTCCTCGGATGATCAGGTGCCGGTACCGGGAAATGGCGAACTGAGGATCGGTGCCTTCAGCCTGCAAGGCTTCTAGCAGGTAGATCCCCAATCGGTCGTCAGTGCTTTGGCCCGCGTCCGCCGTCTTTAATAAATCGGTCATCTCCTCCGCAGATAGCATGGCCGTCGCGCCATTATTTTCCCGAAGCCACCCGGCGAGGCTCTCCCCGGCAGGCCAGCGCCCTCTTAAGCCTACGAGCACGCACCGACAGCCGGCAGGGTTGACGCACGGGGACGCCAATGCATTAAATTTCTTATTGCGTCGAACCTGCGCAGGGGAGAAGACGGTGTGGTTAACTTTCCGGCACGCGTCGCATGTAGACGGGTCGTTCGGGCTTGCATAGATGTACAGACTCACCCCCGAATAATTGCGGGCCCACTTTCGGATGGCTGATGGGTCGCTGATATCGAGTCCGTGAATGCGGCCGGTACGCACCTCTACGTCGTGCAGTTCCCACGTCATGAGAAGTCCGAGGATACCCATGAGGTAGGGCAGTATTTCATTGATCTCGCTGTAGGGGAAAAGGCTCAGCATGTGTCCTCCCTCGCAAGGTTTTGCCGATAATCGGCAGTCGTCTCAAGATAGCATGGCGAGGCGGTAAGGTCCGTACATGGAGTTACCAATAACTAGTAACCCTGCGTACCTTTTTCGCTACTGTCGAGGTTTTTTGGTGTCGGCGGGCGGGAGGCTTTGTAACGACTGGAGCGCTGTCCTTAGAGGCAACCAACGGGGTGGAATGAGGTCTTCTCCCTCGGCGATGAGGATTGTTTCTTCCAGCGCCGGCTCCGGCTTTCTCAGGATGCGTAGTTCTTCGGCCAAGCCCGCCTTGGCAGTGTCGGCGACCGCTTGAAGCTTGCTTAGACGGTTGAGGCTGGCAGTGGAGCTTTTCGGAGACGCTTTGTAGAGGGCGCGAGCCTTTACAAGTTGCGCTTGCAGATGGTCAACTTCCGCGGTCATGTTCTTGACAATCGCAGTCGTGGCTTCGAGCTGTCTCTCTAATGCGGGCTTGCGCGCTTCCGTGGCCCCCTGAGCTCTCAGCTGACCCTGGAGTTGGTCTGCCTCCGCTTCCAACTGAGCAATCCGTTTGTCACGAGTGCGCGCGTAATCCACCGCAGCCTTTTCCCGTGACATCCACTCCTTGAGCAGATGGTCTTGTTTCAGCGCCAAGAATCCTCCTTAAAAGGCGGAACAGGGTCAAATAAACTGCAAGATCATCCACAACCGTGGATAGATAGTTTCCAGTATACTCCAGAGATAAGGGTTGTGTCTCGTATTGCTGACGGTAGCGCCAGAGCGCCTTCCCGTGATGCTGGAAAGGGGCTTGAGCCCCACCGTCTCCGATGCTACTGTTTGGAGAGGATGCTTGCCCATCCTCCTTCCAGGACCTTGGCCTCGATTCTGTCGCCTACCTTCGGAGAGCCTTCTATCTTGGAATTCTGGTCAACGTGAAGGCGCACTTCTTTGCCAAACCCGTCCCGGATCACATATGTTTCCCCTTCGATTTTCAGCACCTCGCCGGAGACGGTTTGAGCGCCTGCCGGATGCTGAGGGGTGGCCGAGGGCTGTTGCGCATAACTGGTCCCTGCGAACAGGAGCAATCCCAATACAAAGAATAAGAAACGAATTGTTTTCATAATCGATGTCTCCAATGTCTCGCTCTAGAACGGGCGGATGATCGGGCAAAAACCATTCTTTAGGGATAGGTCTCTATCGTACTGGTCATGGCTGTTTTTTTCAAGGACATCCATCGAGAGCGGGCGACGCCTCCGAAAACCCCCTCCTCAATCGCCCAGAAGTTCACCAATCTCTTTGAGGCTGTCGATACGGTCGAAGATGACTTTTGCAATCATGATCATCGGCATCGACAAAAGCATTCCCCAGATTCCCCATATCCATCCCCAAAACAGAAGACCGACGAAGGCAGCCACCGGATTCATTTTTGCGGCCTTGCTCATCAGCCAAGGGGTGAGAAGAAACCCTACAAATCCTTTGATGGCAAGCGAAATGACCCCGATCAACGCGGCCATGGAAAGGGTGTCGAACTGAATGAATCCAGCAAAGGTAATCAGGCCGGCCACGACGAGAGGTCCAACATACGGAATAAAGTTGGCGACGCCGGCCGCAATGCCCCAGGCCCCGGCATGTTCCATGCCCAGGGCGGCCAACGCGCCCCAGGTCAGAACGGCGGCAACACCGCTCGTAAAGAGCTGGACAAACAGGAAACGCGCGATTTGCGTGTTAATGTCATCGAGAATCTCAACAGTGAGGCGCTTCTTGGAGAGCGTCTCTCCGGCAATCTTGACGAGTTTACGTTTATAGAGATCTCCGCTGGCCAGGATAAAGTACACGAGGAACATCACCAGCACCGCCTGCCCTATGAGTGCGACAACTCCCAGGGAACCGGACACAAGGTAAGGGCTCAGATCGAGCGGGCCGGAGGCTGGTGGAACGTTGCGGGATGGCGGCTTCGCGCCCGCGGCTTCCGCCGCCGCCTTTTCAATTTCCTTAGCGGCTTTTTGCATTTTCTCTACAGCGCCGGGTCCATTCAAACGATCATGGTGCAATTTTTCGCGAAGGTTTTGCGCGGCCAGCGGTACGTTATCGAGGATCGCAACGGCGTCGTCGCTGAGAAAGTAGAACGAAGAGCCCACTGCAGCGATGAGTGCGAGCAAGAGGACTGCCGCGGTGACCGGCCGCGGCACCTTCCACCGGCTGAACCAGTCCACGAGAGGATTCAGAGCGTAACTGATGAGGACTGCGAACACGAGCGGGATGAAAAGAGATTGTGCAACCTGAAGCGCAAGGACGATGCCCAAAACCGCAAGGACCGTCAGCGGCAAACTGCCCATCGGGAAGCGGCGCTGGCCATCCGGAGTCGCGGGCAGGTCGGCAGAGTATTCAGGAACGGTGGACTGGAGCGGCAGCGTCACTCGAGCCGCCTTGCCGGGAGAGGCCTCGGAGAGGTGTTGACGTGTGAGCACAGCGGTCCGGCCGGCATCACCGGTCCAGAATCTACAGTAGCCGAGTGGGTGGAGGAGAAAGCCCGGGCGCTTTATAAGCGGCTACGCGGTTTCCGTGATCTTGTGCTTGACTGAGCGCCTGTTCTGCTTCGCGAATCAGCGGCTGGCATTTCGAACGAACCTGTGGCATGGCGCCCGCGACCCCCACGCTGATTGTCACATTGGCACTCACGCGGGAATCAGGATGCGGAATTTTCCATCCCTCGATTGTGCCGGGCAACATCTTGGCAATGGCGACCGCCGCATCGAGTTCCGTTCGTGGCAAGATTGCCATAAAGCGGACCTGGTCGTATCGCCCGACAAGCGCGCCCGGTTGGTTGAGGGTGTTACTCAGGGAGCAGGAGACCTGTGTCAAACAGTTGTCTCCTGCCTGCTGGCCAAGGAGTTGCACATATTCCAAAAAGTGGTCGATCTCGATCATTAGCAAGGACAGCGCGGACGGTCCAATAATCGCGATCCGCCATTGATGCTCAAGAACTAATTCAAGCTGCTGCCGATTGGGAGTGCCGGTCAGAGCGTCGCGGGAGGACCAGTACTGGAGAATCTGATTATCCCGGTGAACTTCCCGATTCTGGCTCTCGAAGTCACGCCGTTGAAGCCAGGAGGATCGCTTCCACCCCAGGAGTTCCATTTTCGAGATAGGAGAGGTAAAAAGAGCCATCTTACCCCCATATTGAGGATCCTGAACGGTGAAAAGAAAGCCTACTTTAGTATCATCAAAAACTGGAATGTCGAAGTTGAATTTCACCGAGAGGTATTGGAGGCATGGTTCCGTTGTCTAGGAGGGAAGGAGCCCGGGCGAGTCCTGCAGATTGTGGCCGTTTGATCGCTGTGATAGCATGGCCCATGAGTTTTTGGCACAACATTCCACAACCCATTATCGGCCTTTCACCCATGGACGGCGTGACGGACCCGGCATTCCGTTTTATAGTGGCCCGTTACGGCAAGCCCGACGTGCAATTCACTGAATTTATTAATGTCGATGAGATTGGCTATGGCGTGGACGCCGCGTGGCATCAACTCCGATATGCTGAAATCGAACGGCCCGTAGTAGCGCAAATTTATGGCGTGGATCCGGACAAATTTTACCAGGTTGCCCAGGTCATCTGCGAGCTGGGCTTTGACGGTATCGACATCAATATGGGATGTCCCTCTAAGAACGTCTCGGCTCGGGGATGCGGAGCTGCGTTGATCAGGACTCCTGTTCTCGCGCGGGAAATTATTCGCGCGGTCCAGGCCGGGGTCAACGACTGGGCGTCGGGACAGCACATTGAGACGATTGGCTTACGATCTAAAGTTCTAGCGAAGGTCCAAACTCTATCGAGGCCGAAAACGAACCGTTGCACCATCCCGATCTCAGTGAAGACCCGCCTGGGGTTCGATTCTATCGTGATCGAAGACTGGGTGGCTGTGCTTCTGGAAGAACGGCCGGAGGTCATTTCGATCCACGGCCGAACGCTGACCCAGATGTATCGAGGAAGCGCGGATTGGGCCGCCATCGGACGCGCCGCGACACTCGGCCGACAGACTTCGACGCTGATCCTGGGCAATGGCGATGTCGAATCGATGCCCGATCTGGTCGATCGGGTGCGCGAGACGCAGGTCCATGGAGTCCTTATCGGGCGCGGCGGTCTGGGCAATCCCTGGCTGTTTGCGCAAAAGGATTGGGCAAAAGCCCAGATCAATGATCCCTGTCCGTCGGGCGTAGGGCAAGACGGTGGGATAGATATGGGTGTCCGGTGGCACGTTCCGCTACAGCAGCGTTTCCAAGTGGCCGTCGAACACGCCCGGTATTTTGAAAGCCTCGGCGGCGCCTCGCGCTTTTCGTCCATGCGCAAACATCTCGGATGGTACTGTAAGGGGTTTCCGGGAGCAGCGGAGACCCGCGCCCGCATGTTTCAAACGACCAGTTCCTTGGAGGTCGAGCGGGTACTGCTTCAAGCCGCGCATCAGGCAGCTTGAACCTCATCCTTGCCTCCACATCGCCCCGCCGTTATCAACTCCTCACGCTGCTCCAGATTCCTTTCCTTATGGTGCCGCCACAGACCAACGAGAAGTCTGAAGCGCAATGGTCGCCCTCAGAAGAAGCGCTGTGTCTGGCCCAGCGCAAAGCCGCGTCGTTAGCGGATCGCTTTCCGACGGCGGTGCTCCTAGGCAGTGACACGCTCATCAACCTTGATGGGCAGAAGATCGGGAAACCAAAAGATAAGACGGACGCCCGCCAAATTCTCGGTCGATTGCGCGGACGAACCCATGAGGTGCTCACGGGAGTGGCTCTGCTGCATCCGGCAAGCGGCAAAAGCTTTGCGTGGGTGGAAGCCGTCCAGATCACGATGCGAACCTTTTCGGACGCTGAAGCGGATGCCTATGCCGCCAGCGATGAGTCTTTGGACAAGGCGGGGGCGTATTGCCTTCAAGCGACCGGTCGCTTGCTCATCGAACGGCTGAAAGGCGATTACCCGGCGGCGGTCGGC
>DASXSU010000076.1:0-15338 GCA_036505795.1 Nitrospirales bacterium
TCCAGTAGTACTAATGGTGTCGAGGTCAAGGAGCCGGTGGCGATCGTGAACTCGTCCGGCGCCGGAGAGCACATAGTCCTTATTCTCCCAGGAGGAACTACGTTGGACGCGATCGGCTCAACAAGCGGTGTGGGAACCCGCGGCCCCAACTTCCTGCCCAAAGCCACAATATTGTCTGCAGTGAACGCCAAGGCACTTGCCAAATCATCCGCGATTCATGACAAGGTTCAGCAGCCGATGAAAACGGGGCCTGTCTTGGCAGTGCAATTCAACGTTCAGCCAGCCCAGCAGGTATCCGGCTATCAGGCATGTGATGTCATCACGGGTTTCGGCTATGTAAGCTCCCTCAAAACAGAGCAGACGCGCATCAGTCCGCCGGGTATGGGCACCCCTTCACCTGTGACCACCCAACCCCGATCGGGCTATTTGAGGGCTCTTGCCCAGAATAATCCGTATCGGTGTGCCCTTGGTTCGGTGACCGTGACGCCTACCCGCGGTACTCTCCACGCCGGCGATCATGTGCAATTGCTGGTCGCTGGCTTCGTATTCACCCCTGGGTATCCCTATATGGGCGGCTATTGGGTGGAGGACACCTATGATCTGGCCGCCTCCGGTAATGGGCCCCTGACGTTCTCTAAAGTAGTCATGGCAGCCACGTTTGTCGGAGACAATCCTCAAAACTTCGAGCGAGAGATACAGAGGACGGTGAGCGAATCGCCAAAAGGGTCACCGGTTGGGGCGGAGGCAATGGTGCATGCGGAATCTGCCGGAATGGTCCCCTGTGTGTACACACCTGTTCCCAATGGTTATGGCGCTGGCACCGTGTCGTGCGCGGCAAACTTGCTCTATCCGCCTACTGGAAGGTAGGCCCCTGATGACCCCACCTGACCGGCTCCCTCTGGGCCGGATCAGGAGGGCGTCCCTTATGGCGGTACGGGCCATCGCGCCTCGTATTTGCCCGCGAAATGTTTTTGTGGTAAACGTGTTCCCTTATGGATTCCCAGACCGCCTCAACGGTCTCTCTCCCGATGGTCACCGTGGTTGGCGCTATTTGCAGCACTCACGACGATGGACTAAAGGTTAACCGCTTAGTGCAGTCGATGTTAAATCAAGGGCATTCGGTGACGCTCGATTTCCACGGGGTAAAACTCGTGACACCCAGCTTTTATTCCGCCGCAGTTGGTAATCTATTTTCCACATTCCGTGAGGACAACGTCTGTTTCCGTCTCAAGGTAATTGAGCTTCCCTAGCAAGAAGCAGTGAATCGGCTTGAGACGGCTCACACAGCGCCATACCTACAGTCCCGCCTGACTTAGTGACCGCCAGATGACGCGTTCTGTGCCCGCTCCCTCGCGCCGCACCTTATCCAGTCCATCACGCTCAAGTATTTTTGCATTAGGCTAATTCTCCAACGACCGCGCACGCACGCGCGCCCTGATACACGTGTATCCGTGTTGAAACCTCGAGTTTGAAGTCTGACATGAGACACGCCTGATAAATCCTGGTTCACCCCGGGAATCCTTGTAGTGTTGTTGGACCTGCCAGCAAGCCTAGGATTAAATTGGATTTGAGAGCAAGAGCCGGAGTGCGTGCGCGCGCAGAATCCTCGACAATTCGTCCAATGAGCCAATTGCCGAAATTTGGAAGGAGCGCTATCATGGCTTTTGTGAAGATGAGAAAGGCTGTGCCGCCATTTTCCAGCGAGGACGATCGTTGGGCTGCCGTGGTCCGCCGTGATCAGCTCGCGCTTGGACTATTCTATTATTCCGTACAAACAACGGGCGTGTATTGCCGACCAGCCTGCCCTTCGCGGCTGGCCCGGCGTGAAAATGTACGGTTCCATTCAACGTGCGCAGAGGCCGAACAGGCGGGCTTCCGACCGTGCAAACGGTGCAAACCGAATGAGCCTGCGCTCACGACACAGCGTGCTGCCGCGGTGACGAAGGCTTGCCGCCTGATCGAGGCTGCTGAGGACATGCCCAATCTCGACGCGCTCGCAGAAGCCGTGGGCATGAGCCGGTTTCACTTTCATCGCGTCTTCAAAAACCTGATCGGTGTCACGCCCAAAGCGTACGCGACGGCTCGTCGCGCGCAGCGCGTGCGGACTCAGTTGTCGCATAGCCAGACGGTAACGGAAGCAATTTACGGTAGCGGGTTTAACTCCAATGGGCGTTTCTACGCAACGTCTTCAAGTTTACTGGGCATGACACCAACAACCTTTCGGTCAGGGGGTACAGGTGAATCAATCCGCTTTGCCGTCGCAGAATGCTCGCTGGGCCGCATCCTTGTCGCAGCCACCACAAAAGGCGTCTGTGCGATTCTACTCGGTGACGAGCCGGCCGCCCTGGTCCGTGACCTTGAGGTCCGCTTCCCGAAAGCACAGTTGATCGGCGAAAACCAAGAGTTCGAGCACCTGGTGGCCAAGGTTGTCGGCTTCGTCGAGGCGCCGGGGCTGAGTTTCGATCTGCCACTCGATGTGCGGGGTACGGCCTTCCAGCAGCGGGTCTGGCAAGCGCTGCGGGCGATCCCGGCCGGCTCTACGGCAAGTTACAAGGAAGTCGCCGAGAGTATCGGTTCGCCCGATAGTGTTCGCGCTGTTGCACAGGCGTGTGCATCAAACCCGATTGCCGTCGCCATTCCCTGTCATCGCGTGGTGCGCAACAGTGGTGCCCTCTCAGGCTACCGATGGGGCGTCGAGCGCAAACGTGTATTGCTTGACCGGGAGGCGGCACACAGAGGTGAAAAACATATTGCGGACGTTCCGAAGGTCATCTCCAAGGTCAGCCGAGGAGCTGGTAGAAGCGATGATTTGGGCCGGCTAAAACCGAAGAGCAAACAGATTAAAGCAGCTTCTGGCCGGGCCCCTCGATTGGGAGGGTGAGAGAAAATGTGGTGCCTTCACCCAGCTTACTTTCCACGGTGAGGTGCCCGCCGTGGGCGTCGACTACGTCCTTCACAATCTTTGTGCCAAGCCCGGTGCCGCCGTGTTTGCGGCTGGTCGCCTGATACGTAAACAAGCTCTCCAGGACTTCGGCCGACATGCCGCGCCCCGTGTCCGCGACCGACAGGATCACGGCCTTCGCGTCGGAATCGGTGCGGCCGCGCACGCTGACCGATCCGCCACGCGTCACTTCAGGAATCGCATTGTTGACGAGGTTATACAGCGCGTTAAAGAGCCGGCTCTCGTCGGCCATGATCGGCGGCAATGTGTCCAGTTCTTCGGTTCGCAGGATAACACCCTGCTGCTCGGCGAGCAGGCGAAGCGTTTCGAACACATCGGCGACAACGTCCGCCACCCGGCATTTATTGAACTGAGGCGGACTACTCAATCCCTTGACGGAGTCGGCAATCTCTCGCACCCGGTCCTGGATGCGCCGCGCGCCGGTTCGAATCATCGTGAGGATCTCTTTGCTCTGTATCAGCATCGCGCGCGCCTGCTCCGGATCGAGATGAGGCAGCATTTTCTCGCAATCCTCGAGCTCGCCTTGCACATGGCTTGCGCCCAGCACAATCGGCGTCAAGAGATTTTTGAGATCATGGCCGATGTCCGCGACCAGCCTCGCCACCTCAGCCAGTTTCGCCTCCTCAATGAGTTTTGCTTCCGTCTGGCGTAATACTTTCTCGGCGTGCTCGCGCTGAAGGAACTGACAGATTTTGAGGCCGATGTCGTCAACCATATTGAGGAGGTCACGATCCGGCTCGCGAATTTCCCGGCTGAAAAACTCGATCACGCCGTACACCTGATCTCCGTTTCGGATGGGAAATGCAAATGCCCCGTGGAGGCCTGCTCTGGCGGCAAACAGCGCACGGGGAAAGTTCGGTTCTTTAACGACATCGAGAATCCAAGCCGGAGCGGCATACGCCCACACTCGGCCGGGCAGGCCGATACCGGGGGCGAATGTGCGCTGCATGCTGTCTACTGTGAACTCGGTAGCCTCTACGTCAGAGGCGTGCCAGGCATTTAGGGCGCGCAGCACCGTGTTCTGCTCATCCACGCCCCAGTAGATTCCGACTTCCCAGTCCAGGCTCTCGCCAATGGCTCTGAGGATGCTCTGTCCGGCGTCTTGCAAGGTCGAGGATTCGGCCAGCCCTCGTGTGACCTCATATTGCGCCGCCAGGCGCCGTGCCGACCGGCGGGTGTGCTCAAGAGCCGTCCGAAGATCTGAGACCATGAGCGCATACCCGCGGCTGACGTATCCCAACACGAGCAGGTAGGCGATGACGCGCAGGACGTGCCAATACCACCAGCCGCTGTCCCATGGGGCGGAGCGCAGAAACATGATCTCGGCCATCCCAAACAGAAGACCCAGGTATCCAAAGAAGTAGGCTAAGGGCTGCCCGGATCGCCGGAAGTCGGCAAGGAATCCTATCGCGCTGGCAATAAACAGTGTGGCGGCCAGCGCGTTTATGATGATAGCCGGCCGCGCAAATTTTCCTGCCACAGTCATTTGGGGAACAGTTTCGGGGAAGCTGAGGCTCCAGAGTCCCAGACAGACGGCGCCCGCGCCGACGATGCGCGCGATTCCCGGTGAGGCTCCGACACGGGATACCGGATGAGAAGCGACGGTCAACGCAAACGCCATGGCGCCTGTCAAGCTCGCCACGCTTCGAAGAAACACGAATCCGTCGCCGACCGGAGAAATCGCGTGAAAACATTCCAGGAGCCCCATGCCGAGGAAACCTACCGCGACGATCTGTGCCTTGCCGTCCGAATGCTCCCGTTTGGAAGCGAACAGCACAAACGCCATTGCTATGGCCGCCAACCCGCCGAGCGCTTCTACGGAGGAATGAAGCGGCTGGTTGACCCAGATCTGATCAGGCCAGATGGACCGGACAGTGATCCCCACCGCCAGTGCGCCCAGCACAACGCCAGCGAGGACCGTATAAGGCCGAAAGGATTTCATAGGCGAGGGCTATGCCAAATCTTTTCGGAGATGCACCGTGCGCTGCGGATAGGGGATCTCGATGTGTTCGGCTTTGAAGCGTCTTAAAATGCGTTTGCGAAGCTCATGCTGCACCAGAAACTGATCTGTAAATTCGCCGACCTGGCAGATCAAGGTAAAATCCAGAGAATAGGTCCCGAAACCGGGGATAAACCGCACAAATGGCGCCGGCTCGGGCAGCAGCCCCGGCAGATGGCCGATTGCTTGTGTCGTCTCGTCCACGAGCACCCGTTCGACCTGATCGGGGTCGACATCGTATGAGACACTGACAGGTATCAGGACCGCCATCCGGGGATCGGGGAGGTAGTAGTTCGTCAAAATCGATTGCGTGATCTTATTATTTGGGATGATGACCATGTTGTTGGGCAGCATCCTGATGCGGGTCGTTCGCCAGCCGATATCTTCGACATAACCTTCCTGTCCCGACTCGAGCTTCACAAAATCGCCGACCCGAAGGGGCTTATCCATCAGCAGGTGCAGCCCGGCAAAGAAATTCGATAACGTCTCTTGTAAGGCTAAGGCGACCGCGAGACCGCCGACTCCCAAGGCCGTCAGAATGGGAGTAATAGAGACGCCGAGCCCGCTCAGCATCACCAAGCTGCCGACAATCCAGATCACGACCGTGACCACCGTTAACGAGAGACCGGTCGCAGGGATCGCGAGATTGTTTTTCCGGAGCGAGTACCCCAGCGAGGCACGAGACAGACTGGCGACCGCGGCCGTCACGGACAGGACTAACAGCACATTCACGATATTCAACACTACCAGGCGCGCTTCGGCGGGCAATTGCGCCGATGCCAATGCGCTGTACATCCCGATCAGGAGGCACCACACGATTGACGGCGCGCGTAACGCCTCAATGACGATATCGTCGACGAGGGTGGCACTGGTGCTGCTCCACCTATGGAGCGCTCGAAAAGCCAGGTACCGTAATGAAAAGCTCAGGACGGTGACGACCAGAAAGATCGCCAGGGCAGTGAGCTCGGGGCCGAATTGAAGGGACAGAATGTTCAGAAAAGTTTCCTCATGGCCTGCATACGCGCACCATATAACCGTAACGCCGGCCTGTCAATGTGTAGTTAAAGAACAGTAGAGAGGATGTCCGGCGCCTGCTATACTTCGGTAAGACTGGGCCGCAGATCTCTGTCCAACAGCTTGTCCGCTTGCTCAAGCCCTAAAGTTTCGTCGATGATCGACAACCCGGGAGTCATCGCACACTGTGGCATGAAAACCGGGAATTAATGGGACCACACCGAGTAGGCCGGCGGGAGACGTTTTAATGCTTTCCGGGTGTCCATTTTGTCATCATTGCCAATCTTCGCTCTACCGTGAAAAACAGCAACTGCGTGACGGAGGCTTTTGTAATATTTTGAGCTGCAATGAGTGCCATCTTTTGTATCCGCAAATGCGGATGGACGAGAAAGAGAAAAAACAATATATGAAGGCCGACGTTCTGTACAGTCCTGATTCGCTCCTCTTCCATGACCCTCGCGTTGAATTGTCCGCTGATTTTTTTGCTGTAACGTTTCTTAATGATGTTGAAAAACAAGGTCGGTCTTTGGATATCGGAACGTGGAGTGGTACGTATACCCATATTTTTAAAGCTCTAGGATATGACTCTTATGGGTTGGAACTTCAAAAACAAGCGGTCGATTTTGCGCGGAGCAAGGGATTGCAAGTGCTCCCTGGTAGTTTTCCTGATAGAATCCCCCAAAAACTTTTGCGCCACAAATTTCGACTCATCGCGATGATGGAAATGATCTATTATCTGCATGATCTTAAAAAGAGTCTCTTAAAGGTCAAAACAATGCTCGAAGATAATGGGGTGCTTGTAATTAAAGCCCATCAGGGTTCTTCGAAGTTCTATGACTGTAATCAGTCCTGTTTCAACAGGTACGGAGATTATGTGCAGGGAATTCCTACTTTACGTTCGTTGCAATACTGTTTGGAAAAGTCAGGATTTAAAGTTATTAAGTTTACGGGCGCGACTGAGGACAACCTTGCTTGGACTGGGACTATAGAAAGCGCAGACCGATTGTGGATGTTGGCGGGAAAGGCGTGACGGTTGTTGAAAGTGTGGTTCAGGCCTAGATACTTGGCAACTGCAGAAGCTCAGCCATGAGCGAACATCATCTCACCCGCCCACCCCCGGCTGCACTCCACCCACCAACCCTGGAGTCTGCCTAGACAGACTCCTTCGCCCCTGGACAGCCTCTTTCCCGTGACACGTCGGCATCTTTTTGCTCGTGGCGTGCGTCGCATATTTTGCAGGTAGTCGCGGCTGGCTCGGAAAGTGGTAGGAGCCTTAGAGCGCCGGCTTTCGGAAGATGTAGTTGGCGACGATGACGAAAATTCCTAATATGTTAAGGGTCGTCCCGCTGATGGCGGCGATAAGGACCGTGTCGGATAACTTAAAGCCGAAAGAACCAAATCCTTGCAGTAAGAGCAGGATGAACATGCCTGAGATCCATCCCACGATGAGCCAGAATATCTTGCGTGCATACTCGCCCCTGGCTTTGACGTCCTGAATGTAAGACTCAAGCTGCGCCTGCTTAGCCTGATTCTCTAAATCCTCTTTTTCTTGAAGCGTCTTCTCGTCTGGATGAGAAGAAGGAGGAATGATACCTTTGCCGATATCTTCAATCGAGATATTGGCGGGTTGTTCACCGGTCATTAAGCGGCGGTCGGCTGGCTGGCCTTGGCCATGAAGTATTCGCGCATGGCCTCGTTATCGATTTTCGACTCATTCCCTGACCAGGCCTTGTACCAGGGCGTTTCGGGAGCATGAGTCATGTTGCTCAGCTCAAAAGCAGTGAACTTGCCGTACACGTCCCACACCTTATTAAGAAGGCTCACCGCGTACGCGTCTTCTTTCAGGTCGTCACTCACGGCATCGCAATCGGCGGGAATGCCATTCCCACCGTAGCTTTTATACTCGTCATAGATTGAACGTATCACCGGGCCATACGTCCACGCCTTGATCTCTTCATTGATCAGCGGCTGACGCTTGATCGCTAAATACCATCCGTGCGCGAAGTAAATCAGCTTTTGCAATTTCATAGGCGTAAGAGTTTCGCCTTTTGTTTTTGCCAAACACAGGAAATAATGAGCTATGGCTTTCGCCGGGTAGGGTGCCATGTCAGAGCGTATCCTTCCTGGATAGGCAGAGCATAAAGGTGATGCTCAAGGGTTACTCAGTTAACTTTACCAGTACGCAGTATTCGGTTGCAAACCTCATCGCGGGAGGATACTTTATTGGGACTCGTACCCGGAGGTGAGCTATGGACAAGGTCGGACCCACCAAGGTGAGTGTCAAGGGCGATGCGTTATACGACGCAAAAACGGGGAAGCTGATCAAGGATGGCCTTGCGACACGGGCAGCCATTGCTGACTACGCCGCCCACCATTATATCGCCCTCCCTATCATAGACAATTCGGGGCGCCCGTGGAACGCCGATGGCGAGCTGGTCTATTGCCTGCACGGCTCCAAGTACGAGACCCTGACTCGAGATCTCCCGCATGCGCGGCCTTGCCCGGAATGCGGCGGGATGGCGCTTCTAGTCGAGGAGGGCACGGTGGAGCGTGATTGCGTCCGCTGCACGCAGTGCAAACACGAGTTTGATGCAAGATTGCAAATGATGGAGAGCTAGCTGTCCTATTTATCTCCCGTCGGCATTCGCTAACATCCTGACCACTGCACAGGCTGCACGCCGTGGGGAATGTCTCTGTGGTCTTCGAGTCTCGCCGGTGGATGGAGGCTTTATGAAAATGGATATCCCGAAAACGAAAAAGCTCGTGGCGCTAATCCTCAGCGCATTCATGACCTTCGGGACTCTAGGGCCTGCTGTCGCAGACACCCTGCCGGGCGAACCCGCCCCGCCGTCCTCGGCCTCCTCAGAGCATCTTTCGGACGAAGAAGCCCTCAAGGCGGCGGTCGAGTGGGCGAAGTTCGGCAAAGAGCCGGATGGGGGCAAGGCTATTGACACGACAATTGGCGTGATCTCGGTCGCGTATCCTCCTGCCGGCATCGTGCTGACTATTGCATGGGGGATTCTTAAGAGTATGGCGACCGGGTCCGATCCCGTCGGCGAAGCGCTCAAGGCGCTCAACGCGCGAATGGATCTACTTCAAAAGCGCCTCGACATTCTTCAGGCGGAGGTGAATGCAATCCGTGATGAGGGATTCAGGAACGCAAATAATGACCGTATGAGGGAATTACTCGCTCGCCATGACCGGATGAAGCTTCTGACGTCTCAACTGAGTGCGCGGCCGACGGACCAGTATGACAAGAACAGCATTGTGACGGAGGCACAAATCATCGCCGGGAGGTTCTTGCCCACGACCGATGTCGACCGCGATCTATGGCGGTGGAGCGACATGCATGTCTTTACCGGCTCGGACGGCAAGCTGCACTCGCAGCTGCTACCAGCCTCATTTAAGGTCCTGCCCACGTTTGAGTACTACGCCAGCGCGCTTCTTCTCTATATGGCCGCGGTGGAGTACGCGTTGAACGGCAATACGGCGCTCATCATGAGCACCTACGGTAAGGATTTGCTGAAACACGCGGCGTTTCTGAGCGTCAGACCGACGTGGCGGGAGTTTGGCGCGGAGGACGATGGGATCACGCTGCCGGAGCAGATCATGAAGAGGGTGGCATGCTATATCGAGCCGGTAAGCCGGTATCCGACTGCGGACCGCGTCTGCAACGCCAACTTTTTTTGCGACGACTGGATGCGCCTGACGAAAAGAGGTGTGGGTACAACCACATTCACGATGCCGAACAACAAAGATATGTGCATGCTGAGCGTTCGCCCGGCAAGGACCGTGTCGGCGCAGGAGCAGCAGCAACGGCTGACGGCAGCGACAGCAAACCCCGTCTATGGATCGCAGGCAATATCGCTTTGGGAGCAGTGGGGAGGGCGCGCGGATCGTGTGGTCGCCAATGAGGATGAGATGGAGACTGACTACGGCGTGGGAGCGATGGCTCTCTTGGCCGAAAAGCTGGAGCGTCTTGCCAAATACGGCGGGACACGCGAGCAGTTCATCGGCACATTCGATTACACATACTACTCGAACCAGTTTCTCTATGTGACAAAAGCCAATGGAGAGCTGTTGTGGCACAAACACGTCATCGGCATAGACAAAAATCCACCCAAGGAACAAAACTTCAAAGAGATGCAGGTGCAGCCGGCGGGCAAGGTCGGCGGGGTGTTGAAGGAGCTCAGCACGAGGGGTCTTGACGAGCCGACTGGGGTCGAGAGTCAGGAACCGGCACCCATAGAGGGGACCGGAGTCGAGGGCCGGGGAATTGGAAAGGTGCAGCCAAAAACAGGAACAACCATGACCGCGCCCGGAACAACGGTCACGCAGATAGGGCCCGGGATGACGGCAACACAGGCCGCAGCGCTGGTACCGAAGGCGCCGGGCCCGCGCGTCTTTCACAAGACGGAAGGGCCGAAGAAGGTGGGTACCGGCTGGGCAAGCTTTCGCGAGGTCATTCCCGGCGGCCTCTCGGCGATGTATGGTCTCACTGCGGATGGTGTCCTCAAGTGGTACCGGCACGACGGGTTCCTCGACGGCACGATGAATTGGAAGGGCCCGGTTGATGTGGGTACGGGATGGAACAAGTTCAAAAAGATAGTGGGCGGCGGCGATGGAGTGCTCTATGGCATCCAACCGGATGGCGCGTTGCATTGGTATCGACACAATGATGTGGCCGATCCGGCCAAGCCGCCGAAGTGGTCAGCCCCGCGCGTGGTGGGCTCAGGTTGGCAAACGTTTGCGCATGTATTCTCGACCGGCGAGGGTATCATGTATGCGGTCACGCCCGATGGGCGGCTGCTCTGGTATCGCCATAAAGCCTACCTCACGGGAGAGCCCCAATGGGAAGGACCGAAAGAAGTGGGTACGGGTTGGACAGGCTTCAAACGCGTGTTTTCACCGGGACAAGGCATGATTTACGGACTGAAAGCGGATGGGACGCTGTTATGGTACCAGCATGATGGGTACCAAGATGGGACGGTCAAATGGCAGGGGCCAACCGAGATCAACGCCGCATGGGGCGATTTCATCCATGTCTTCCCCCGCATGTGGGGGACGCCGACGTCGCCGGTGGTGCGCTAGCGAGAATGTGCGGCTGGCCTTAATCCACGCCGGAGTAGTACCGCACCACGTCTGCCACGGAGAGAATGCCCACGATCGTCGTGTTCTCCGTCACGGCCAGATGCCGAACACCCTTGGCCTTCATCATCTGGACGGCTTCAAGAATCGGCTCCTGAGCTTCGATGGAGATGATCGGTTTGCTCATGCAGGTCTTCACCGGAGTCTTGGCGGGGTCCAATCCCTGGGCCACACCCTTCCGGCAGATATCTGCCTCCGTCAGAATCCCCACATAGCGCTGTTCGTCCTTCACCAGCAGTGAGCCGATCTTGTGTTTCTTCAGCAAGCTTCCGGCCTCCACCAGTACCGCATCCTGGCTCAAGCTATGGATCTCGGGCGACATGAAGTGCGAGACGTGGGGGGCTTTCAAGCTCTCCAGGCGACGCTTGCGGAAGGCGTCTGAGCGTCGGGCTTCGAGCTCCGAGACACAGCTCTCCAGCACCCGTTTGCGCTGCTGCAGGCTTTCGCGATCCACATCCTGGGCGCCAGGTTCCTGTGCCTCTTCAGGAAGGTTAACGATGCTCGAGGCTTCCCCGAGCTGCGCGTACTCGTACGCTTCCAGCAATTCTGAGGCTGCGCCGAACACCAGGCTGATCAGCCGGTCGGTCTCCTGATCGAATTCCGCCAAGGATGAGGTGGACGGCCCCTTTGATAGAAAGGACCGAAACTTGCCGAGATGTCCTCGAAATCGCTCGATGTCCCGATCGAGAAACAACCCGCGGGAAAGCCGAGTTTTTGCGCCTGTAACCATAGGGTCCTCCGGTGCGAAGAACATAGCCTAAGATATCGGGAAGACACAATAGGGTGTTCTAATTCGGTAGACAATTAAAACCGGGCGGCAGACATGGCGGGAATAAAGGTATAAACTTCTCTGATGCGTACGAGTCCTGGGCTTCTTGCCGCAATTCTTATGATGTGTATCACTGCTGTTGAGTCGGGAGCCGAAATGGTACAAACTGGCCCCGCTCTGCCACAGTCGAGCACGACGTTGCCCCAGTCCAGCACAACGCTGCCGCAGAGCAGCACCACATTACCCCAATCGAGCACCACGCTTCCTCAGAACAGCACGACCCTGCCGCAATCCATGACGACGCTTCCACAGTCCAGCACGACCCTCCCGCAGACTAGTACGACGTTGCCGCAATCCAGTACGACACTGCCGCAGTCTATGACGACGCTTCCGCAGTCCAGCACAACCCTTCCGCAGACTAGTACGACCCTGCCGCAATCCAGTACGACTCTTCCGCAACTGGGCCCGACCCTGCCGCCACCTTGTTCCGGAATAACCGTCGGAACGTTTCCTTGCACCCCAGGCAGCTTCGACAATCCGACCAGCAACAGCGGCCTCCGCTAGCCTTTCTTGTTTTCGCGCGGATCGAACGCTGGGAGTTGCTTTGCCGTCCTCCTTGTTCAAGTCGTGAACGCCGTGTGGATTCGTCCATGCCTTGACATTTCCGTCGCCATATGACATTTCCGCGCTACGGTCCTTGAATCGATAATCACGGAGGTCAGGCCATGGCAAAGAGTCAGGGAACAAAATCCCGCGGCAAGAAATCCAGCACCAAGTCTCGCTCTAAACGGACCGCCGTGGCTTCCCGAGCGCGAGGCCGGACAGGACGCGCGCGGAAGTCGACGACAGGACGCGCATCAACAGCTGCCAAGCGGGCAGGGGCGACCCGCGGAAAAAAGCAGGCGACCCGCAAGCGCTCTGCCAAGACGCAAACCAGACGACGCGTATCCGCGAAGACCCGCGCCAATCAAAAAGCTCTCGAGACCGCTCTCATCAGTCCGAGCACCCTTATTTAACGGTGTTTTAAGCCTCGTGTAGCGACAATGCGTAGCGCGGGTGGTCGTTCTTGGCGAGTGCCGGGAAGCCTCTCGTCCCCGGCGAGGCAGGCCCAGTGGTCAGCTGAACTTGCGTGAGCACTACGCCATCGGCGGGCGGGATATCAGAACCTATTCCCGCCCGCTACGCGCCGCTGCTACCCGCCCGATGCTGATCCCTTGCCACCAGGCGACAATGTCGGATTCGATCCTTCAGGAGCCTTCATGCCGCCCTGGTCCTGCGGGCCGCTCTGTCCGCTGGCTGGCATCTCCTGGGGGAAGCCTCCAGGGCTCGGACTGCCACCGGCATCTCTGCCGGCCCTGTTCTGCATATCCTGGTCTTTGACTCCCTCGAAACGGACCTTCTTTGCCAACCCTTCCGGCGTCAGGTACGCCTCGATACGATCACCCTGCTTCAAAGGACGGTCCAAAGTCGCCTTCACATCCTTCTCAATAGTGAACTTGACCTCTTTCTTCGACCGCTCATCATTCACCACAAAATTGTCCCCGTCTATTTTCAGTACTTCACCCTTAATCTCCGCCGGCGCAAGTGTCGCTTTTGTCTCTGCTTTTGCATCCGAAGGTTTTGCATCAGAACGCCCTGGCGGGTCGGCCGCGAAACCGGCCGTACTCATTCCCAACCCAATCATGCATGCC
Source organism: Nitrospirales bacterium (assembly GCA_036505795.1). GTDB lineage: Bacteria > Nitrospirota > Nitrospiria > Nitrospirales > NS-4 > NS-11. The sequence continues at coordinate 13,584 of DASXSU010000076.1, forward strand.
AGAGCGAGGGTTAAAGAGGGTTTCATAATTTCCTCCCTTTTTTTTGAGCCCACATCGACAGTCTTGACGGTGAATTCACCACTAACAGCCCGATTGCTCGCAGGGGCAAAGGGCAATCAAGCCTATCCGCCGGAGGCTGAGCCCTTGCCGTCGGGCGATAACGTGGGATTTGATCCTTCAGGGGAGCTCATGCCGCCCTTCTTCTGTCGACTCTTTCCGGAAGAATCCTTGGACAATCCTCCGGGGGCCTGGATCTCACCAAGGTCTTTGCCTGCCCGGTCCGTATCACTTCCCTTCGTGGCCTCAAAGCGCACGGACTTCGCATAACCTTCAGGAGTCAAAAACGCCTCGATGCGATCCCCCTGTTTCAAAGGACGGTCCAAGCTCGCTTTCACATCCTTTTCAATAGTGAACCTGACTTCTTTCTTAGACCGCTCATCCTTCACTACGAAATTGTCTCCTTCTACTTTCAGCACTTCCCCTTTTATCTCCCCTTGGGAGATGATGTTTGTATCTGCTCGCCCCACCGGATCTTCGGCAATACCGGCGGTACTGAGCCCAAGCGTCGCAGCGCAAGCTAGCGTTAGGATTAAAGTCGGTTTCATAATTCCTCCTTATAAAGTTAAGGCCGGATGTCGGCCGGTATGAGGTTGGACATTCTTCCGTTTAGCCCTGAGGGCATTCGGGAGCAATGGACAAATTCGGCATCTTAACTATACGAATGTATAATTGGCTCGTATCTTACTGAAATTATTAACCGATTTTAGTGCTACCCGTTCGTGCACCCTAAGCGAAATCTCCCGCAACCCGAAGCCGTATATATCACTGACACCCCGTTCTTTCGGAGAGTCTCTGATCGGAGGGAAAGGCGCTTCGTTTCACTTCAGCATGACAAGCCGAAGGGTTCGGGTGACAAGGTATGGAAGCCTAGATCCTTCGTCGAACCACAGGATGACCATGTCGAGTGACATCGATGCAAGGCGGTGTGTCAAAAGACACGAGCTACCCGGTCCTGCCGGATCGCTTGTTTCACATGTAGAAAAGTGATATCATTTTGATATCATTTGCTAATTGGTAATGAGGTGCACACATGCCCGACATTCTGGTCAGAGATTTGGATTCCCACACCATCGAGAGGCTTAAACTGAGCGCCAAGCAACACGGGCGATCCTTGCAGCGAGAGGTCAAGTCCATTCTGGAAGAAACGGTTCCTATGACGATGACCGAAGCTAGGGCTGTCTCAGAGAGGTGGCAGAAACGCCTCAAGGGTCGCAAGTTTAGTGATAGTGCGAAATTGATCCGCCAGGACCGAGAAGGGTGATCCGTCTTGTCGTGGATGCGAGCGTGGCCGTTAAGTGGTTAGTGCCGGAAAGCCATGCTGAGGCCGCCGGCCGTATACTTACATCGAATTATGAGTTGCTCGCTCCTGATCTCATTTGGGCGGAAGTTGGCAACGTCATATGGAAAAAGTGGCGCCGCCGTGAGGTGTCCGGTGAGGTAGCGGGCGACCTCTTACGGGATTTTCACCGTTACCCGCTCCAGACATTCGCATCCCGCGCATTGATGATCGCCGCGTGGGATCTGGCGGAACAGTACGACAGAACCTTCTATGACAGTGTGTATTTGGCCCTGGCAGTAAACGCCGAATGTCCACTCATAACAGCCGATCTCAAACTCTATAACAGGCTCAAGGCTGGAGCATTGGCGGAAAGGCTGGTCTGGGTTGAGAACATCACTTGACGGGACGCCATGTAC
>DASXSU010000077.1:0-10177 GCA_036505795.1 Nitrospirales bacterium
GCGACATACCCGTTTCCCGCGGAGCGTTGGACTTGGAGTTCGGCCCGCTTTAAGACGCTTTGGGGGGAAAAGCCGAGGCAGAACAGGGGTTCGTTATTGGGAAGCGTGGCGCGTTGGTCAAACGTAAAGACTGCCCCATTCGAAAATCCTCCCGGCACCCGAAGAAGCGCTAAAGCGAGGCTTGGGTGCAGCCATACGTCAGCTGCTGGCTTGGCCTGCGGCGAACCAGAACCGACTCCGTGTGTAACGGTGACACCACTCGGGTTTGTGTTCGGTGTAAACCACTCCTTCCCCGTGAGGACAAGATCCTGAGCCACGAGGACACCGGTGTGAACGCGACTGTCCCCCTGTACCAGTATGGTCACCATACCGCGCTGCCCTTGACTCTGAGGAGTGCCAAGAATCGCGTGGGCTACATGGCTCTGGAATATCAGAGTGGTAAAAACAAAGAGAGAAATTAGATGGCCGCTATACTTGGTCATGACATCCTCCTCTGGTCAAAAGCCCGGCATGCTTCTCTCTGGCCACGTTTGGCCTTATTGTGAGGAGAGAGAATTCAGTCCATGAAGAAACGCCTGTGTTAAACAGTGAGCATTTGGTATGCCATGTACGTCCGCGACTGTTGCCGGCCTGTGGCATAGACTTCTTGTAAGGGTTTCCCTGACAAACAGACCGGCTCCAGCCATCTTCCCCGACAGACGGCATCGTCAAGCATCGTCATGTGCGCCCTAGTCTTGCTTTTTTGGGGCCGCGCCTACCGCAATTCAGGAAGCCGTATCTATTCTTCCCGCTTCTTGAATAGATTTCTGAGTGTGATCTTCGACTGCCATGGTAACGACACATCGAAGGTGCGGGTGATGCCAACCACCACCCCGTGCGCGTTATACGTTGCGTGAAACCCTTCGGTATCCCCCTGGGTTGCGAACTTGAATCGGGTATGGTTGAACTTCCATTCCGCGAACACACTCCAATGGCTCGCCACAACATAGTTGATACCAAGCTGGGTGTTGAGCCCGAACCGGTTGCTCGACTGGGACTGTCCCTCCCGATCCATGTGAGCAAAAAACATCGCCGGGCCTATCCCAGCGTATATCTCCATATGATCACAAAGCGGATACCGCCCGACGACATTCACGGCCCAGGTCGTCAGACGAGTCCTGGATCCGGCCACATTGGACGAAAACGGTCCGGAGGTCGGCTCAAAGAAGACCTGCCGTTGCGGCTTGATGTGGGGGTTGGTGTTAAAGACCTCGGACTCCATCCCCAGGATGCCGCTCTTTGAATACATGCCCACCTTGGCGCCATAAAGGAGCGATTTTTGGAGTTCGAGACTGCTGGCCGTGGTCCCGGGCTCGAAACTGCCACCCACGTTGTCGATGCTCGAGAAGTGGTCTGGAAACGATCCGCCAACTTGCCCCGAAAAATATAAGACCTCATCATGGGCAGCCACAGGCAGAGGGTTGATCAGTATTGCGAGGAACCCTCCAAGGCAAAGAAACCGTCGCGTTCGCCGTACAACTGGAAGCATGGTGGGCCTCCTCTTTGGTAGGAATAGGGCAGTGGGAAATGCCGGACGGAGGAGGCTAGTGGGTCGTGACAGAATTGTCAAGAACGCAGGCTGAGGAGACAGATAATCACTGTGAAGGGACTGGTTCTGACGTGCCCCCGGAATGTCTGCCCGGCGTCGTCATGGGACGTCAGCGGAGAATGGTCGTGTCGTCGGCCGCGGGGTAGCCCCCGTGCTGCCTCCAACGCTTGCTCCGCCGCCAGTCGGTATAGTACTCTACGGTGCGATGCACATTCAGACGGATTGGCGCTAAGTGAGAGTAGGTCGCTGGCAGGCTTGGGTGACGGTGGCTGCCGCAATTGGGATCGGCCTGGTTCTCACGAACATGATCCTCTTCGAGTGGAACCGAACGCTCCAGGCAGAGGTCAATTCACGGGCCCAGTACATTCAGCAGACGGTGCAACTGGAGGCCCTTCAGCGCGATATCGTCAACGCCATTGCCAACCTCTCGGTGCGCAACAAGGATGACGCGCTGAAGTCGATCCTTAGCCAGCAAGGCATTACCATTAACGTAGCGCCTCAGACGACGCCGGCGCCGCCCGCTCAGACGCCGGCGGGAACAGGCCCGCGATGAGCCGACGATGAATCCCGACGACTCTGGAAGCCGACAGGAGCGTCCGAACCCGTGGGCGGCGGTCACGCTCATAACGATCGCCATGGTGACATGGTCCGGGTTTCAGACGTACCAGCTCGTGCGCGAGCGGGGGGTGCTGCAGTCCGTGAAGGTTGCGCAGGAGCCGACGATCGAGCAGGCCAGGAAGCTGCGCACCCAGTTGGAGGTCATCTCCCAGAAAACGCTCGAGCTTGCTCAGCAGGGAAACGCCGGCGCCTCACTGATCGTCGAAGAGCTCGCTCGGCGGGGCGTGAGGATCAATCCGAGTCCGCCGCCGGCCACAGCAACCCCCGAAGCCCCGGCAGCCCCCGGTCCCTCCAAGTAATCTCGCACAACCTTCGCAATCTCAGTTCCTTTCAGGCAGGCGTGCCGGGAAGTCAATTTGGCCTGCGCTTAATCCATCTCCTGGTCTGATCAATAGCCACAGCATGCCACCGATAACGGCCACAAACGCCGCAAAGCCCAGAGATACATTCCAGCCGAACTGTTCTGCCAGCCAGGGCGTTAAAGTCGGTGATATGGTCCCGCCGATGTTGGCGCCGGTATTCATAACGCCGGACAGCGTGCCCGCGTGGCGAGACGTCAAGTCAATCGTGCTGGCCCAAAAGGCGCCCACCGTGAAATAGAGAAAGCCCGCCCCCAGCGAGAGCAGAAGAATCGCCAGATGCGGCTCTGCCGCCCACGCGCCGGCAAGAATACATAATCCAGAAATCAGCATTCCTCCGCCGCCGACATAGGAACGCGCGTGGTTCACGCAGAGGGAGACGGCAAGTCGATCCGTCAGCCAACCGCCGAAGGGACAGAACAGCGCCATTGCAATGAAAGGTCCCATCGCGAAGAAGGCTCCGCGCAAGACGTCGAAGCCGCGTACATTGACGAGGTAAAGATAAAACCAGGTCATGTATACATAGGCCACATAACCGAGACAGGAGTAGGCAAGCACCAGCCACCAGACGGACGGCGTTCGAAAAAACGCCCCCCAGGGAACCGATTCCCCCTCAGCCGGCCCTGTGCCTTGGCGGGTTGAGGCTGAAATCACGTCCTTGCCGATGGGTAAAGAAGTCAGAAGTGAACTTCTGATGTCATTGAGCTCGGCTTGATTGACACTTGTGTGCTGTGCCGGTCGATCCCTGGCGTACCATCCCCAGAGCACTGCAATCAGAATTCCGGCCAATGCCGAGGCGTAAAAGGCAGATTGCCAACCATAGTTCACCATGATCCACGCAACCGCAGGCGGCGTCAGGGATGCTCCGATCCCGATCCCGCCAATTGAGACCCCCATCCCGAAACCTCGCTCTCGAGGCGGAAACCAGTCCGCCACCGTCCGGTTGAAATTGGGTAGCGCTGCGGCTTCACCCACCCCGATCAGGAAACGGACCAGAATGAATGAGCCCAGGACGCCGAACCATTCCGCAGATGGCAACGTCCCGGCCACTGCCGTGCAGGCGGTGAAGAAGGACCACCAGAGCACTGCGGCTGTCAGCACTTTGCGGCTCCCCCACCGATCACCTAGCCAGCCTCCCGGAATCTGGAAGAGAGCATATCCCAGCACGAAGGCCGAGAAGACATAGCCCATTTGAAGCTCGTCAAGGCCCAACGCAGGCATCATCTGACGAGCGGCAACAGAAATATTGACGCGGTCCACATACGTGATGGCGCTGATTAACGTCAGCAGCGCGAGGATTTTGTATCGGATGCGGGTAGGAAACGGCGGGGTTGATGCCGGCATGGCCGGGCCGGATTATATCGAGCCGTCATAGTTTTGGATAGACGCTGGTGAATCCTACGCCGGTTGGCATTTCATCTCCCGTAAGGTAATATCGGTGTGTGTCGCGAGTTGGTCGAAAGCTTCTTTGGTGGGCCGTTCTTCCTCTTGCAGCGTTTGGCGCTCTCTGGTTGAGCCTTCCCCTTATTCTTCGCAGCATTGATTACAAAGCCCTCCTCGTGTGGCAGCTCGAGACCCAGCTGAATCGGAAGGTGGAAATTGGCAACGCCCGGGTCAAGTTCTTTCCACATGTCCGGATCGCGCTCGAGAACGTCACTGTGCGTGATGCGAGCAGCCCCAGGCCGTTTATGTCCGCGGATCGTCTTTTCGTGGATCTTCGCATCTTTCCCTTGCTGACTCGAAAGGTGGTGGTTAAGCGGGTGATCATGGATCGCCCCGTGCTGGGCATCACTCGCGGTGCGGACGGTAAACTGAACATCGCCGACCTCTTCACGTCGGCGCAGGGATCGATGACCGTCCCTATGCTGGGGCAAGAGATTACGATCGTCGAGGGCCGCATGACCTTCACGGAGGAGTTTCAGACAGACGTGATTCGGACGCTCAGGATCGAGCATTTCAACACGACCATCAAGTCCGGTGCGCGGGAAATCAGCGCGAAGCTGTCCGCCGCGATACCCCACGACAAAGGTGAGTCCCTGCTCACACTGAATGCAAAGGCCCCACGCGAGGTCACACGGGAGGGCACTCTGGCGGAACGGGGAGAAGGTCGATTGGAGGCCCGAGGCTTAAATCTTGGTCAACTGGCGCCCTTCCTTGAGACACGGTCGCTGATTGTCGGAGGGCACGGGGTTGTGGATCTCACGACAGCGTTCATATATCAGGCCGGCAAGGAAGAAGATTCACTGACACTGAAGGATCTTTGGGTCAATGCATCCGGTACGATACTGAGCGGCAGCGCAGTCCTCAACGGAATTCTGTCGAAGCCTGCGGGGTTCAGTGCGTCCTTGACGACGACCTCCTTCCGCTTGGAATCGCTGCTCAGCAGTCTCCCGGAGAACCTGCTGCGTGATCATGGCCTGGGGTTTTTGAAGACCAGCGACGTGGGCGGGCCGATCAAAGTGGTATCGCTTCGGATTAGCGGAAACGCGGCGACTCAACAGCCCGTGTCGATACAAGGAGAGGTGGACCTGCTTGGTGCCCATGCTGTCATCGGCTCCGATCGCGTGCCGCTGTCTGATGTGCGTGGCCTACTGCGATTGGAGACCGATCGCATCACGATCGAGCGGGCGACCGGCAAGTACGGCGAAGCAGTGGTGACAGCGGGACGCGGCGAGATTACGCACCTGAGCGAAGGGCCGGAACTCTACCTTGCGGTGAAGGGAGCCCTCGCCGCGCAAGAACTCGCAGCGATTGTCGCGAGAGTCGCGCCAAAAGCCGTGCTCCCGAAAGGATCCGGCGGGCTCATCGGCCTGGCAGGGGAAGCCAGCGCCACCGTCCTTCTGGCCGGCCCGCTGGCTGATTTGGAGAACCTGCGTGTGGAGTGGGACCTGGAAGCTCGCGACGTCGGCTTTACCGACCCGCGACTGGGGTTTCCTGTGAGCGGGGTCTTCGGAAGAGTGCATTCTATTGCTCACGGTCTCGCATTCGAGCAAGTGACGGGAGTCGTGGGAAAGGCGACCTTGAGCCTAAACGGAGATATCCGCTATCCGCCGAAGGAGAAAGTCGTCTACAACTTTATCGCGAGCGGCCGAGGCGACGCGAAGGATTTGTGGGTGATGCTGGGAGGAACCGTGCCGGAGACCGCGACCCTCCAAGGCGCCACGGCTTATAAGGTGGACCTCTCAGGCCCGGCAGATCAGCTTCGGGCGAGCGGATCGCTGGACTTGACGCAGGTAGGCCTGGCAGCCGCGGCAGGCTGGGGAAAGCTAGACGGCGTTCCCACCAATCTGGAATTTAGTCTCTTGTTGAATCCCGGACACCGGCTTAAGTTCGAGCGCGTCGTTCTCGATATTCCGCCGGTACATATATCTGGCCGAGGACAGGTATCTCTGGAAGAAGACAGGAGATTCTCGACCCATTTGCGAGTCGCACCGGTGGGCTTCCGCGCCTTGCCGAAGGGCTTAGTAGCAAGCACCGTCACGCTGACCGATGGAAGTCTGCAAGCAGACATCAAGCTTGATGGGCAGATGGACAACTGGCGAACGGCAAATATCCAAGGACGAGTCTCGATCAAGAATGCGGCGTTCACAATGGAACGGTTCGAGCACTCCATCGAGGACCTCCATCTCGATGTGGTCTTTCAGGACAGCCGGATCGATGTGGAACGCGCGTCCGTTAAAATCGAAGATAGCCGCATCAGCGGCAAGGGGACGATTCGGGGATGGCGGGGTACGCCGGTTGTGGAGGTGGTGTTGGAGTCGCCCGGAATGGACTTGGACTTGCTGATCCCCAAGGGAGCGCGGTCGCCCATACGGACCGCGCTTGAGGCGATCACCGCCGGCACCAAACTCTCCGGAACGGCGAGTATACGGAACGGCGTCTATAAAGGCATCGATTTCGAAGAGATTGGCGCAAAACTATCCGGGGGGAACAACAAGCTCATTGTGGATTCGATTGACGGCACCCTTCCGGTGGGACTTGTAACCGGTCAACTGACAATGGGTCTGCTTCCGGATAAACCCATCGCCTTGGAAAGTAGCCTTATATTGGATAAAGTGGCGGTGGTGCCGTTCCTTCAGGCCTTTGGCACGAAAAATCCTCCAGTCACGGGGGCCTTAAGCATGAAGGCCAATCTACGAGGAGAAACCGGCACCTACAACAGCCTCAATGGCGAAGCCAATATCATTATTGCGAAAGGGTATTTTCAAAGGATGTCGGCGACCTCGAAGATCATCGGAATTTTGAATTTGCCGACCTTGTTGGCCGGGAAGGTGGATTTTTCGAATAAAGGCATGCCGTTCGACTGCCTCAGCGCAAATGTGGTGGTGAAGAATGGAATCGCGAAGGTCACTCAGTACGTGGTGGATAGCCCGATAATGAAGATGACTGCGGCCGGTGAGTATGATATTCCCAACAACAGCACGAGCATGGTGGTTGCGGTAAGCCCATTGGGATCATACGAGGAGTCTCTGAAAAGTCTGCCGGTATTCGGAAAGCTCTTCATCGGAGATCGGCAGGATCTTGTGACGGCGTTCTATGAGGTGAAGGGGCCTTTGGAGGATCCGAAGGTACGATTGCTGCCTGGGCGATCCGTCGCCTACGGGGTTGGAGCGCTCGGGGAGATGGCCTTTGACATCATGAAGAATGTCTTCTTGCTGCCGAAGGAGCTGATTGCGCCGTCGAAGAAGCCGGCGTCGCCCTGTGCCACTTTTTGACCTATGATACGCTATAATTCTGAGCTCCACGGTCATCCTGAGTGCAACGAGAAAACCCTATTCATAGGTTCATGGTGATGGTATGGGTCGAGCGGTAGCCGAACGAGGTATGCATGACGACAGAACCTGACATTTTAATCATTGCAGCGAGTGAGACCGACGCGAATCTCTACTATGCCACCCGGTTTCCAGCCCCCGACTCATTTATTTTTCTCCGGTTGAAAGGCGAACGCATTTTGTTGATGAGCGATCTTGAAGTCGACAGAGCCAGGGCGACCGCGACGGTCGACACGGTGCTCTCGTATTCTGAATATGAAGAACGCGTCAAGCGCCAGGGCGTCACTGCCCCCACCTCCATCGCCGTCGTGGACGCCCTGTTGCGCGAACGGGGGATCAGTCGCCTGGTTGTTCCCGAAAACTTCAGCTTTGAACATGCCCGCCAACTTCAGGCGCGCGGATACGAATTAGTCAGCAAACCGGAGCCGTTCTTCGAGGAGCGTGCCCTCAAGACACCGGACGAGGTCCAGGCCATTGAAACCGCTCAGCGTGCCGTGGAATGGGCGGTTCAGCGCGCCATTGAGTTGCTGTCGGCCGCATCAATCCGAAACGGCCTAATTGTGCATGAAGGAGAACCGGTCACGTCAGAGCGGATCAAGAAGCTCATTAATGTCGCTCTGATGGAGCGGGATTGCGTGGGACAGCATACGATTATTGCGGGGGGCGTGCAGGCCTGTGATCCTCACAACGAAGGCTCCGGCGCACTCAAGGCCGGCGAAGCCATCGTCATGGATGTCTTTCCGCGCCATGTGGCCACGCGCTACTTTGCGGATATGAGTCGCACGGTCCTCAAAGGGAAAGCCCGACCTGAGATGAAGCGCCTGTACGATGCGGTGCTGGCGGCGCAGGAAGAAGCGATTGGATCGGTGCGGGACGGCGCGGACGGTCAGAAAATTCATGCCCAAGTAAACCGTCGCTTCGAAGATGCAGGATTCAAAACCGGTCTGGTCAACGGCCGCATGCAGGGATATTTCCATGGGACCGGCCATGGCGTCGGTCTCGACATCCACGAGTCGCCGCGAATCAGCAAGTCAGGCTCCCGATTGCAAGCGGGACAGGTCGTCACAGTGGAACCCGGCCTGTACTATCCAGAGATCGGGGCGACGCGCATTGAGGACATGGTTCTCGTCACGCCGGATGGATGTCGGAATCTCACGCAATTCCCCAAGGTGCTGGAAATCCAGTAGCCGCTGTCGTGCGCCTCGCCGTCACCATTCAGAAATATAATCCCGAGATCGACGTACATCCGCATGACGAGGTCTACCATCTCGAGGCTCCCAGAGGCCTTACGATCCTCGATGCCTTGATCCGTATCAAGAACGAGCAGGACGGCCGTCTCACCTTTCGTTATTCCTGCCGTTCGGCGATCTGTGGATCATGCGCGATGACCGTCAATGGCGCTGAGCAACTGGCCTGCCGCACGTCTGTGCGAAGAGAATGGGAACGGTATGGGAACATTAGAATTGCGCCGCTGAAGAATCTAGACGTGATCAAGGATCTTGCCGTGGACATGCGCTCATTTTGGGAGAAGACCCGCGCGATTGTCCCCTGGCTGCTTGCTGAGAGCTCCCCTGGAGCGCCTTCCGCGGGTCTGAACACCTACGCCTTCCATAATGTGGATGCGTGTATCATGTGTGGCGCCTGCGTGGCCGCCTGCACGTCGCACGAGGCCGACCGGCGTTTCCTCGGACCTGCTGCGCTGGCAAAGGCCTACCGGTTTGTGGCAGACGCACGAGAAGCTGAAGATGCCCGAACCGCGCGGTTGGCGGCGCTTCAGAAGCCCACCGGCATGTGGGATTGTACCCGCTGCAATTTCTGTGTGCAGGTCTGTCCCAAGGATGTGCAACCCATGGAGGCGATCATCCGCCTTCGCCGGGCCGCGATCGACCGAGGCCTCACTCACACGGAGGGAGCGAGGCATGTTATCGGATTTAGAGACCTGATCGCGAAGTATGGCCGGTTGAATGAGGCTCTAATGCCATTGAAAGTCATCGGCCTGAATCTCGGGCGCTTTCTTCATATTCTTCCGCTGGGAGTGCGCATGCTGTTGAAAGGCAAGGTCCCGAGCCCGGTTCATCCAAGCATCAAAGGCGTGGAGCACGTTCGTGCGATTCTCCAGCGAAGCGGGCAGCGCAATGATGTGTCCCACCTGAGTAGCGGCATCGGGCGGGAGGCCGACGGCTGAGGCCCATCACTACGTGATGCTTTGATCCGGTCCAGCATATTCCCCTTCCCTCTTGTCATTAGACTCTAAACCCATGACCTGCACAGCGCGTTTCGTCTTACACATTCGACATTTACGTGTTCAAGCGGCTTTTTGTTTATACCCATGGGTGGCCCCTACGGCAGGTGCGGGGACACAGGGCTTCCAGTATCTTCCCGAGAAGCTTTCGTAGCATTGTATATTGAAGGGCTCGCCGATATTTTAAGACAGCACCTCTGAGAACACACAGTGATGAGCGCAGGCAAAATCGTGGGCGTCCGACAATAGGGAAAGGAGAGAGGAGAATGGCTCTATGCGAAGTCTGTGGTAATGATTATGAGAAATCCTTTGAGGTCAAACTGGCCGGCAAGTCTCATGTGTTTGATAGCTTTGAGTGCGCCGTCCATGCGCTTGCTCCGACGTGTGCCCATTGCCGGTGCAAGATCCTCGGCCATGGGGTAGAAGCCAAAGGGGTCATTTACTGCTGTGCTCACTGCGCTCAAGAAAAGGGAGTGAGTGGCATAAAGGATCGCGTGTGAGAAGGAATTTGCCGAGCTCATTGCCCGCCGACACGGCGGCCATAGCTCGACGGCTACAAGGAGGACACGCCATGCAAGTCAAAGATGTCATGACCAAG
>DASXSU010000078.1:0-41994 GCA_036505795.1 Nitrospirales bacterium
CAGAATGGTCTTCCTGGTTGTCAAGGTGACGCCGATCCCATCACATAGCCCGGCACATAGCCCGGCCTTGAGCGATGAGCGCCGAGCGTAGTCAGGACGTCGAGAGACGGCCGTGGTGGGTCCGCTGGCTGGAATGGGGCCTGGTCGCGGTGTTGATCGGAGGCATCGGGGCCTACCTCTTCTGGCGGCCGCTCAATCCGATGTCGGACCCGAAAGCGGCGCAGGCCTTGAAGTTAGTGCAAACCCATCCGGCCCGAAATGCGCCGTCGATTCGTCAGGAACTCGACGGGATCATGCGCGTCAATGAGAAAAAAGACCGATCTGCGTCCATGAGTGATTGGACGGTGCAGCGGAACAACCGCACCCAGGATCGCGAGGGGTACCTTGTGAAGGTGGAACTACGCTTGCCGGGCGACCAGACCCATCGCTGGGTGGAATGGGAATACCTCTGGTTGGTACGGCTGTCGCCTGAGGCGGTCATTCCATTATCCCGCCCGGCTGCCGAAGTCATGCCGTAAATTTGGGTCAGAGTCTATTTATCGATCGTAGGGCTGTCGTGCTAAATCGACTCTGACCCCGGTCTGCTATTTCTTTGGATTCTCGTCTATGTGTTGTGTGTCGTTCAGAACAATTAAACGAGCTGAATAGTCTGTCTCGCACGACTCCTCTGCCTTCTGTACCTTATGGAACAAAATAATGAGTAGAACTGCGTTTCGAGCTAAATTACGTTTTCTCAAGACCGACGAAGGTGGTCGGAAGGACTTTGCTTTGTCTGGATACGCCTCAGCGATCACTTTTGAAGCAAACGAAAAGAATCAACATGCTGCTCACTTCACATTTGAAAATCGAGATCGCGTTTTGCCTGGTGAGGAATGCGAAGCTATCGTAACTGTAATCTCTCCAGAACTCATACGTAGCAAATTGAATGCGAATGCGTCTTTCGAAGTACGGGAAGGATTTCGGCTAGTGGGTACAGGAACTATCTTAGAGTTGTTATAAGTCACAGGAACCTAAAAAAGGGACAGGCTACTTTGTTTTGGGTTTACGGGGGCGGTCCCGTGATCGCAATGTGGATTCAAGTGCCATGGCGCTCGTTAGCTATTCCGTGCCAGGCATCATTTCAGAATTAGCAGCTACAGAATCTCTACTTCCTTTTCGATGCCTTGAACCGGCGCAGCCAAAAAGATTATCTGACGCAAAAGGCGCAGGGCAGCGGCGATGTCATCTACAATTACGACGGGAGCACCAGTAACGGTATCGGCCGGCTCACGTCTGTACAATATGCGACCGGCACGGCGACCTTTTACTACGATGGTGTGGGGCGCACCACGCAGACGGTCAAAGTCATCGATGCCCTACCCTACACGACTTACACCAGCTATGATCTCGCGGGGCGCATCGCGACCATCACCTATCCCAATAACGGCGTCGCGACCTATGCCTACAACGGGCCACTGCTGCTGAAAGTGTATGAAGGCGCGACGATCTATGGGCAGTACGGAGGGTACAACTCGAAGGGCCAGCCGAATACTTTGACCTTCGGCAACGGCGTGGTGACGACGTACACGTATGCGAATATCGGCAACAGCACGTGTGCGCAACAAAACTTTCGCCCGTGCACGACCCGCACGGCCTTGGGCGCCTCGACGTATCAGAACCTCACGTATACTTATGACAGCGGCGGCAAGGTCCTGTCGATCACGGATCCAATCAACGGGAATCAGACTTTTGGGTACGACGAATTGAATCGGCTCACCGGTGTGACAGGCGTATATAGCCACACGTATAGCTATGACCAGATCGGCAATATACTCTCCAATACCTTGTTGGGTACTTATACCTATCCTGCCAGCGGTCTCAGCAGTGTGCGGCCGCATGCGGTCAGTACGGCGGGGGCTAACACGTACACGTATGACAACAACGGCAATATGCTAACGAGCGCCGGCCGCACCATGACGTACGATCCGGAGAACCGTCCACTCACCTTCCTGAGCGGCGGCGTCTCGACCACCATGACCTATGACGGTGATGGCGGCCGAGTGAAGAAAAGTTGGCCGATCAGCGGCGGCACGGATATTGTGCGCTACATCAGCAACCTCTATGAGTGCGAGACGACCCCGGCCGGCACGACCTGCATGCGGTACATCTTTGCCGGCGGTCAGCGCATTGCGGTCAAGCAAGTCACGAACGGCACCGTGGATTACTATCACGCCGATCATCTGGGCTCGAGTAGTCTCGTGACGACCTCAACCGGCCTGGTGGAGGAAACACTCGCCTACTATGCCTTTGGCGCCACTCGCCTCAATACCGGCACGGCTAATGTGCCCTACAAATATACCGACCAGGAACTCGACAGCAGCACGGGGCTGTATTTCTACGGCGCCCGGTATTACGACGCGACGCTCGGGCGGTTCATGTCTCCGGATTCGGGGGTGCCTTACCCGAACGACCCCCAATCCTTCAACCGGTACAGTTACACGCGCAATAATCCGATGAACAGGGTCGATCCCAGCGGCAATGATGATCTTGATTTTGGGGTGGGCAATCTGACGTGCACCTTATGCACCTCGCTCGGTGGCCCAACCCTCGACACGAACTTCGGAAATTATAGTCTTGCCGGATTTGATCTGAGCAATAATATTCTCCAGTTTGGCTTAAGCCTACTCTCTCACGCCAGTTCGCAGCATCAGTTTAACGTTATTCAGCAATTCTTAAGCCAACAGGGGTTTAATCTGAGCAGCGCCCCACAAAGCCCTGTGGGAAGCGGAGCAACCCCCACGCCGCCATCGCCAATCAGCATTTCAGGCAACTCGATCACAGGTGGGACATCAAATCCTTTTCAGGTGCCGATTCTTCTGACACCTGTACAGGGCCCAATTATCGGCAATCCGGCTATAGGAAGTGCGTTGTTGTCAGGCGTAAAAGATTTCTTCCTCGGCTTTTTGCCGGGATATGACCTTGGAAAGGCCGCATTGGACCCGAAGGCCGGGATTTGGGATTATCTCAGTGGAGCGCTGCCGATTATCCCACTTGTCGGAACAGAATTAAAATTGGGATCCCAGGCGGCGGGAGCATTTTTAAGGGGACGCGCGCCCGAGTTCTTTGGGGGTACCCTTACAGAAGGAGAATTTCTTACTGCCGCACAAAAATGGCTTGGCGTCGGTTACAAGGAAGTCAGTCCGGGCAGATTTATTTCACAAGATGGTTTAAATCAACTGAGGTACGGTGCACATGAGATCGCTGGATCTGGGAACCATGCACATTTTGAATCTTTTGACATACCCTATGGGAAGGGTGGGAAAATAATTGAGAATACGAAGGTTAATATAATCCCGTAGGCGGAGCATGAGTCACGTTCAAATTTTGCGCAGAATAAATTTGCGACCCACGCATAAACCGACTGGAAAAACTCGACATTACCTGGGAGCCGATGAACTGCCTGCGCCTAGCGAACTAAAAATTGTACGATATATTGGGAACCCTGGCGTTTATCTTATTTATTTAGACAAATCTGGTTGTGAATTGACCGATACCTATCATGAAACCTTAGACGATGCGATTGCACAAGCCGAGTTCGAGTTTGGCATTACACCTAATGAATGGGATGTATTGGCATAGACCGACATAAAAGAGTTAAAGAAAGTAAAAAGGGGTCGGAAAGTAAAAAGGGGTCGCCCATCTCGAAGGCTCCGGTCAACTGGGAACACGTCTCTTCTCGCCGTTGCTCTGAGTGATTAAAAGGGGACATTCCGGTTTTCTGAACACAGTCTCGGGCGTCCCCGAGGTCGTAGGGTTGATTCGAGATGTAAGTCTTCCGCCACAAGCACCTGCCACAGTGGCGCGCCGAAGGGGGCTTGCCGATTTACACTTGTTCGCAACGCTAGCAGCTCGTGCTCCAACAACGGTTCTTCAAGCCACTCGTTGTATGACGAGGGCGTCGGGATCGGCCAGGGGTCGAGCAGAGGAGCGAAATGGAGGCTTGACCATGGCCACTGATCTGGATGCGTAACTAACCCCGCGCGCACTGGATTTAACATGATATAGCGGAGGACCATCAGTAAATGACGATCTTGTTGTATCGGAAAACTCTTAAAGCGTCCTTGCCAAATATGGCCTGACCCACAATGGCGGCGGCGATGCTGCTGGACGTGACTTGTCAGCCACCAATGCATGAATCCACTGAGGGAGCTGAGACTCAACGGTTCTAGCACAATGTGAAAATGATTGGAGAGCAGGCAAAAGCCCAACAATTTCACCTGATGACGGGTTTTTGCCGCTGCCAGTAGGGAGATGAAGGTTGCGTAGTCTTCCTCGTCATGGAAGACGGTCGTGCGGTCATTCCCCCGATTGATGACGTGGTACACATAGCCATGTATCTGTCCGCGAGGTTGGCGAGGCATCTTGCAGATTAGACAGCGCAACAGCCAGAATGGCTAAAGCAAAAACCGGAATGTCCCCTTTATTCTGACCCGGATTGTTTTTTGATTTAGTTGCCTATCAGGCCGCTGGCCAGCAGGCCTTGGCGCTGAATACTAACCAGACGCCAGCCGCCAGCCCTGAGGGAAGTTACATGGAAGCGGCCAACAGAGGCTCCCGAACGCCGCCAAATCCTGTAACAGAGAATCCTCTTGGTGACGCTCTCGGAGAATTGCCGCGCAACTCAACGGAATATCATGAGGTTCTAGAGGAATGTTGCGGTAAATCATCGCGCAATATGGACAGAGAAGAATTCATTCTTAACAAGCATCCTTCCTACAGAGGCCAAGAAGGTTACAGATTTTTTGATCGCAGAAGTGGATTGCTTATGGATATACGACCTGGACAAGACCAAATATTTCCCCCATCTCTACAGGCAGACCCATATTCGATACCAAAAAAGTAAGGTTTTGTCGTGCATATTTCGGGAACTGTTCGGAGGTATTCAAATGCACCTAATCTTTGCGTCCTTTGTGGCTTTTACCATTTGCGCAGGGAGTTACTGTGTGGCAAAGGCCGATGGCTCCTTCTCTCGTCAAAGTCGTGGAGATGTAGAAGTATTTCAACGTGCAGTGTCGGCCCTTGATGCAAATCAATATGAGTCGGCTGCATCTCTTTTTTCTGATTCTATAAATAGCGGAGATAGGACATACGAGAGCCTTTTAGGAAGGAGCAATGCCTACACCGGTTTGAAGGAATACGGCAAGGCTCTTGTTGACGTGACTCGTGCGATAGATCTGAATCCGCAAAATCCATATGGCTACATCTTTAGAGCATCAATTTACGGAAAGCTTAATCAGGTGAAAGAGGCTATCGCGGATGCGACCAGAGCTATTTCTTTGAATCCTGATAAGGCCTCATATTACCGGTACCGGGGAGCCGCGTATTTAGCCGCTGATCAACCAATAAACGCTCTTAATGATCTAACCAAGGCAATCGAACTTGGGGAGCGCGAGGCAGCCGTATATGAGAATCGTGGCTTGGCGAACGCCAGACTGACGCGCTATCACGATGCGGTCATAGACCTTTCTCATGCCTTAGATTTGGACTCTCACTCTGTTGGCGTATTGATACAGCGAGGCACCTTGTTCATGTGCCTCGGAGATGTGCAGAAAGCGTTGAATGACTTTAATGACGCATTAAAGCAAACGCCAGACGCCCGCGAAGCATTAGGTCGGCGCGCATGGGCTTACTTAGAAATTCATGATAACAAAGCAGCATTAGAGGATCTGAAGCAGGCGGTTAGAAAAGGATCGAACGATTCTTGGATTCTTCTCAATCTTGGCTATGAACTGTTCCGGGAGGGCCATTTTCTAGAAGCTCTAGAAGTTAATCAAAAACTCGTAGATAATGACAAACTACAGAACTCGGAAGCGTATTTTCAAAGGGGTTTGTTTTTACTTAGCACTGGTAAAACAGGGAAAGCACAGGAGGCATACAATCAAGGTGTGAGGCTTGCGAAGAATGAGGGCAATGGTGGGGTCGTACAGGACGCTATCGAAGAGCTTAAGCAATTGTTAGAAAACAAAAAGGTATCCGTGGACATTATTCAGAAAATCCTCAAACGTCTGGAAGAGACGAAACTTAGTCTTACACACCGCGGAAACACTGGCGCCGACCAGTGTCAGAGTTTATTTGTGAGAGTTTCCAAGTCGCGGCTATCAAATTCAAATCCGCAGCAGGACTGAGACATTTCAAGACGAAAAATGAGGGCCAGGTCTTGCAATGACACAACGCCAGCCGCCGTCTTCTACATCACTCTTCACGCTCGTGTGCAATCGTAAACTTCCGCTCGCCACAGTCTTTCTCACCCGCACATTCTTTTTCATTAGACGTTCAGGGATAGCGTCTGTCTCATGCATTGAGGGTCGGCCGCAAGGCGAACCTAAAAGGCACTAAAAGGGGACGTTCGGGTTTTCTAACTGTCCGCGATCTTCTATTGCGATACTGTGGGGCGGACCACGCGGACCGACAAGCTCATCGATGCGCAGTCCTACACGACACAGACCAGCTATGATCTCGCCGGGCGCATCGCAACCATCACCTATCCCAACAATGGCGTCGCGACCTATGCCTACAACGGCCCGCTGCTGCTCAAAGTCTACGAAGGCGCGACGATCTATGGACAATACGCGGGCTACAATTCCAAAGGCCAACCGGGGACACTGACCTTCGGCAACGGCGTCGTGACGACGTACACCTATGCGAACATCGGCAATGCCACCTGCGTGCAGCAAAACTTTCGCCCCTGCACCACGCGCACGGCCTTCGGCGCGAGCACGGTCAAGTAGTAAAAGGGGTCGGGAGTCTTTTATTGACTTCTTATACAGATCCCACCGGCCATGCATTTCTAGGCAGCATCGGGAAGTTTGTCGATCGTGCATTTCAAAATCCAATCGTACGTATCGCTTCCTGGGCGCTTCTGCCTGGCTATGCGGTGTACGCAGATCCGTACACGCGGACCACGGCGATAACCGCATCGGTAACTTTTGTTGCCGGGCCGATTGCTGGAGGAGCGGTAGGGGCAGCTTTGACACATCGCGATATTGGGCGTGGGGCATTGGCAGGTCTTGTCAGTGGATTGGTCACTGCTGGTATGGACTTCGGCCTTGGCAGTGTCGGCGTCAACGTAATACCGTGCCGTAAATTGGGGTCAGAGTCGATTTATCGATCGGAGGGCTGTCGTGCTAAAGTGATAAATCGACTCTGACCCCGATCTACTATTTCTTGTGATGGTCGATCCCGACGTAGGCTTCGATGAACCGGTCGACGCGGGGTTCGTCGAAGTCATCGAGCTTATCGAGGCGCGTCCAGGCCGTCAGCGCGAGACGGCTATCCATCTGCGGGTAGGGCGCAATGACTAAGTGAAGATATTTCTTTTCGGTGTCCGCGCGCTTTTTATACTTCACGAGGAGCGCTTGCAGCTTCTTAATCAGTTCGGGGCACCCTTTGGGGCAGGAGTACTGCAACAACACGCCGCCATCTTCGAGATTATGGACCTGGTATTCCTTGGGGATGGGTTGATCGTACATACCCCAGGGCGCAATAGAGGGCATATGCGGCCCGGACGTCGGAGGGTCGCTGTTATACGGAACGTGGGTCTCTCCCAGGCGTTGGATATGCGCATTGCCAAGGCTGGGAAATTCTTGTCCGGGCTTCTGGTCAGGGGCCGGAGAGGGGGCGGCGGCCGCGACCACCGCCAGTGCGAACGCCCCGCCAAGTATGAAGAGAAGAATTTTCACGGGATCACGGAGACGGCAATCTTGCCGTCCTCCACCTGTACTGCATAACATGCCACACTCATGTCGGGATTTTTGAGGTATCGGCCTGTCTTGATGCTGTAGCGGTATCCATGCCAGGGACAAATGACGACATCATCCTTGATCTTTCCCTCGCCGAGTGGACCTCCAGCGTGTTGGCACATGTTATCAATGGCATAGATCTGGCCCTCCAGATTGAAGAGGGCGACGGCGACATTTTGAACTTCCACAACTTTGGCGGTGCCCGGTGGAATGTCCGAAAGCTCGGCAACCTTGATAAAATTCGGCATTCACTCATTGTATGGGCCACTACCCGGGAAGTTCAAGGGTCTTCGCCGGTTACGGTTTCTGAAGCACCGCTGTGGTCCAGGCGGTCGCCGGTTTGACATCAGTGGGGGCCGGCTTCGTGCATTTTTTTCCCCGGACCCCGTAGCTGATCGTGGAAGGCTTAATCGGACAGGTCCCGAAAGCCGTGCCGAACTCCACGATCCCATTAATCACGGTCAGGACCGACTGGCCACCCTCTTGAACTTTCATATTAAACTCCGTTTCTTTTACGGAGGCTGTTGCCACGGGGGTCTCAACCTCAAACGCTTTTGGGCCCTCGCCGGTTTTGACCCACACTTCACCTTGTTTCAACCGGATGATGCGGGTAGAAGGTTTTCCCTTTTCCCAGCGGGACAGGATCTTGAAGCTCGTATTCTCATTCAAGGCGACTTGCACGCCATCCTTGAATTCGATCAGAGCTTGGCTGCCGGCGTCGGTTTTTAGAACATCTCCCTCGAAGAGCGGCAACGTTCCCTTGCCGGATAATTTCTCCTGAATCCCATCGGACCTCACCACCAACAGGTCTCCGAGGGCATTCTGCGCCGTTCCGACCTGCACGCTCTGTGCGAGAGCCGTGGAGGTCACGACCATTGGCAGAATTGCGACGGCGATGACCACAGTAAAGACGAAGGTCTTCATTCGATCCTCCTCAGGTTTATCTGCCAATTGGTTTGGACGTCCAGACGGTCACCGATCACCGGGAGACTACAACACGGATTGGCTTGCGCCCCACGAGAACCGTGGCAATCACTTTGCTCGAGCCGGTATCGACCACCCGAAGATCGTTGGAAGTCTGATGGCCCACATACAATCGGGTTCCTTCGGGGTTCGCCCAAATCCCGTTCGGGCCCTCCCCCACGTCGATCTGATCCACGACCCGGAGGTTTTTCGGATCGGCAGTCACCGCGATCACCTTATTGGATCCGCCAACCGTGACGTAGGCGTTGGGCCCCTGGATACCTTTATAGGCGAAGGCAATTTGCTGCGGTTGCGGTCCCACCTCCAAGGTCCCTACCTTTTCCTGGGTCGCCGGATCAATGACGTAAATGTCGGTCCCTGCGCTGTTTGTCCCCCAGATTTTTCCGTCGGGACTGAGCACAAGAAAGTGGGGGTTCGCGCCGACCGGAATGGACTTGATAATCTGATGGGTCGTCGTATCAATCACATTCACGCTTTTGTCGCCCTGGTTGCTCACGTAGGCAAAGCGACCGTCCTGCGAGAACGTGAGACCGGTCGGGCCTTTCCCGACCGGGATGGTCCCCAAGATACGGTATGTCGAGGTATCCACGATTGAGATGTTGTCATCCCCGATGTTGGCCACCCAGGCCTGGCGATTATCATTGGTCAGCGTGACCACATGGCAGCGGTTGCCGGTATAGATGGATGCGATTGTCTCCATGCGCTCGGTATCGATGACCGATAGTCGGCCCGAGGCCAGATTCGTCGCGAACAGCCGCTTACCGTCTCGCGTCAGGGCCAGGTCATGTGTGGAATGGTTTCGGGCCTCCACGGTGCCGATGACCTCAAACTTTTGTGCATCGATGACGCTGACGGAGTTCGAGCTCTCGTTGGCAACGTAAATCCGTGGCCCGAGCGGTTCAACCGGCTGCTGCTTTTGAAAAACCTGGGGCATGTCTGCGCAGCCCGCCAAAGTCAGCCCCAGGCAGGCGCTCAGTATAATCGAAGTCATTCCGGTCTGCGTCATTGATAGGCTCCTTTGCTGAACCATGTTCATGCTCCGTGTCACGGCCTGACGGCCGCCGCTTCCGCGAGTTCTCGCACGCTGATGTTGTACCGATCAAGGGCGTTTTTGGTGTCCTTCACGTAGTCCTCGGCGATGAGCATGACCAAATCCTTTTGAAGGCTGTCCACCACTACCGCCATCGGGCCGGCCTCGGTCCGGAGCGTGTTCAGCAGCCTTGTCGCGTCTTCGCCCTGATTCGCCCTCACGTACTCTTTGGCTTGGTCCATGAACTTGTTGAAGGTGAAATGTAACGCAGCCAGCGCAGCTTGCTTGACGGCCGGGCGACCGACCCATTCCCATCCTTTGTTCGCCACCCAAAGGACGGCATTGCAGGCTGCCGCTCCCGCTTCCGGGATGAGTCCGCAGGCCGCCCCGGCAACTTTTTCGACGCTCTCCTCAAAGGTCGAGAGCGAAGAGACCGCTTCATTGACGATGAACCCGCCACCCGGGGGAATCGCGAGCCCTGCGCCGAGGTCGAGTTCGGGAGCTTCGCTGTCGATGAATTTATTGCCGGTGAACCGCAGGATCTCCATGCCGATATCGAGGTACGCTACCGCCGGCATCTGGAAGTTTGTGTCAACCGCAGTTCTGACATCAGCGAGCGCGCGAGGCATCGTCGTGCGATTGGCCGGTGACAGCGCAAGGGCCAGCAGATGAATCTTGTCCGCCGAATTGGTAACTCCCTTGGGATTCAAAAGATACTCGGCAAAGACACCGTTGGCAATGTCTTTGACATCGCCGGGCCCAGGCACGAGATCTTTGAGGCCGGAGGCAACATCGCCGATTCCCCGGGGTGACACCTCTTGACCGGGATTCTCGTGAGCATCAAGGTCCCGGGTGCCGATCTGTCCTTTTGCGGGAGGTAATAAGGGTCCCACCGGCAAAGGCAAGGGCTGGGCGCGCCGGGCAGCTCCTCTCTTCATCGTCGCGTCCATGACGGCACGCATACCGCGTCCCATGGTGTCGTCGATAATAGGCCGGACCTTTTGATTGAAGAGCGCCATGGTTCGTGTTGTAGTGGCGGCCTGAAGTTCGCCCGCCGCGCGTTGAAGGTCGGGCAGGCGCGGATCGAGGTATTGGAGGAGGCACCTCGCCCCTTCGTGTCTCTCGGCAAGCCGCCGGAGCTTCGCCAACGAATTCGCCGGATCCGGAGCGTTTTGGCGGAACTTCGACGTCGGTTTGCGCAGCTCTGCCAGCTCTTCGGCCAGCAATCGATCGACATCCGCCTCTGCAAGGCGCCAGAGATCATCCATCATCCATTTGACGAACTCGCCGGGGTTTGCGCTGAAGCGTTGGATGTATTGTGATAGATCAGCACGGCCGCTCGTGTGTGCCGCCGCAAGACACTGCATCAGGGGTTCCAGTTTGAGATCGCGGGCAGCGCGTAGAAGTTGCTGCTCTCCCTGCAGCCTTGCGAAGTTGATGCCGCTCTCAACATCGCGCCGGGCGGCATCTGCACGTTGCTGAGCTTCTTGCGCTTTTTGGTTTGCGTCCTTGATCTTTTGGTTGGCGTCGTTTTGAATTTGGTTGATACGGTCATTGACCTTGCCATTGATGCAGTCTTGTGGGTTGTCGCGAGGACCGAATGTGCAGCCCATCACCTCGAAGGCAGAGGCTTCACCGGCGTAAACGAAGGCCGCGATGGCAAACAGAAACCCTGCTAGGTGCTGCATCGTCGCCCCCTTTCTTGGGGTCTCATTTTCCCCGGCGTGCGAGGTAATCAAGCGCCCGCGACTCAGTCATCCATTGGCCGTCGATCTGGTATTGCCATTCGTTTTGACCGAGTGGCAGGCGGGGATATGCTTTCAGCGTCTCGGCCATTTGCTGCCGCGCATGCAGTCGCGCAAGAGCTTCCTTGATTTTTGATTTAGAAAGACTGCCCGAGCCGATGCCACGCGACCGAACTTGAGTTAACGAGCCGGCCGCATCGAGTCCCGTGCCGCCCGGTGTCAAAAGGACCACATGGTAGTCGCTCTCATTGTCGGGAACCGCGAGGGCGACAGGAGCAGCCAACTCCTCGTCGTAGGTAAAGGAAGTTGCTCGGATCAGAAATTCCCCGTGACTAGGGGAGGTGAGCCGAAGGCCTGACTCGCCGCTGGGCATCACCTCGTACAGCCCGGGTCTCGCCACGGTATCAGAACCATCCCGATTCGTGAAGTAGACCGGCCGGTCGATCAGAACCGTCGGCAATGTCTGGGGCGAACCATTGAACCCTGCACAAGCTCCCAGCAGAAGACAGAGGACTATGGTCGTAAGCAAAATGGTTCGTGCGAGCATATTGGCCTTCAGTGCTTTGAGAGAAGGCAGATTGTATTCTTTAAATTTCTGGAAGGTCAATGGTTTAGGCCTTGTGCTTGGGAGGGCTGGCGGGGCAGGCGAGGGCACATGATTGTTACCGGACGCGACCGAGAATCAACTGCCCTTCCACTTCCCCTTTCTTCACGGGGTGCTGATTCTGGCCGGTGGCTTCTGAGACTTTCTTGGAGACGTACGTATACGCTTGGATAGAAACACGTTTGTCACCCACAATGCCGAAGATATCTCATCCATCCCCGTACGCCTTTGTATTTTGCCTTAGATCATAGCCCGCTTTCGTGGTGCCCATTCCCATGTGGCTTTTCGATATTTCAGCGTGACGGTCTCCAGGGGTCTAGCTTCGCCGGAGTGGAATCTGACCGAGACACTGGACACAATCACACCCTCCAAAGTGAGTTTAAAGTAGTCGCACTTAGTTAAGCGTGGGTACTCTGGCTCGAAGTTTCGCTGGCGTGAGAAAATGCTGGTTTCTTTTTCAACCGCTTGCAGGCAGAAATGCGCGAATTTTGTTGGGTATGCTCAGCCTGTCCGCATGCTGGTCCTTTTCAGGCGACTTTGAGATAGGGTCTACCGCTCCCGTGATTTTCACCCACTGAATTCGGGAGACGACACGATTTTTTGTCTCAGCAAGTTAGTCCTACCTGACATCTTGTGAAAATCTGTCCCTTCGAATTCACTACCCAAGGGGTATAACTGAACTGGCCAACAGTTATTTGCAGGCCTCCTCCATTGACCGGAGTCCAATCCGTTGGCGTTGCGCCACTCGTGCAGCCAATGCCCATGCACCAAATACCAAAGTCTCCCCCTCCGACGGGATTGGCGCCAATAATCCATGGAAAAGGACCAAAGGATCCCCCTACCGCTATATCTTTGGCAAGACCTGGTTGTTTTTGCCAGCCAGTGATTCCCCTCCGAGATATCTCCCCCTTGGAGTTCACAACCCAGGGGAATCCACTTGGGTCCACAGTGATCCTCACTGCCCCTCCATCAATCGGACCCCAGCCGCTTCCGTTCCAGCGCCAAACGCCGAAGTCTCCCGCTGTCCCAACGGGGTTCGTGCCAATAATCCATACCGAGCCATCGGCACCTATTCCAATATCTTTGGCAAGTTGACCAGGATGTTGTATCCACCCTGTTTTTGTCCTCTGCCATACCTGACCCTGAGCATTCACGACCCAGGGTAATCCACTTGGGTCCACAGCGATCCTCACACCCCCTCCATCAATCGGATCCCAGTCGGATTTATTTTTGTTCCAGTGCCAAATATTGAAGTTGCCTGCACCAACGTCGCCGATGCCAATAATCCACACCTCGCCATTGTAGTTTGCCCCAATATCTTGGGCCAGATAGGGACGTCGTACCCACCCTTGAGGCGGTGGCGTATCTAGCGACGGAAACCTCAATCCCATAGGATCACTCACCCTTTCCTTTGCCGCAATCTTGGTTGCGACAGCTCTCTGCACCTGCGCTCCTGAAAGCGTCACGGCGACTGTAGATCCCCGTGAGCGAATGCCGCTGAGCGAGCCCACGGCGTCCCAGGCGGTCTTGCCAGGCAAGACCAGAATCACATGCCGGATGTCTGCGTCTTCCTCTCCCAGAACCACCTGAGCTACGGGAAACGGAACATCCACATCAGATTCGGTTTTCAAGGCGGCCATGATTAGGGGCGAGCTATTACTCTGGTCCGGAATCAGCCGCAGTTGCTGATCGCCGGCGAATTCCACGTGATAACCTCCGGCATCCGCCAGAAGGTCCGTGCCATCGGGCTTAGAAAGGTGGATAGGCTGTTCCAGCGTCACGTGCGTTGCAGACATCGTGGCAGAATTGGCCGGAGGGGAGGATGACTGCGACGGTGATGTCGAGCATCCGCTCAGAAGCAGGAAGCCCAATAGAAGCGGTGCGATATCACGACGTGTGTTTCTTACCTGCCACATAGGTTCTCCTTTTTGAAAGAATACCGTCGGTTATCAGATACCTTTCGTTAAATAAGCTCGCGATCGAGGCGGATAAAAGGGCGTCAGTCTGTTGTGGTGGTTACCGCACGCGCCCGAGAATCAGCTGCCCTTCGACCTCGCCTTTCTTCACTGGATGCTGATTCTGGCCGGTGGCTTCTGAGACTTTCTTCGAGACATACGTATAGGCTTCGTCGACGGTAATGATGCCGTCGCCGTCCAGGTCGGCCTTGCCGTTAAGGCCTTCGAGAAGATAATACGTGAACACCCCGTGCCCCAAATTGTCCCGCTCCTCGCTCACCTCGCTCGCGCGGCTGGCCGTCAACACCACCCGGCCCTTTCCTTTGGACAGTCGGGATAGAAAGGCTTCCGAGATCACGGCCCGGCGGGAGGCGGTCTGGAATGTCCGACCGGCGGTTGCGCCGCTGTAACAGGAGTCCGTGATAAAGATCACGCGCTCCGGCGAGAGGCGTTGAAAGATCGTCTCGACCTCGCGCATCGGCAACCCGGTGGTATACAGGTCATTCGGATCGGCATCGTACGGCACGATGTATTTCTCCAGGCCGTCGTCGTCCGCGGCGCTGGCCTCGCTCTCCGGCGCGCCATGACCCGCATAGTAGATGATGACGGTGTCCTTCTCAGATGCTTTGCGCTTGAGTTCGGTCCCGAGTGTCCGCTTGAGATTCACCAGGGTGGCTTGCTCATTGAGCAGCAGCGTCGCGTTCTGCTTCGGCACGCCGACCTGGTCGACCAGATAGTCGTAGAACGCCTGACCGTCCTTGTCCGCGTATTGCAGAGCTCGGACGCCCTTGTATTTCGAAATTCCGATCACGACGGCCCAGATCGTTCCTTTATCTATCACGCGCGTGACCGAGACGGTATGCGTGGAGGACAGATTGTCCTGATCAATCGCCACCACCACGATCTCATTTTTGCCTTCACGCAAAGGGATCCGTTCTGAGAATTGAAGATTCGCCGTTTTTTCCTCCGTCGGACGAACCGTGACGCCTCGGGCGTCCCGCCGCGAGATGACTTGACCGTTGAGCCGGATCTCCACCCGCGCAATGCCTCTCTCGCTTGCGGCAGCTCCGATCAGCTGCACCCGGTCGGCTGTCAATTGTTGAGCATTGGATGGGGAGGCCAGAGCAATGACCGGTGGTGCATTCTGAAAGACCTTGACCACAGGGGGCGCGGTCACGGAAGGAATGGGCATCTCGCCTTTGGCGGATATCGCGGCTTCCTTTAGCTCACTCTTTTGGACCCACCCGGTTTCATTTTCAGAGATCTGTATGCGGTACCAGTCGCCCAGCTCGCCCGTCACGGCGAGCGGTTGATCCTTGCCGGCCGATGCAATGACTGTGGTCTCCGGTCCGGCGCCGCTGTGAATCTTGACCGACTGCTGCGCAACCGCCACCATCTTGTTCGTCACGATGATCTGCGGAGGCGGGCGTTGGTCCAGCGCCAATATGAGCGGTTCGTCCAGTAGGACATTGAAGCTCTTTTCGCGAATAAAGAGTTTGAGGGGAATCTGAGTCGCCGTCATCTCTTTCGCGATAAAGAGGTTGACTCTGGCGGTCTTTGTTTCCTGCGGCTTCAACGCTCCGAAATCAATGGCGCCCTCCGTGATGCGCAGGCCCTGTATAGGGGAACTGGTAATCTCAGCAATAGTTTGTTGTGCGGGCACGGATCCCACATTTTTCACGGTCAGGAGTAGATCCACCGCCTCCCCTTTTTGAATCCGGCCGTCGCTGTTCCCGACTGATTTGCCGCTGCCGTCATCAATGATCTGGTACGTGTAGGCAAATCGGGGCCGGGGCAGTCCCTTTAAGGCGATCACGGCTTTGACGGAGTCGGGAGTAAAGCCGTTATGTTCCTGAAATTCGAGACGGAGGGGCAGTTCGCCATCCACGCGGTCTTGCGGAATTTTGAACGTGACCGTGTCCTCTGATTTTTGGCCCCCTTCGATTTTCCCGAGATAAAAAAGCTGGCCATCCAACAGGGGATCCGCGCTTTTGGTTGTGGCCTGGAACTGATAAAGAGGACCCTTGCCTTTATTTTTCACCGTCAGCGTGAGGGTGATCGTACTGCCGGCCTTGGCCTCCAACGGCCGAATGGACAGATCGGCTTCGGGCAGCGGCGGAGGTGACGGGGCCGGCCCGACCTCATTGCCCCGTTTCTTAATTTTTTCCGCCATCGTCGCACTAAGGACGGGCGAAGCGGGCGGCTGCACACGAACGATTCGATCGCGCCCCCCGGTGGCGATCAAGCTCGCGTCCGGCGAGACCGCAAGCGACCATACCGGTCCTGCGTGCCCGGTTAACGAGGTCCGTTCATTCCCGGTGGCCAAGTCCCATACCTTGACCGCGCCGGCAGAGTCCGCTGACACGAGCGTTCGGCCGTCACGGGTGAATGCCAGCGCGTTGATCTCGCCGGTGTGCCCGGTGAAGACGCTCCGTTCTTTCCCGGTGTCGGCATCCCATAGACGGACTGCTCGATCTTCCGATCCGCTGGCAACATACCGGCCATCCGGCGAGAAAGTGACGGCATGGATGTGACCCTCATGGCCCGTCAGCGCGCTTTTTTCCATGCCGGTGGCCAAATCCCACAGATGAACCACATGGTCGCTGCTGCCTGTCGCCATTGTTCGGCCGTCCGGCGAGAAGGCGATGGAAAAGATAATTCCGAACCGGCTGCGCATGGATTTGAGTTCTTTGCCCGTGGTCCAGTCCCAGAGCCGAATCGTACCGTCTGTTCCCCCGCTCGCGAGCGTGTCACCGTCAGGAGAAAACACGACCGCCTGGATGCTCCCAAAACGCGAAGGCAAGGACTTGAGTTCCTTGCCCGACGCCACGTCCCAAATCCGGATCGTCGTGTCGGCGCGTCCCGATGCCAAAAGCCTGCTGTCTGGTGAGAAGGAGAGCGCGCGCACCGTGCCCATGTGACCACGCAAAACACTGATATCCCGGCCTGTCGACGGCTCCCACAGGCGGACGGTTTGGTCCCCGCCGGCGGTGGCAAGTATCTGGCCATTCGGCGCAAAGGCGACGGCAAAGACTTCCCCGGTATGTCCGGTCAATACTCGTGTTGTCGAATCAGGCGTATTTGCGCGCGCCATTATGGCAACGGAACAGAGCAGCGCAATCGCGAGAAGATAGAATTTGGGAGTCCGCAACGTGTCGGTTCCTCTTACCGCGGTCTCATGGTATCGCCGGCCCCGGAACGTACGCACCAAGCGGAGTACTGCTGCTGTCTCTGCAGCGACAAGGGATTCGTATCAGAAGGACCGCCGGGAAATTCCACCGCCCAGGCGGTCGGGTATCGATCCTCATATGTATCCGTACCCTGTACATACGGCGTGGATAAAGACCAGACTCTAGGACCAGTGACGAGACCGACGCTATCTCTACGCAACGGAACATTGAACGGAGAAGTTGACGGCAGGGGAAGGAGGGTCACCAATTCTTCGATGGTCGGGAGCCGCCAGCCCATGCGACCGCCGACCTTGCTCCCTTGACAAGCGGTTACAGCCTCGTCCCATTTGAACTGCTTATGTGTGTAGGGACCCCGGTGCCAGACAAGCCCGGTTTCCTTGTCCAGGACGGCCTGGTCCGAGAAGATCAGCTGCCAGCGCTGATTTGCTGGAACCTCGCGATTCCATCCCGGCGGAATCAGTACTTGCTGACTTACCGCATCCAGTCTTCCCTCGACCGCAGCGAAGTGAGAGAGGACTTTGGCTTCAAAGCCCGCTAATCTTGCCTCGAGAGCCCCAAGTTTCTCCTCCAACCGTTGGACTGCGAGTAAGGTTTTCAATTCTGTCGAAAGCGGGATGGAAGTCCCTGGTGTTACAACGGTTGGATCTATCGGCACCGGCGCTTGTTTTCCGCCAAGACCGGGACCGCTCACTGCCGGGCCGCCTCCAGCGCTTGCAGAGGCTTGCGGCGCCGAAGGCATCGTAGACAACCCTGCTCCGGGTGCCGGCTGCAAGGCCCGCGTGCTGATGCCGCTGTATGATCCCAGCGCCTCACGCCCATCGCCCCCTGGCAGCAAGATCACCAATCGAATGGCATCACCTTCCCCAGGCACAGAACGCGCGGCCGGTTCCGAGATATTTTCCTCGTGGGTGATACTGGCTCCTTTGATCAACAGAGGGACGGTCGCTTTCGCGGGGATCAACAGCAGCCGGTTATTCTCCACCGCCAAAACGGTGTAGGTATCAGGTGCGGCGACAATCTCGCCTCCGGCGGCAGCGCTAAAGTGGACGGCGCGGTCAAGGGTGATGGTTGTGGAACCGAGCGCGCTCTCGGCCGCAAACATACTTGCGAGAAGAAACACGCTGGTGCCGACGAGGCAGAAATATCGACGAGTCATATTTGCTCCTTTGGCTGGACCATCCTCAGGATGTTGTTATTTAGTTTGTAGAAGACTCCAAATTCGTTTACCGACATTCAAGGCGCGTGCTGCTCCCGCGATACGTGTCGGTCTGATGAAAATACAACAGAAAGTTCGGCGACCATTGGCATCCCCATACGGCACTACAAGCGGCGACTTGGGCGACATGCGGGCCGCGCGGGTAGGGACCTGTAAGGGTGCATGTCGTCGGCGAAGGATTGCTTTGTGACGGGTTGATAAGAGGGTTGAAGAGAAGATTGCCCCCTTCATCGCAGCGTGGCAGTCTCGTGGCGTCCGTGATGTCTATAGGACGAATGCACGGAACGTAGTAGCTTCCTGTCGAACCGGACCAGTTCAAACGAACCGGGTCTGCATGACGCACTATAGGGACCGCTTCCGAGGTCAGTGCTGGCGCTACCGGCCGGCTAGGGAGGGTGAGTGATCCCACCGTATCGATCTGCCACGTACAGGTGTCCCCGTTGCAAGCGCCGGCGGTCCATGTCAAGGTCTCGCCGGCATAGCGTCCGAGTTGCGCGTTCTGTGACAGATTCAGACTGAATCCGGAGGAAGATGCCTGGTCAATCCCAATTCTCTCTGGCGCGATACATTGTCCGTGCGGGCAGGACGCATAGTCCGGTAGTCTAGGGTTGAGAATCCAATGAGCGAGATACGAAACGTAATTGCCACATAACGCTTCTATGACTTCCGGGTGTGTTCCGTAGTTCGGACTCGTTCGGCTGACAGGCACTTGGCCTCGTGTCGCCAGACAAAACCGATAGGTTACGCCCGGCGACGCGGTTGGAGGCACCGACCAGTGAAAAGCATGTGTGGGGCTATCGTCGTACCGATAGTCGCGCGGGTCTAATAGCGTGGGCTTCGGAAGAAAGCGGATGGAGCGAGGTTCGGCCCAGCGACAATTATTATAGGTATCGCACGCCGCAACGGTCCAATTCAGAGTTTGTCCGGCGAACTTCCATAGCCTGTCTCTCCAAAATTGATCGGGACGGTCCGCAGCATACCGATTCCAGGCATATTCCTCCGTGACAACGAAGTTAGGGTCTTCATCAACGGGATACGTGATGCACTGTACGCCCGGTCTTGCAATGCAATAGTAATATGCGCGTGCTCCCGGAGCGTCCGAGCGCAGCGTCATGCGCGGATAGCTGTTGACAAGAGCATCCGGCGCTGGGCCATCCAAGATCGGCGTCATCATCACCCACTTCCAGATAAAGCGACGGGGAGCAGCGTATGTACAACTGATTGGTGGAGGAGTATTGGCGAGGCGGATGACTTGGGTATTCGGCGCGCATGTCGCCACCGTCCATGTCAGCGTCTTTCCTTGCCACGATGGAGGAAACCCACGGACTTGATACTCCCGGACTTGCGGCTCTATGAGCGAGTACACAATTCCGGTTTCAGTCCAGCGCCCCGGCGGAGGACAAGGTTGACCTTGGTGAGTGATACAGAGCTGATATGACGTGATCGAGGATTGCGCCGGACGCGTACTCCACCGAAACGTAATGTCGTGCTCTGTACTCGCGGTGTTTTCCAGGGGAAGGCCCAAAATCGGCGGCTCTGGTGCTCCGGGCGCCGCCACAGCTATGGATGCTTCCGCCCTCATAGTCGATACAGCGTTGGTAACCTGAGCCGGAGCGGCCGGAGAAACGGGGGCCCGCGATCGTACTCCTGATGGAGAGCCTGCCGCTTCCAGGCTTGTACCGTTCGGGAGCAACAGGACGATATGATGCTCGTTCTCATTGACCGGAATAGAGAGCGCCATCGGTGTAGAGATCGCTTCTTGATGCGTGGTCGTGGTGGCCGGGATCAGAAAGGTTTTATTTGCTTCGGCGAGAGTGAAGTTCAGTGCTGACTCTTCCGCAGCGACTTTGTAGATTCCGGCATCGAGGACAATGTCCGAACCATCTTCAGCAGCAAAGTGAAGAGGTGCCGCAAGGCTAATCATGGGCGCTGTCGGGCTGACCTGCGCGGATAACCCCAAATCAGCGCCTATGAACATCAGCACGAAAAGGATGAGGCCCACTGTTCTTGTCATGGCTGCTTGCTCTCAAATCTTAAAGCGCTATAACACGGCGTAAACAGTAGGGAGGGCGAAGATCCGGAACGCCTGTCAGGTTTCTATTCATGACGGAACCAGCGGGTCACTCGGAGATCTTCGCCGGCCTGATTGGCGAAAAATCTGGTTGCGGGAACCGGAACCGCTCCGGATTCGGTTTGAACTACGGCGGGCTGGCCCGGTTGGACGGCGCCGAAGCCGTGAGGGAGGACGGGAGGTTGCTCGACCTTTTCCGGAACCGCTGTGGCGGAGCGCTCGCGTCCCGCGATCTTGACCAGAATCTCCTCGATGTCGGCACGCCGCTGATAGGCTGCCACGAAATAGATTGTCTCAACGCCTCGGTACTGATCCAGGCTGTACCAGTAGGGGCCTTCAGGCAGTTCGTACTCTTGGCCCTTTCTCACCGGATTCGTCGCGGAGGAGTTCTTGCTGGGAAAAAGACCCTGCGCCCATCCTGAGCCGTCAATGGCTATCACATAGACGAAGCAATCGGCCGCCGGTCGGAAGACAATTTTAAATTTCTCTCCGGCCTGAGGATCACCGCGGCCGTCCTTTAGAACGTCGCCATCTTGGATCGGGACGGTCACGGTGCGTCCGTTGACAACGGTTTTGCGCAGCAGGGCAACATCCAGAGCGATCGGGACCGGTGGGTTAACTGGGGTATAGCTTGGAGAAGCCGGGTTTGGAGGATAACCGGCAGACGAACTATCCGGATACGCAGGGGGCGATGAAGGAAAATTCGGAGGTGGCGGATAATTCGCTGCGGGAGGAGACGCGTTTGGATACGCCGGGCTGCCGGCGGGAGGATAGTTCGGCGCGCCTGGATAAGCGGAACCTGGATACGGACCGCTTGGTGAAGGTGGAGGATAGGCTGCATTCGGAGGAAGGCCTTGCGCTGGATTATTCGGGAAATTCGGCGGATACACCGGTCCAGGCGGGTAGCCGCCGCCCATCGCGGGCGGCTGGTATCCCGGACCGGTAGCAGGGCCGTATACCGGAAAGGGCGGACTGTTCGCGGATGACCCTGTCGAATACCCGGAGGGCCGCACGAGCGCCTGCATTAGCGCCATTAAGTCTTCATTGTAGGCGGGTGCATAGTTTTTTGCGGTGGCGTTAAAAAGACTTCGGGCAAATTCAAGCGCAACCGGCAGAATAAACGGGATCGCAGGGCACGCGGTAAGAGAGATCGCAATGAGAAGGGCCAAGGCCGGCTGTGCCGCGCGATATTTCCAAGTCGCGAAACGACATCGGTTCATCGGTTGCCTGAACATCTTCGGAATGTCATGTCAACTGTATTGCTTCACAGTACATCTCCGCCTTGACGAGGCGTATTTTCTCGGAACTGGCCTCCATCTTCTCGGGGGCGAAATTAAAGATGCCGAGATGGTGCAGCGTCACACTCAACAGGACTTCTTTGAGAGTAGGGTCGAGGAGCTCCAGCACCCCTTGTCTTTCTTTGTCATCACCCTGGTTGCCCTTGATCGCGAAATCGTCATACCACTTATAGAAGGGGCCGGCATCAAGTTCAGGTAACGTGATGACGAGATTTGAAAACTCCAGCGGTCCCGGCAGAGACGCCGGGCTGCGCTTGTCGCCGCTCGAAATGCTCTGAATCGTCTGCTTCACCACCAGGGGTTCTATCTTGTTGATGCGGGTACACGCGTCTTCCAATCCCTGAATCCGAAGCCGGAAATTTGAAGTATGCCAGGCCTTTGTCTTTGAGAGATCAGGCTTCGCTATGCCAGTGGCCGACGGGGCTGGCCCCGTGAGCCGGGTTGATTGAGGAGCGATCTTGATCGTCATCTTTGCGGCATCCTTGGAGGCGGCATCGAGAGCCGGGAAGGCGATTTCACTGAGAAGTCCTTGTTGAAATGTCATTCGGCTGCGCTCTTTATAATCAAAATCGAGCACGAGAATCGCGCCATTTTTCGGCAGCGGTTTTGAATCGGTCGTATCTTTAATCCAACCATAGAAGGCTTTGGACATCCCGAGTCCGCATGTGAGGATAATGTTCTCGTACTTCACCGCGCCGAGCTGCTTGCGAGGGATGAGCTCGCCGCCCGAGCGTGTGGTGATGACCTCGCCGACGCCCGAGCCACCATCGGCCGAAAGAAGAAAGCCGGCGAAGGCGCCATCAAGCTCAAGCCCGAATTTTCCGGCTATGAAACGCATATCTTTCACGGACTCTACGGCGAGCGAGAGCAACGGCGAGCCGTACACCAAGGCTCCCCCGGTCAGCAGTCCCATGGTTCTGAGAAAGTCTCGGCGTGAGGGGAACTGAAAGGCGGCTGCAGCGTCAATATCGGTCTTTTTCATATGCTCCTCTCTTGTGGGAAGATCAGGATTCATTTTGGAGTTGTCGACGCTGGTTCTTTCTCTTCAAGCGCGCAGGAGACTTTCCAGCACAATCCCGGCGACATCGCGCACTCCCAGCAGCTTGATTCGTTTCCCATGAGAATCAGAGGTACGGGATTGCTTTGCGCATCGGTCGCCGCCCATTCGACGATCTGCCCGCCTTCTACGATCGCAAACAGCCTGTGCCCGGAGGCATCGGTGTGGATCAGGTTGGACCCCTCGCGCAGTTGTTTTTCGGAATTCGCGCGTGTATCGGCTACTTCATGTTGAGCCGGATCGAACTTGGCCAGGAGATTGCCGGCGATTCCGCCGGCAGCAGAGTCGTCAATTCCTCGGGGCTGAACCTGAGCGGGTGCAGATCCTCCCGATGTCTGAGGTTGAGAAGGGTATTGCGTCCCCGGGGGATATTGGGTTGTCGGATAGCCTTGCTGAGCGGATCCTGGTGCGCCGGCAGTTCCTTGCGGGTATTGGGTTGTCGGATAGCCCTGCTGAGTGGATCCTGGTGCGCCGGCCGTCCCTTGAGGGTACTGGGCTGTCGGATAGCCTTGCTGAGTGGATCCTGGTGCGCCGGGCGTTCCATACGGATTTTGCGTCGACGGATAGCCGGGTTGTGTAGAGTAAGGGTAGCCGGACTGATTGGGATCCGTTGACGGATATTGGGAAGAAGGATACTGCGTCGAAGGATACGCCGTCTGAGGGTAACTCTGTCCAGGTGGTGGTGGTTGTGACGGATATTGGGTCGACGGATAGCCCTGCTGTGGGTAGCTCTGTGCCGATGGTGGTTGTGTTGGGTATTGGCTCGAAGGATACACCGGCTGGGAAGGATAACCGCCGCCGGGAACCTGAGATCCGGGGCTTGAAGGATATTGTGCGGAAGGGTACCCAGGCTGGGTATACCCTGGGGTGCTCTGAGGATTTGAAGGATATCCGGACTGATAGGGATCAGAAGGATTCGGGGAGCCAGGCTGGGCAAATCCTCCGGGCTGAGAAGGGAAAAACCCCGAAGCAGTTCCACCCGGCGGTCCGTACTTTGCTGCAATGCGATTGACCGCCTCTGTGATATACGGATTCAGGAACTCTGCGGTCGCACTATTCTGGCCGGCTTGATTGTTGGAGCCCATTCCCCGGAGAAAGTCTGCTAGCTTCAATTTTTTGGAGGACACATCGGTGGCGGTGACATTGATGTAATCCAGCAGCATACCGCTGCGTGCTTCGACGACTCTTACATCGAAACTCAAGGATCCCTGATCGCCTGCAAGGAGATCCTTCAGGACGCTTTTCATGTTGCCCTTGACGGCCTTTCCTTCGCTGAGCGCGCCATCAAAGATAAACTCCGCACCCGCGGCACTCTGCTGGACGATCCCGAATTGACCGGATCGCACGAGCGAACCAATGAACAGGTCACGGACCATGGGCCCGGAGATATTGGGGATCGTGCTGTTGAACTGATACACCGCCACGATTCTTCGGGGAGTTTGAGCCTCGGCTCGAAAGACTGAGACAGTCCCCCCCAAAATGAGCATGGTCAAACCAGCAATGCTCAGCGGAAGTACCCAAGAGTTACTCGTCGTCTTCATGTGAATACCTCTCTAAATCGGGCAGTTCCATGCGAAACTTCTTATTTGAGTTCGGCCCCATGGATCCCGAACGACGGATTCTATGCCTGCCCCCTATCAAGGTCAACGGCCCGAAAGCGCGATTCAGACCTCACTTGAGCGCCCGCCGACTCTTTCCAGGACCGGCAATGCGAGCCTCAGAGGCGCTTCTGAGCATCTTCATAAGCAGACTCCATGCCGTAAAGAGAAATGAGCTCTGAAAACCCCTGACTATGGGTTTCTAGCCGGATTTTCTAGGGGAACCCTTGCAAATCGCAGTTTTCAGCAATGATGAAAGGCCACTGCCTTTGTGGAGTTAGGTCTGCGAAATCAGCAATGGTCGCAGAGCAGGCAGTGTTCGCCGGAGATCGGACGAAAGAGTCATCCAGGCCAATTCTTAAATTGTCGCACTCATGTTTCGTTTTTGAGTCTCCTTCATAGCATCACCCGATTTACTTTGCGGATGAAGCGTCCTATAGTGCGCCGTATGACTATCGAAGGGCATTCCCCTCGTAAGATTGCGCGTCGCTTGCCATGGAGTGTTCTCGTGGGCGTCACTGCCATTGAGCTTCTGGCTTTTACAGGCTGCGCCTCGACCAGCCCGACGGAGAAACCCGGATTTGTTTACAAGGACCTACCGGTTGCGACGGGAACCGTCTTGGTTGGCCCTGGGACAACCGTCGTGTATAGGGGCGCCGGGGCGTCCCTGAGCGGGTCGAGTTTGAGGCTGGGTGATGTTCTTCGAGACGCCAAGGTGACGAGGCGTGACCTGTCTACGATCGACCTTGCGGACACGAAAGGCAAAGTGCGGATCATCAGTGTTGTGCCATCCCTCGACACCATAGTGTGCGAACAGCAGACTCATCTGTTAAGTGAGAAAAACCATGGCCTCGATGACCGCGTAGAATTAATCACGGTGAGTATTGACACGCCGTTTGCCCAAGACCGTTTTGCCAAGCAAGCGAAAATCGCCAATATCACATTCCTTTCGGATTACCGCAGCGCCGAGTTCGGAAAAACCTATGGCCTTCTCTTGGAAGACCCGCATGTGCTTGCGCGATCGGTGCTTGTAGTGGACGAGAACAATGTGATTCGCTACATGCAGGTCACGCCCCAAATTGAGCAGCTCCCGGACATGGATGCGGCGTTTGAGGCCGCCCGCGCCCTCGTCAGTTCGGGGCGCCGTTCATAGTCCCAATCTCCCGACTCCGATAGACGACTCAGTGGGCCAGCCCCCTCGCTATTTGCAGAAGGAATCGCTCATTCGGGAGTTGCGCTCTTTGCCTTTCTGAGCTTCTCAAGCACGGCCTTGTGGACCTGGTCCGGAGAGAGCAGGGGAGTAGTAGTGCCCCGCGTGCTCACCTCGCTGAACGAACCGACAGCTTCAAGTCCGGTTCCACCGGGCAGCAGCAACACGATGTGCGGAATATTTTCCTCGTCCGGAATGTAAAGCGCCACGGGAGTGGAAATCTTATCCCGATGATTCGTCGGAACTGCCGGCACTCGATAGGCTTCTTTTTCTTTATTATTCTTGATCGGGATCAACTGCATTCTTTTTTGCTCGTCTAAGAGAATCCGGTAGATTCCGGGTGCGGCAACGACATCGATTCCGTCCGGCTTGCTGAAGTACACCGTCTGGTCAAAGGTGATCGTGGTAAGGTCTTCCGCTGTGAGGAATTCGAACAGCTCGCTTGCCACCGGCAGAGGTATTTCGTGCAACACGGCGGCTGCGTCACAGACCAGTGTGTATGACAGGACTAATGCGCATAGCAGACTCAAAAGCATAGACCTCACCTCTAGCCTAGACATGCGAAGCCTCCGGCTCTCTCACTTCCACAGGGGTTTCTTCTAAGACTGCCAAAGCAGCAACCTTCATGCCTGAGTATAAGATATCTCCGGAATAGCGTCTTTGAGGTAATAGAGGGGAGGGACCTGACGGCCAGCAAGAATAGGATCTGAGCATGGGATCATGTGCATGACTCTCAGGCCGTCAAAGTCTCGGTCTCTTTTGCGTCATCCCCTATCTCAGCTGGGGTGGGAGAATGGCGGTAGTGCGATAGGGCGGCAGCTCCATTGCCACGTCATGGGGAGAGAAGCTCCCAATCGGATACGATCTGTATCTCTTTGCGCATTGGCATTATTCATGCTTTTATACAGCCATGCGGCAACACCCAGGTCCTTGATGTTCAAGGTCTACGGGCGCTAGAGTAGTTGCCAGAGGGGCAACGGCTGGGAATACAGCACAGGATGAAGACACTAAAACCGCGCCCGATTCTTTTGACCCTGCTGCTCAGCGCGAGCCTCTTAATGGGGTCCGGTGCCCTCGGGGTTCAGTCCGCAAACGAAAAAGGCGGCAGTGTTTCGAAGGGCAGGGCGCTGCTCATAGGCATTAACAAGTACCAAAATGTCCCGCAGCTAAGGGGATCCATCAACGACATTGAGGGAATGAAGCAGGTCCTGCTGAGCCGCTTCGGCTTCTCTGAAGACAAGATTCAGATGCTCAAGGACCAGCAGGCGACCCGTGCGAATATCATCGCGGCCCTTGAGAAGCTCGTGCGCGAAGCAGGGCCTGAGGATATGGTCGTCATTCATTTCGCAGGCCATGGATCGCAGGTTCAGGACCTCAACGGTGATGAAGAGGACGGCCTGGATGAAACTCTCGTGCCGGTCGATGGACGCGCCGAGGGAGTCCCGGACATCATTGACGACCAGTTGGATGAGATCCTCTCTCACCTCAAAACTCAGTCGGCGCTCATCGTGCTGGACTCTTGTCATTCGGGCACTGCAACCCGCAGCCTGGAGATCTCTACCCGCTCCGTGCCTCAAGACATGCGGATTGCCCTCTACGAAACACCGGTCGTGCGGACGCGAGCCGTCGTACCGCTGGTAACAAATAACTATATCCTGATGACTGGAGCGGCGTCTCACCAACAGGCACTTGATGGTCCAATCGATGGAAAATTT
Organism: Nitrospirales bacterium; assembly: GCA_036505795.1. Classification (GTDB taxonomy): domain Bacteria; phylum Nitrospirota; class Nitrospiria; order Nitrospirales; family NS-4; genus NS-11. Next base: position 27,453 of record DASXSU010000078.1, read on the forward strand.
CACGGCTTCTTTTCCTATGCGCTCACCCGAAGCCTGGGTTCGGCATTACCCTCCGCGACTCCCCGGGACATTTTCTCTGGTGCCGAGCGAGAGCTCAAGCGGATTCAGACGCAGATCGGGTTTTCGTCCATGCCGGAGCCTCAATTGGAAGCCACAGCAAATCGTTTGAGCCAACCGCTCCTTCCGCCGGCAGCAGAAGCCGCAACCGCCGATGCCGGCAGCAACCGGATGGCGCGCCTGCCATGGGTAGAAGTTGTCTCGTCAGGGAAAGACAGCGTCATCCTTGTGAATGGGGTGGTCTTGGGTGCGCTGCCAGGCTCAGTCTGGGCCGTCTATCCGCCGGGCGAAACCCAATTTGCGCCGGGCAAGGCCCAGGCCGTGCTCCGTGTTGTGAGCATTCGGGGAGCTGATGCAACGGCGCGCATTGAGAACAGCGATTCGCAGTTGCTCGCTGGTTCGCGCGCCGTGGCGCTCGCTCCACCTGGCGCGAGTCAGATTCCCATTCGCTTTGTGAATATGACTGCCGAACGCAAGAAGCGGTTGGAAGGCGCGCTGCGTGAGAAACTGGGCGACATTCGGGTCGTCGGACCTTCCGAATTTGCACGCTTCGTCTTGGAGGAGAATGCGGGCGCGGTCCGCGTGTCCGGAGCAGACGGGGCGCAACCACTCGGTTCATTTCCCGGTGACGACCGTCAACTTCTGGACCACCTCGTGCTTCTCTTGACCCGATCGCGTGGCGCGACCGAGTTGATGGCCCTCGACAATCCCGCCTCCACGATCCAGTTGACAGTGCGTGTGGCGTCACAGCCGCGGAAAGAAACGGCCTCGGTACGAGGCGGCCAACGTGGCATCATCGTTGTGGCTGACACTGAAACGGCAGCGTATCGGATCCGGAAAGCCGGGGAGCCAAGAACCTCAGAAAATAGTCTTCAATTAGAGATACAGACCAATGTGGACTGCTTCCTGACCATTGCGGACGTTGATTCTCAGGGAGGAGTCAATCTTCTATTTCCCAATCCTCATCAGAAGCCGGGATACTATCCGCAAGGGCGGATCTCGGGTCGGCAAGCGATTTTGCTGCCGGAGAGTCTGCAAAGCGGGAACCAGGCCGGGTTTCATTGGGACTATGGGCCGCCCCCGGGGATGGATACGATTCGGGTGTTTGCCACCAGTGACCTTGCGACGGCCGAGATGATCCGGCAGGCTGCAAAACCGTCTCAGTCTTCGGCAAACTTCCCCCAAGTCGCCTCGCGTTCCTTGACCACCACTACGCCGTTAACCAAACTGCGGGGTGCCTTGGTTCAAGTGGCGGCACGCGGATTGATCGTCGTTCCGGATGAAGGCCAAGCCTCGATTGCAGGGTCACCCGCTGTTACCTATCCCCCTAACCAACCGCAAGCTCCGGGGTCCGCTGCGGTCCCGAATACGCCGAATGCTAATGGCTCGGGAACCACAGCCGCTGTATCGGGATCAGGTGACTGGGCTGCGGCCTCCGTCACTGTCCTTGTTGGCCAGTAGCCACCTTGCCAAGTTTACGAGCCTCGCGCTTCCCTTATTCACCAGGCATCGTCTGTATGGCTTTCCGCTCGGAGTGGATTTTGTATAATGATTATGCTAAGAGGGACGTGCCGAGCTGTGCGATGAAAGCGCAACGTTTTCAAAGGAAAGGACCTTCGACGAAAGGGTATCTATGGAGCTGACCCTGTTATTGAATGCGACCTATGAGCCTTTGAGGGTTCTCAATTGGCAAAAAGCCATCACATTACTCTGGCAGGGAAAAGTCGAGGTGCTCGAAGTCTACGATCGCGAGGTCCATGGAGTTTCCGTCACAATCAAGCTGCCTTCCGTCATCCGTTTGTTAAAAATGATCAAGATTCGGGACGGTCATCGTTCCGTGAAATTCTCTCGAATTAATATTTTCACCCGCGACGGCTATCGTTGTCAGTATTGCCGGCGAAAGTACCGAACGGAGGATCTCACATTTGATCACGTGACCCCGATCGCGAAAGGCGGAAAAAAGACCTGGGAGAACATAGTTACCGCCTGCTGGGCATGCAACAATAAGAAGAGCGGCCGGACACCGGATGAAGCGCATATGCATCTGATGAAGAAACCGGCCAAACCGAAATGGAATCTCGTCGTCACGATTACGATCGGCATTCGCAATACCCCTGAGAGTTGGCGGGATTATCTGTATTGGAATATGGAGCTGGACTCGGACATTCCCGATTCAGGCTAGGGCTTTTTACTTCACCTTGTTGAGGATGATTTCGACGTCTGTGGCACCGACCATCGTCGGATTCTTGGCAAATTCTCCTTCAATATCTCCCGGCTGAGCCGGGCCCGCGCTCCCATCCTTGTCCAGCCTTGCGACGACGACAACCATACCTCTGAGCTCAGAGCCGGGAATCATCACATCGGCATTGGTGATCTGGAAAGGGACCGGAAATTTCGGATGCTCGATCCTGACGGCGGCCAGTGGTCGTGGCGCGCCGCCGGGACGACGCACAATAACAAAAAGCACATCGGTGGGTTGCACCTTGGAGGCTAAAGCCGGATCGATCGATACCGAACCGGAAATTGCACCGCTTGATTGAGGCCCCCCATGAAGGAGACCCTTCCATGCGGCGAGGCCGGCCAGCAGAAGTATTCCAAAAAAGATCAGCGGCACGAACGTTTTCTTGCTCATGCCGCGATTATAGCTGAGTGTATGGAGCTCGATCCAACCATTTGCCCGCGGAAGAGACCATGCGGTATGATCACGCCGCGGTACACAAGTGAGGGCGGACCATGAGATGCGGGTTTCAGATCAACCTCGATGTGCAGGACCGAGTCTGTCTGGTGATAGGCGGGGATGAAGACGCTAGAGAGCGGGTGACCCGGCTGCTGGACGCGGGCGGAAAAGTCACCGTCATCAACCCCAGCCTGACGGATGATCTGAAAAAGCTCGCGGCATCGGGGAAGATTCTTCATCGGGGACGGCATTTTCGTGCTTCCGACGTCGATGCGGGCGTCTGGTTGATCATCAATACGCTGCGCGGCGATCAGGTATTGGTTCGAGACCTTTTTGCGCTGTCCAAACAAAAAGGATTTCTGGTGAATTCGAGCGACGAGCCGGAGTCCTCCAATTTTACGATGCCGGCGTTGGTAGCCCGGGGACCTTTACGCATTGCGGTCAGCACGAGCGGGGTTTCTCCCGCGCTTGCCAGCCGGCTGCGTCAGGACTTGGAGCCGCTGTTTGACGAGCGCTTCGAAGTGTTTTTGGAGTGGCTGGACGTATACCGCGCTCATCTCCAGAAAACCGAACCGAACGCGATCAAGCGTCAGGAGATCCTGCGCGAGGTGGTCGCCAAGGTGAAGCTCCAGGCGCGCATCGAATATCCCAAAGTGGAGCGCCGGGAGGCGACTGAACAGAAAGGAACGTGAGGCATGGTATTGCTGGAGTTCAGCATGTCGCCCCTCGGCAAAGGTGAGAGTGTTGGAAAGTATGTGGCGCGCTCGCTGGAGATTGTGGACAAGAGCGGCGTGGACTACCGCCTCAATCCGATGGGAACCGTGTTAGAGGGCGAATGGGAAGAGGTGTTTGGGGTCGTTCAGAAGTGCTATGCGCGTATGCGTAAGGATTGCAATCGCATCTCGTGTTCCATCAAAGTGGATTACCGCAAAGGCGCCAAAGGGCGACTGACTGGGAAGGTCGCGAGCGTCGAAAAAAAGCTTGGACGGAAACTCAAAACCTAACCTCTTTCTCCAAGGGAGTGCGACTGGTTACTTGTATTGTGGGTGGCGGCGCAGGGGAAAAGGGCGCGTCCTGGCGCGCCCAGGGTGGGAGGGTGAGATGAACGCCCCGCACGCGCAAGGAATCGTCTGCGTTGACTGAGCAGCGGCTGGGCTGTTCGCCGACAGGCCCCGCTCCTAGTCAGTCTCTTTATATACCCTCTGCACCCGCGGGCCGATGCTCGTGAGGATTTCATAACTGATCGTGTCTATCTGAGCTGCCAGGTCGTTGGCAGAGATGCCCCCTGATCCCTGACGGCCGATCAGCACTGCTTCAGCGCCGGGAACGACCAGTGGTATGTCCGTCACATCTACGATGGTCAGATCCATGCAGACCCTGCCGACGACAGGGACCATACGGCCTTGCAGCAGGACACGACCCCGATTAGAAAATGCCCGGCTGTAGCCATCGGCGTACCCGACAGCAAGGATCGCCAACGTCGTCGGCCGTTTGGCAATGAAGGTCCCGCCGTAACTCACCGCCTCTCCGGGACTGACTCTCTTCACTTGGATGACCTGCGTTTTCCATGTCAGCACCGGTCGGAGATTCGTTGATATGAGCGCGCCGGGGGCATAGCCATACAACATCAAACCCGGTCTTACAAGGTCGAAATGGCTCGCCGGAAATCTAAGAATGCCGGCGCTGCTGGCGATGTGGGCAAGTGGGAGCTCGATGCCCCGCCGTTTGATATCTTCCAGGACCGTGCGGAACTGGCCCAGTTGCGCCTCGGTCGCCTGCGCATCCATATCATCCGCCGAGGCGAGATGGCTCATGAGCCCCTCGAGCCGGAGCGCGGACGGCCAACCGCTGTCAAACACGGATCGCGCTTCTGTTGAGGAGAGGCCCAGCCGTCCCATGCCGGTATCGATCTTCAGGTGGACCGGCAGACGCGAAGATCCCTTCGAGGCCATCTGCGCTAAACTCACGAGGCAGTCCCGGGAGGGCACGACAGGTGTCAGTTGGTATTGCAGCAGGGCTTGAAACTCGTCAGCAACCCCCCCGCCCATCACTAAAATCGGCGCGGTGATGCCGGCCTGCCGCAACTCAATGCCTTCGGTGACGGTGGCGACGCCTAACCGGGAAGCTCCCGCGACCAACAGAGCCTGTGAGACGGGGACAGCGCCATGCCCATAGGCATTGGCTTTGACGACGGCAAGGATAATGCCGGCTCTGACCAGACGGGAAACTTCTTGAAGGTTGTGACGAAGGGCAGGAAGGGAAATCTCAACGACGGTAAGACTCAAATCTCGGTGATCTCCGCCTCCTTTTTCTTCAGAAGGTCGTCGATCTTCGCCATGTACGCGTCGGTCAGTTTTTGGATCTCGTCATGCGCCTTTTTGGCGTCATCCTCGGTCAACTCCGATTCCTTCTGAGATTTTTTAATCTCTTCCAGAGCATCCCGCCGGATATTCCGGACGTGCACCCGTATTTCCTCCGCCAGGCGCTTGGCGATCTTGGCTAGCTCCTTGCGGCGCTCTTCGGTCAATGGCGGGATCGGCAGCCGAATCACCTTGCCGTCATTGGTAGGGGTGAGTCCCAGGCCGGACGCCAGAATGGCCTTTTCGATGTCCTTCATGAGATTGCGTTCGAACGGCTGGACGGTGATCAACCGGCTCTCCGGCGTCGCGAGGGTCGCAACTTGTTTGAGGGGAGTCGGCGTGCCGTAATAGTCCACTTTAACCTGGTCGAGCAGGGCGACGGAGGCCCGGCCGGTCCGAAGACCCGTGAACTCATGCCGGAGGTGCTCGAGTTGCCCCTCCATTTTGTCCGTCGCCTTTTTCTTAAATTCGACCATGCTGCTAAACGTCTATGCCTGACCCACTTCGTCTCGAACGAGCGTGCCGAGATGCTCGCCCTGTACGATCCGTCGAATGTTGCCCTTCTCTTTTACGCTGAAGACAATAATGGGAAGGTTGTGATCCATACAGAGGGACAAGGCCGTTGAGTCCATGACTTTGAGCTTTTTGTCCAACACGCTGATGAACGGGAGCCGATCGAACTTCTTGGCTTTGGGGTTTTTCATCGGATCTTCGTCGTAGATGCCGGCCACCTTCGTTCCCTTGAGAATCACCTCCGCGCCGATCTCCATCCCCCGGAGCGCCGCCGCGGTGTCGGTTGAGAAGTAGGGATTGCCGGTCCCGGCGGCGAAAATGACGACCCGTTTTTTTTCCAGGTGGCGAATGGCCCGGCGTCGGATGTATCCCTCCGCCAACTGGCGCATTTCGATCGCGGATTGCACGCGGGTCACGGCGCCTTGCTTTTCGAGGGCGTCCTGCAGCGCCAGGGCATTCAGCATGGTGGCGAGCATGCCCATATAATCGGCCGAGGCCCGTTCGATGCCGCCGTCTCCACCCGAGATGCCGCGAAAAATGTTGCCCCCGCCGATGACAATAGCGATTTCCACCCCCATCGCCGCCACTTCTGCGATCTCGCCCGCGATATAGTTGATCATCTTCGGATCGATGCCGAAAGATTGATCACCGGCCAGAACCTCTCCGCTGATCTTGAGGATGATGCGCTTATAGACGGACGGTGTCATCCCTCCTCGCCGAGTTGATATCGTACGAAGCGTCGCACGCTGATGTTCTCTCCGATCTTCGCGATCTTCTCGGTGATAATGTCACCGATCTTCAGGCTGGGATCTTTAATGAACGGCTGCTCCAAGAGACATGTTTCCTGATAGAACTTCTCAAGCTTACCGGATGCGATTTTGTCCCACGCAGATTCGGGCTTCCCCAACTCTTTGGCTTGGCCGCGATAAATTTGGACTTCTTTGTCGAGGACCTCTTTGGGGACATCCTCCCGCCGCACATAGAGAGTCTCCTTGTTGGCGGCAATCTGTAAAAGGAGATCCTTCACCAGGGCCTTGAATTCGTCGTTGCGCGCGACGAAATCGGTCTCGCAGTTCACCTCGATCAGCACGCCCACCTTGCTGCCGGCATGGATGTAGGAGGCGATGACACCTTCATTGGTGGTGCGACCCGATTTTTTGCCGGCGGATGCTAAACCTTTCTGCCTGAGCCAGTCGATTGCTTTGTCAACATCATCGCTGCTTTCGATCAGGGCTTGCTTACAGTCCATGATTCCGGCGCCGGTCTTCTGCCGGAGTACTTTGACAAGTCCGCTATCCCCTGCCATGTTTCGTCTGCTCCTTCACGGTTCCTAAAGTTCTCTTATTAGATGAGCTTAAACTCCCGCCCCGGCCGGCTGTATGTCTCGCATCTCTGCCGTGGTTAACGTACCCGGCTTCTCCTCTTCGGCCCGCTGCGAGCGGAGGTGCAGACCTTCGACTGCCGCATCGGCGACCTTTGAGGTGAGCAGCTTAATCGAACGAATCGCGTCATCGTTCCCGGGGATCAAATACTCGATACCGTCGGGATCGCAGTTCGTGTCCACGATTGCGACAATGGGAATGCCGAGACGATTGGCCTCCATGATCGCCAGGCGGTCGCCGCGGGTATCAGCCACAAAAATGCCGCCGGGCAGGGTGTTCATTCCCTTGATACCGCCGAGCACGATCTGCAGGCGCGCGCGCTCTTTTTCCAGTTGGGCCACTTCCTTTTTAGGCAGCCGCTCATAGGTTCCGTCGACAGAGGAGGCTTCGATCTTCCGAAGCTTGTCGATGCTTTTGCGAATCGTATTAAAGTTCGTCAACATCCCGCCGAGCCAGCGTTCCGAGACGTAAAACATCTGGGCGCGCTTGGCTTCTTCTTCGACGATTTCCCGGGCCTGACGCTTGGTCCCCACGAATAAAATCGATTCCCCCTCGGCGACGGTACGGCGGATGAAATCATACGCGGCATCGAAGCGAGCGACGGTCTGCTGAAGATCGATAATATAAATTCCGTTGCGTTCGCCGAAGATATACCGCTTCATTTTTGGATTCCAGCGGTTGGCCTGATGGCCGAAATGCACGCCGGCCTCTAATAGGTCTTTGATCGCAATCGCTCCCATACCGTCACCCCCTTCCACGCGCCAGCATACCCGGTATTCGAAAGATCACCGGGAGGAGTTTGCGGCTCCTTGTGCCGACATAATGTCCGCTCGAGGCGGACGCCAATAGATTGTTGTGAAATCCCTGCAGCTCATATGAAGAGCGGGCCGCCGCAGGCCTATCAGGATGTTGGTTGTATCACCCGTCTAAGGTTTTGATAAGTAACACGATAGTGATATCTTTGCAAGCGAAATGTTCCTCAAGAGCGATAGGATGCGTTAATTTTTACATAGTCAATCGAAAGGTCAGACGTCCACACGATGGCCGAGGCGCGGCCGAGTCCCAGATGCACGATCAAGGTGAATTCCCGCTGTTTCAACACGGTGTTAGCCTTACTTTCCGCGGCTTGGCCCAGGCCGACCCCGCGCCGCACGACCGGGATGTCACCGTAGAAAATCCCGATCCGGTCCTCAGCGATCGGGACTCCGGCGCGCCCGATTGCCGCCATGATCCGGCCCCAGTTGGAGTCCTGGCCGAACCATGCTGTTTTGACCAGACTGGAGGTGGCAATCGTGTTTGCGACACGAATGGCCTCGGTCTCGGTGCGCGCCCCGGTGACGCGCAATTCCACAAATTTGGTGGCCCCTTCGCCGTCCCGGGCGATCATCTGCGCGAGCTGACGGCACACGGTATTGAGCAACGCTTGAAATTCTTGCGCGTATGAGCTGGCGCTTGTGAAAGGTCGATTGCCGGCACATCCATTGGCGAGGCACAGGACCATGTCGTTCGTGCTGGTATCACCATCCAGGGGAATTCGATTGAATGACTGATCTGTGGCTATCCGCAGGGCGCGCCGCAGCATAGCCGGTGAGATAAGCACATCAGTGGCGAGGTAACAGAGCATCGTCCCCATATTGGGATGGACCATACCTGAGCCCTTGGCTATGCCTCCGAGTGTAATCCGGCGTCCCGCGATGCGGCGGCTGGCCGCCGCCATTTTTACGGTCGTGTCGGTCGTCATGATCGCTTGCGCGGCCTTATGGCCGCCGTGCCGGCTGAGTTGTGGGACGAGCCGTGGAATCGCCGTCCGAATACGATCCATCGGCAGCGGCTTGCCGATGACGCCGGTGGAACCGACAAAGACTTCGCCAGCGGAACATCCCAAGAGGTCTGCGACGAGGGCTGCCATTTCCTTGGTGTCAGCCACTCCCTGACGGCCGGTGCAGGCGTTAGCGTTGCCGCTGTTCGCGACAATGGCTCTCGCCCTTCCGCGTCGCAAATGTTTGCGAGCATGAAGGACAGGCGCCGCGACAACTTGGTTGCGAGTCAGGACCCCGGCGATGGCGGCTTGCCGCTCCGAGACGATTAAGGCAAGGTCCGGAACGTGGGTCTTCTTGATTCCAGCGCAGATGCCGGCGGCGAGGATGCCGGGTACAGCCGTGATGCCGCCTTCAACAGAGTTCATCCAGATGCTCGTGGCGTTACGGATACAAGCCGGAATCCTGAAGGCCGGCGGTCTCCGGCCAGCCCTGCATCAGATTCATTGCCTGAATGGCTTGGCCTGCCGCCCCCTTCACCAGATTGTCCAGGGCAGCAGTCAGGATCGCGATGCCGGTACGCGGGTCAGAGAAGGTCGACACATCGCAAAAATTCGAGCCTCGAGTATACCGTGGATTAGGCGACCGTCCCGGATCCAACACGCGGACAAATGGCTCAGTCTTATACGATTCACGATATAGATCCGCGAGCTGATCGGAAGTGCGCGGCTCCCGAAGCCGGACATAGGCGGTGCTCAGGATGCCTCGCGTCATCGGAACGAGATGCGGCGTGAAGCTCACTGTCGCGCCAAGAGCCTGCTCGATCTCCGGGATGTGCCGGTGCGCCCCCAGTTGATACGCCTCGATGGATTCGTTGGCTTCGGGGAAATGATAGGGGAGAGCCGGACTGCGCCCGGCCCCCGAGATGCCGGACTTGGCGTCGATAATGACAAGATCTCCCAGCAGGCCATTCTTAGCCAAAGGCAACATCGATAGAATGGCCGCTGTCGGGTAACACCCCGGCGAAGCAACGAGCGCTGCGGATCGGATTGCGTCGCGGTGTGATTCCGGCAGGCCATACACGGCCGTTTTTAATAGGTCCGGGCAGGGGTGGGTCGCATGATACCACTGCTCGAAAACGGCGGGATCTTTCAAGCGAAAGTCGGCGCTCAGGTCGATCACTTTCCGTCCGGCCTTCAGGAGGGCAGGGGCCGCACCCGCTGATTTGGTGTGGGGAAGGGCGAGAAATATGATGTCGGCGCGCGCGGCAATCTCCTGGGCATCCATTGTTTCATAGATGAGTTCGGGACCCGCAAGATTCGGAAACACCGAGCGCACGGATTTGCCGGATGACTGCTCGGACGTCACGGCCGCGATCCGGACATGAGGATGGCGAAGGAGCAGTCGCAAGAGTTCCCCTCCGACATAGCCGCTCGCTCCAACCACCGCGACGTTTATAAGTGGCACGTCCTTATCTCCCCGAATCTCGTAAGAACAAAAAAAAGGGAAGGCCGAAGGGGCCTTCCCTTTTCGTAACAAGAAGCGCCCAGTTTACCGTTTTGAGAATTGGAAGCGCCGGCGGGCGCCTTTTTGCCCGTATTTCTTTCGCTCCACCGTGCGCGAATCGCGCGTCAGTAGACCTTCCTTCTTGACGATTTCACGCAAGGCAGGATCGATCATGACGATAACTTTTGAAATCGCGTGCCGAAGAGCCCCGGCTTGTCCGGAATTGCCCCCGCCCGAGATGGTGGCTCGAATATCGATTTTATCCTGAAGATTCGTGATTTCGAGAGGATAGGTCACCACGGCACGGTTTGTGGCTCTGGGAAAATACGATTCCATTGATCTGCCATTCACCGTAATCTGGCCGGTGCCGGACTGTGCCCACGCCCGACAAATGGCGAGTTTTCGTTTCCCGGTCGCATATGTGTTTTCTGCGGACGCCATGGCGGCATGCTCTCCTAAAGGGACAAAATTGTCAAGGGTTCCACGGACTGAGCTTTATGAGGATGAGACGGCCCGGCATAGACCTTCAGCTTGCGGCCGATCTGCTTGCCGAGCGAGTTCTTGGGCAACATCCCTTTGATCGCTTTTTCAACGACGGCGGTAGGATGGCGCTTCAACAAGGCTTCGGCAGAATCAGATTTCAATCCCCCAGGGTAGCCGGAATGCCGATAGTATGTCTTCTGGCGAAACTTATCACCCGTGAGTTGGATCTTCTCGGCGTTGATGACGACGACATGATCGCCGGTGTCCATATGCGGCGTGAAGGTCGGCTTGTGTTTTCCGCGTAATACCATGGCCACCTTTGCCGCCATACGGCCCAGGATTTGTCCGTCGGCATCCACCAGATACCATTTACGTACAATGTCCGTCGGTTTTGCTGAATATGTTTGCATCATGAGCGTGATCCTTTAATTAGGCGGCGCCGCCGAAGCCCTTCGTGTCCAGGTTTTTCAACCATGGGTCGACGGATTCGGGAGATTGGCGATCCAAAACATCTCGGGTAGCGAAGATGGGGCTATTCGTCCGAAGCGCCAGAGCAATGGCGTCGCTTGGACGGGAATCGACTGTCACTTCCGATTGCTTTCCGGCGAGGTATATCGATGCGTAATAGGTGTTGCTCTTGACGTCGGTGACGACGACTTTGGCCACTTTCAACCCGAGATGCTCGGTGATGTTCCGGAGCAGGTCGTGGCTGAGGGGGCGAGGCGGCGCGATGCCTTCGAGGGCCATGCGAATCGCCGTACCTTCCGCGGTTCCGACCCAGATAGGAAGGACACTCGTCTTTGCTTCATCCTGGAGCAGGACGACTTGGCTTTCGGCGTTGGGACTGGCATCGCTCCAGACACCCTGAACTGTCAATCTGATCAAAGAGCTGTCCATGGATCCTGTTCTTCTCGCACGCTCGCTAGAGAAAAGAAATGACCCTACCGAGGGCCAGGAAATATCGGGACGGTCGCACATCGCGAGTCGAAAAAAGCGGTCTCGTCACGCATCGTACTTGCCGAAATCCTCAGGTTTAAGATTTTCCAACCAGCGGTCCATTTCTTCATCACTGTGCTTTTGAATGACGTCATCGGTCACAAAGATCGGCGCCTTAGCACGGAGCGCGAGGGCGATCGCGTCGCTCGGTCGGGAGTCGATCGAGTATTCCGAATCTTCATAGGAAAGATGTATTTTTGCGTAATAGGTATTTTCTTTCAGATCGGTTACGACGACGCTGATGATCTTCGCGTCCGCCGTATCCAACACCGTCTTCATAAGATCATGGGTCATCGGCCGGGGGGTTTGCACCCCTTCCATGGCGAAGTTGATCGAGCTTGCCTCGGGTTTTCCCACCCAAATAGGGAGCATTTCAGAATTACCTTCGTCCCTCAGAATCACAATATAAGCGTTGGTGTAGGGATCAAACATCAGTCCCCGAACCTGCATCTGCGTGAGCATATGACACCTAAAAAAGTTACTTTGTACCTAACATCTTCAGGGTGGGATTGTCAATTGCAAGGAGACTTCAGGCGCGATTCTGCATCATCAGATCGTGCAAATTAAGCGATTGCCCTGAGTATGTGTGCGCGGTCGGGATCACACGGCTGACCAACATGCCTGCGACGGCTTCGGGGGTCTTGAGTACAGCCGGGTCTTCGTCAGGGCAGGCGAGGGCGCGCATGCGAGTGCGGGTGGGACCGGGGTTCACCGCCAACACCGAGATACCTTCCTGATCCAGCTCTTCAGCCAGGGACTGCGTGAGACCCTCTATGCCGAACTTTGATGTTGCGTAGGCCCCCCAGCGGGCGCGCCCGCGACGTCCGACTCCAGAACTGATATTGATGATGCATCCGCTATGCTGAGTTTTCATCATCCGGGCGGCGGCGCAACATGTTAAAAAGGTTCCGGTCAAATTGATCCGCATGACCTCCTCCCAGGCCAGAGGTGGGATATTGACCAGGTCAGTCAGAGGGCCGAGAATGCCTGCCGCATTAATGAGAATATCCAAGCGTCTCTGTTTTTCTTTAATGGCATCAAACAGCCGATTCACCTCGTCAGGCCTTCCCACATCCGTACGGCGCGCATCGATCTTCAGCCCGGAGTCTGCCGCGGCCTTCACAGTATCCTGAAGGACGGCTTCCCCCCGAGCGCATATAACCGTTTCGGCGCCGGCGCGCGCAAGCGCTAGCGCAACAGCGCGGCCGATTCCGGCGCTCCCGCCTGTAACCAGGGCGACTTTGCCGGCGAGTGGTGCTGCCATGGAGTGGCTTGAAGGGAAGGAGGTTGAAGTTATTTCGGCTGTTGTTCCGGCTTCGGCAGCTTGAGAAAAGAGAACATCTGCTCCTTGACGAGAGCCCGGCCGCTCTCATCCCCGAGATTCACTTGGTACTCGTTGATGACCATCACCCGCATCTTGACCCATTCGGCCCAGCAGGCGGCGCAAATGCTGCCTTTCACGGTCGTTTCAAGCTTGCCTAGATATAGCGGCTCGGTGATGGGGTCGCCGAGATTGCCGCACCGAATACACTGAACTTGTGCCATACGCGCTCCCTTGTCAATTACAGCAGCAAACGGCCATCAATCTAACACAGTCGTTGCGAGAAGTGAAACGTGAACTCGCATAGCCTCTGCGGTAAATTCGCGACCGGATCGGGTGGTATAAAGCTCGAGCAAGCGCTGAAAAAGGCTGCAAGCAACTGATCGTTTTGGTACAATCCGGGCCCGAAGCCCGGGTGGCGAAATGGCAGACGCAGCGGACTCAAAATCCGCCGGTGGCAACACCATGGGAGTTCGACCCTCCCCCCGGGCACCAATCTTAACGTCGCTCAGCCGAGACATCGCGACTTTGCACCCGCCCGCCCCCGACGCGCCAAGACGCGTCGCTTTCCCGATATCAGCCGCAGGCGTTCCCAACGCCGCTTATCGCGCGTAGCAGGCGATAAAATATACCGGATCGATGGCGCCGGAGTAGGTGCGTATCCCTCTTGACACATATCTTGAGGTGGGCTATATTTCGGCCGATTTTCGGCGGCGGCGCTCATGCGTCGTCGGACTTTAAACCTTATATATACCGTGGGGAGGTGGGTCATATGAGGAGAGTCTTAACAATTGGTCTCTTTAGTATCTTCTCCATCATGATGGCCGGGGCGGTGATGGCTCAAGAGCGGCAAGTCCTGCAAGAAGGTTATTCAGGAATCGGGACAGGCAGAATCGGCAGTGGTCCTGGTGGTGGCCTGGATAACGTCTGGATGCGTAACTTGCTGGGTAAGCCCGAAACCGTATACGGCCGAGTCTATGGTGTGGATATTCCGGGCAAAAAAATCTATGTCTCAACCGGCGGCGATTCGATCGTGACGGTCGAGTTGACCGACAAGTCAAACGTGGAAGCCTTTAGACAGATCAAGACCGGTGATGATGTGGAGATCCAAGCCTACCGGACCACCCGGGTTCTGGGAAGCGGCGCCTTTGCGTCCGAAGTGCCGGACGGCAATCCCAAGGCGTTGGATGTGAGCGTGCTGCGTTCGACTGTGGCTCCGAGCAACTTGCTCCCGCAAGCCGGTTTTAATCCGGACACGGATCGCGCGATCAACGCCACCTCTTCTTCCACTCTGGGCGGAAGCGGCGGACAGTGCTTCCAGTGCTATGAGGGCGGGACCCCTGATTACAAGATTGATACGAGCGCGCCGGCCCCCAAGAAAGAGGGAGCAGCCCCAGCGGCCCATTGAGCCTCTAGAGACTCTTCTGTCAACTGAAGCGATTCCGGCGGCGATGCTAAAGATCGCCGCCGGTTCTTTTTTCTAGAAGAAT
>DASXSU010000079.1:0-19460 GCA_036505795.1 Nitrospirales bacterium
GAAATATAACGGCCGCGGCTCACTGTCATTAATGAATCCTCGGAGCGGGGACAAAGCCCCACGCGCGGCTAGGATTGCCAGCGGATGATTCTAACCCGGGCCCAGGGTATCGGCGCACTCCTGAGAGACGCTTTTTATGCCTGGATAGACGACAACGCGCCAGCTCACGGCGCGGCCCTGGCGTACTACACAGTTTTTGCCCTCGCTCCCTTGCTGATAATCATCATTGCCATCGCGGGCCTTGTATTTGGGCGGGAGGCGGCCCAAGGTCAAATCCTGAGCCAAATAGAGGGACTCGTCGGTGAGCAGGGCGGCAGAGCTGTCCAGGCCATGCTCGAAAATGCCCGCCGACCAGGCCCCGGGATTGTCGCGAGTGCAATCGGGCTGATCATGCTGATCATTGGTTCCACCGGCGTTTTTGCGCAGCTCCAGGTGTCGCTTGATACCATTTGGCGCGTCACCCCGAAACCGGGCCGCGGCGTCCTCGGCGTCATTAGGGATCGACTCTTGTCGTTCTTGATGGTGATCGTCGCCGGGTTTCTCCTGCTCGTCTCCTTGGTGCTGAGCGCGGCGCTCGCCGCGCTCGGAAAATTCTTCAGTTACCTCCTACCGGTTCCCGAAGCAGTATTGCATGGAGTAAACTTTGTCGTCTCATTCGCGGTGATTACTTTGCTTTTCGCCGCGATCTACAAGGTGCTACCCGACGCAAAGATCTCCTGGAGCGATGTCTGGATTGGGGCGGCCGTGACTTCGCTCCTCTTTTCTCTCGGGAAGTTCATGATCGGCCTGTACCTTGGAAAAGGCAGTGTGGGGTCGGCGTATGGGGCTGCCGGCTCCCTGGTGATCATCCTCGTCTGGGTGTACTATTCTGCTCAAATTCTGCTCTACGGCGCGGAGTTTACGGCTGTTTACGCGATCAGGTATGGCTCCCGCATCGTCCCGACGGAGAACGCAGTCGCTCTTAGTCCATCCGTGGAAGGGCCACCACCGACGAGCGGTTCCCCAGTCACAGCTGAGAAACGATCAGCGGTGGTCAAACCAACGACGTAGCCATTTTTTGTCCCTTGGAAAGACCGACAACGTCATGAAATGCTCGGGTCTATAGCGGCCTCAATTCTGCTAGCGCTTCTGCTCTGGGAGCCTACCCTTGCTCAGGAAGCCCCCCCGCCTGCCGGCTTCTTCACGGACATTATCGAACAGATGAAGTTCGAAAAGCCGACGCGAATCGTCGGCCGCTTTCGCTCGCTCGATGGCTATGAAGATGCTATCTGGATCGAGTGGACCCATCTGCACGACGGCGTCCGCTGGCGTCCGGTCTCACGGGAGATGATGTTCAAAGTCCTGCCCCGTGATGCCGGCATGATGGAGTTCCTCCGGACACTCAAGAAGGGGACGAGCCTGCACATGACCGTTCAAATGGGTGAGGATGGGAACCGCCGTATTCTTGAACTGGATGAGGAGGTCTAGCGAAGTTGATCCAACATGCGCCCGAGGCCGCCGCGGGTGAGGATGCCGACGATCGTGTCGCCGTCCGTGACGATCAGGCGGCTTCGGCCCTCTTGCATCAGACGATCCATGGCGGTCGCGACCGATTCATGACGCGGGATGGCGAGCTGGGAATCGCGTGCGACCATGACCTGCCCGACCCTGATACTGTCCCATTTTTCCCGAGGCACGGCCGTCAATTCTTTAAGAGAGACGATTCCGATCAATCGTTCATTATCCACGACCGGAAAACTGTCAAATCCAAAGCGTAAGAAGTACTGATTCATCGCTTCGTCCACGGTCTGATTGGCGTCAATCGCCACGACTTTTTTCGTCATAATGTCACTGAGTTGAAGACCGGCCAATGCCTCCTGAAAGACGACTTGCCGGTGGCTGTTGTGGGCCGAGAAATATAAGAAGGCGCCGATCAGCAGCATCCATACCCCGTTGACAGGGGATTCCATTGACAGATAGAGCCCGAAGAGCATCAACAAGATCGCGACCGCTTGGCCCCCCCGGGCGGCATATCGCGTAGCACTATGAAAATTGCCGGACCACGCCCAAAGCCCGGCGCGGAGCACTCTGCCGCCGTCGAGGGGATATCCCGGCACCAAATTGAAAAGGGCGAGAGTCAGGTTGACTTCCTGAAGGAGATTCGCGACGCCCACGACATCGGGCATCTGCGCCAAAGCCGCCACGACCCCAAAAAACAGTGAGATCAGGACTGATACGATCGGCCCGGCGATCGCGATCAAGAACTCCGCTCTGGGTGTCGGCGCCTCTCGGCGGATCTGTGCCATCCCACCGAAAATGAAGAGGGTGATTTGCGCGATCGGAATACGGTATCGCAACGCCACCCACGAGTGGCCCAACTCGTGGACCAACACTGACGCAAAAAGCAGGAAGGCCGCGCCCGCGCCGAGGATCCAGTACTCCCAACGCGGACGACTGACAACCATCGCTAACGGAAAGTACTTCTCCGCCAACCCATACGTAAACCAGGCAAAGACAAAAAACCAGGAGATATGCACTTTTAACGGGATGCCGAAGATCCGCCCGATCTGCCAGGATTGCCCAATCATCATCACTCCGTTCGCTTGCCCGCTCTCTATGCGTAGTCTACACTATCCCTATGCCGACTGATACTTTCAGAGCCAAACTGGACCACCTCCCGGCGGTTCCCGGGGTCTATCTGCTGAAAAGCGGACGGGGCGAGGTCCTGTACATCGGCAAGGCCAGCGTCCTAGCGGACCGGGTTCGTTCCTACTTTCAAAAAGCGACGGAAGCGACCCCCAAAACACGTCTCATGGTGGCGCAGATCACCGACATTGAGACCATTGTCACAGGCTCCGAGCTTGAGGCGTTGCTCCTCGAAAGCTCACTGATCAAGCGACACCGGCCTCGGTTCAACGTGGTCCTGCGGGATGACAAACAGTATCCTTATTTGCGCCTGCCTATTAAGGAATCTTTTCCGCGTTTTACCATTGTTCGGAGAGTCCAAAAAGACGGGGCTCTGTATTATGGCCCGTATGTGCCGACCGGGGCCCTGCGCGAAACGTTACGCGTGATTAAGAGCGTCTTTCCGTTGGCGACCTGCACGATCGACATCAACGGCAAGGCGGAGCGGGCGTGCATCGAATACGAAATCAAACGGTGCATGGCCCCATGTATCGGCATGCAGACTTCGGAAGAGTACCACGAGCTCGTCAAGCAGGCGCGAATGTTTCTCGAGGGCCGCAACACCGATCTGTTGAAACAGTACCGGGCCCGTATGGAGGCGGTCGCCGAACGGGAGGACTACGAAGAGGCGGCGCGCATCCGGGACCGAATCTTTAAGATCGAACGGACGCTGGAACGGCAGCGGGTGGCCCAGACCGAGACCATCGACCAGGACGTGATCGGGTTCGCCCGTGACGGTGCGTCGGCCGATCTGCAGATGATGTTCATTCGGGGAGGCCTGCTGGTCGGCCGCAAAGACTTCCATTGGAACGACGTGCAGGATACGTCTGACGCGGAACTCGTACGGTCCGTCGTGGAGCAGTTCTACAGCAAGGAACTGATTCCACCAAAGCAACTGCTGCTGCCGGTGGACGTGCCGGAAGCCGAGCTGTTCAGTGCCTGGCTCTCCGAGAAAAAAGGGGAAAAGGTGCGGGTGCTGGTACCCGAGCGCGGTCTAAAGCATCACCTGGTGCAATTAGCGGAAGAAAACGCCGGCGCGGCCTTGAAAGAACACCAGAGGGACGAGGCCACGGGGCGCGCAGCGACCGAGGAACTGCAGCGCCTGTTGCAGTTGAAAAAAGTTCCCTCCCGTATCGAAGGCTTCGATATTTCGAACATTCAAGGCAATCAGGGGGTCGCGTCCCTGGTCGTCTGGGAGGCCGGGGAGGCCAAGAAATCCGATTACCGTCGCTTTCGCATTAGAACTGTTGAAGGCGCCAACGATTTTGCCAGCATCAAGGAGGTCGTCTCCCGCCACTATGCCGGCGTACAACAAGAGCAGCAGCGTTTGCCCGATCTGATCCTGATTGACGGCGGTATCGCCCAACTTGCGGCGGCCCGCGACGCTCTGCGGGAATTGCAGCTTCTCGACATTGATATCCTCGGGCTCGCCAAGGCCAAAGGCGATAAGGAAGAGCGCGTCTTCCTTCCCGGTCGCAAGAACCCGGTGATTCTCGTCCCTTCTTCCCCTGCCACCCATCTCTTGCAACGCATCCGCGATGAAGCCCATCGTTTTGCGATCACGTATCACCGGCGGCTCCGCGGCAAAGCCTTGCTCGCTTGTAAGCTCGATGAGATCGCCGGCGTGGGGCCGACAAAGCGCCGTGACCTCCTGCGCCACTTCGGTTCCGTGGAAGCGCTGACCGCTGCCAGCGAGGAGGAACTCCAACATGTGGCAGGTATCGGTCCCCGTATCGCAGGTGAGATTCACGCCGCATTGACAGAAGCCGGTTCCTAGCATCCGGTCGCATTGACACCCTCAAGACCCTGTGCGACAATCGCCGCATCTATGAATTACAGCATCATCAAGAGCGAAGGAGCACGGTCATGGGCGGCCACAGTCACTGGGCGACCACGAAGCGGCACAAGGGCGTTGTAGACGCCAAGCGCGGCAAGACCTTCACCAAAATCATCCGTGAAATCACCGTTGCCGCCCGCTTGGGAGGCGGTGACCCGGATGGAAATCCCCGCCTTCGATTCGCAATTCTCAAATCCAAAGACGCCAATATGCCTCAGGACAATATCAAAAAGGCGATCCAACGCGGCACCGGCGAGCTGCCGGGCGTTCACTTCGAAGAGTTTCAACTCGAGGGTTACGGCCCCGGCGGCTGCGCGCTGCTGATCGATCTCACCAGCGACAACCGCAATCGCACCGTGGCTGAGATCCGCAATATTCTCACCAAGCAAAATGCAAGTCTCGCCGAGGCCGGCGCCGTATCCTGGCAGTTTCATAAGAAGGGCCTGCTGATCGTCGAACAGGGCAAGGTGGATGAAGAGAAACTGATGACCATTGCTCTTGACGCGGGCGCGGAAGATATCAAGACCGACGGAAAGATCTTCGAAGTCATTACCACTCCCCAGGCTTTTGAGAAGGTAAAGAAGGCCGTCGCAGACGCCAAAATCGAATCGTCCGTGGCCGAGGTCACGTTCATTCCGGAAAACTACATCCGATTGGACGAAAAGACCGCGGAACAGGCGCTCAAGCTTGTCGACACGCTTGAAGATCAGGACGACGTGCAGAAAGTACACGCGAATTTTGACATTCCGGAAGAGATTATGGAGAAGGTAGCCGCGGGCGGATGATTGCCGCGCTGACCGGCCGCCTCGCCTCCAAACACCCCGGGGGGGTCGTCATTGACGTGCAAGGCGTCGGCTACGATGTCCTCATCCCGCTCAGCACCTTCTACCGCCTGCCCGATCCTGAGCAACCCGTCACCCTTAACATTCACACCCATGTCCGCGAGGATGCCATCCAGTTGTTCGGCTTTTTCTCGGCGCGTGAAAAGGACGCCTTCCTGCTACTCCTCACGGTCTCCGGAATCGGCCCCAAGCTCGCCCTCAGCGTCATCTCCACCCTCAGCGTCGATGACTTGACCTCCGCAATCCGGGATGATGACTTCAAGGTCTTGGCTTCGGTGCCAGGAATCGGTAGGAAATCAGCGGGCCGACTCGCATTGGAATTGAAAGATAAAATAGAAAAGATATCTTTCGCAACCGACAGTTTGACTACAAAGCCACCGCAAGCGTCTAATCGGGCCATGGATGATGCCCTGTCTGCCCTGGTCAATCTGGGCTATAAAGCGGCCGATGTGAAGGACGTATTGAAGCAGGTATTGGCGGGTCGCAACGGAGAGACCCCCTTACAAGACCTCATCCGGGCAGCCCTCAAAGAACTGGCGAAGTGATGATGGACGAGCGGATCATCGCGACCCAAAAAAGCGACAAGGAGCGGGGCTTTGAAGCTGCCCTCCGGCCTCAGAGTCTGCATGAGTATGTGGGGCAGTCGCGGATGAAGGAGTCATTGCGCCTCTGCATGGAAGCTGCGAAGCAGCGTGGGGAAGCACTGGATCACTGCATGTTCTACGGGCCGCCAGGCGTGGGCAAAACAACCATCGCCAACATCATCGCCAAGGAGATGGGCGCCGTCCTGCGCGCGACCTCCGGCATCGTTTTAAACCATGCCGGCGACCTGGCCGCGATTCTCACTAACCTCCAACACGGCGACGTCCTGTTTATCGACGAAATTCACCGTGTGCCGGCCCCCGTCGAGGAAGCCTTGTACCCCGCCATGGAAGATTATCAACTGGATCTGATCATCGGTCAGGGCCCATCGACCCGGACCATCAAGCTGGATCTGCCGCGTTTCACATTAATCGGAGCGACCACTCGAGTCGCGTCGTTGACCTCGCCGCTGCGTGAACGGTTCGGGCTCAGTTATCGGCTGGATTTTTACACACCCGAGGAATTAGAGACCATTGTTCTGCGGTCGGCCGGCATTCTGCAGATTTCAGTCGAGCCTTCGGGAGCCAGGGAAATTGCGCAACGCTCTCGAGGCACCCCTCGAATCGCGAACCGGTTGCTCAGGCGCGTGCGCGACTTCGCGCAGGTCAAATGCTATGGAGCCGTCACCCGCGATGTCGCCGATGCTGCACTGGCCTGGGTCGGCGTGGACAGCGCCGGCTTTGATGACAGGGATCGCTTGCTTTTGCAGACTCTGATCGACAAATTCGGCGGCGGGCCGGTAGGGGTCGAATCCCTGGCGACCGCGATCGGGGAAGAGCGTGCGACGGTCGAGGATGTCTACGAGCCGTACCTCATCCAGGCCGGATATTTGGAGCGAACTCCCCGAGGCCGCGTGGCAAGCCGCCTCGCATTTCAACATTTTGGAAAACAAAAAGACCTGCTTGTCTAGTTGTCAGGTGCTCTCTGTATCTCGCCCCTAATCGTTGAAATTGTTGTAAATTCGGCTCATCCCTAGTACAATTACTCGTTTGTACAAAGGTAGCATGAAAGACCAACCGCTTCAGTCTCATCGCAAGGAAATCGACAAGATCGACGATGAGATTGTGCGACGACTCAATGAGCGGGCACAGCACGTCATTGAAATCGGGAAGCTAAAGAAAGCGACCGATGCTCAGGCGCTCCTCCACACGCCTGCGCGCGAAGCCGAAATCCTGAACAGGCTGTGCGAGGTAAATACCGGCCCGTTTCCAAACGAGGCTCTGCGAGCGGTCTACCGAGAAATCATGTCCGGGTCGCTCGCGCTGGAAGGTCCCTTGAAGGTCTCTTATTTAGGCCCCCGGGCAACCTTTACGCATTTGGCCTGTATTCGAAAATTCGGGTCGTCGGCACAATACCTCCCCACGACATCCATCACGGATGTTTTCAACGAGGTTGAACGGGGGCGGGCGGACTTCGGGGTCGTCCCGATCGAAAATTCGACTGAGGGGGTGGTGAACCACACCCTCGATATGTTTATCGACTCGAATCTACAAATTTACGGAGAAGCGCTGCTGGAGGTCTCTCACAATCTGTTGTCCAAGTGCGAGTCGCTGGAGGGGGTGAAGAAGATTTACTCTCATCCCCATGCAATCGCCCAATGCCGGCAATGGCTGGAAGCTAATCTGCCGAATGTCCCCTATTCGGAAGTCCACAGCACGGCGCGGGCAGCTGAAATCTGCACCGAGGAGCCGTCCGCCGCCGCGATCGCATCTGAGCTGGCGGGGCAAATTTACGGCTTAAAGGTGTTGAAACCGCGTATCGAGGACAACATCAACAACTACACGCGTTTTCTGGTGTTGTCTTTAAAGGCGCCGGAGCGAACCGGTAAAGACAAGACCTCGGTCATGCTCTCCGTTAAAGACAAGGTAGGCGCCTTGTACGACTTGCTGCGCCCGTTCGCATCCCACGGCACGAATCTCACAAAAATTGAATCGCGGCCGTCGCGCCGCAAGGCATGGGAGTACCTCTTCTTTATCGATCTCGAAGGGCATATTGATGAAGACCGTGTGAAACGTGCGCTGGACGAAATCAGACCGCGCTGTCTGTTCCTCAAAATCCTCGGGTCGTATCCCGCGCACAGCTAAAGACGACGGCCATGGCCATTAAAATCAGCTCGCATATCGCCAGTATTACTCCCTACTCTCCGGGGAAACCCATTGAGGAGTTGGAGCGTGAGCTGGGCATCACAGGAGCCATTAAATTGGCATCCAACGAAAATCCGTGCGGCCCTTCTCCACGTGCTCTCGCCGTGCTCGCGGCCGCTGAGCCATCCCTTCACCGGTATCCCGATGGTGGTGGCCATGTCCTACGGCGGGCCTTGGCACAACATTTGAAAGTGACTCCCCATCAAATACTCCTCGGCAATGGCTCGGATGAAGTGATTGGCTTACTCACGAAAGCATTTTTGGAGCCCGATGATGAAGCGATCGTCGCCGAGCCGAGTTTCGTCGTCTACGCGACGGACGTGATGGCGTCGCGCGCCAAGCCGGTCCGGGTTCCGCTGACCCAGCACCGTCACGATTTACCGGCCATGGCGAAAGCGATCGGCCCGAAGACACGGATGATCTTTATCTGTAATCCGAACAACCCGACCGGCACGTACGTGACCGCTTCGGAAGTGTCCGCATTTATGCAATCTGTGCCGCCTGATGTCATCGTGGTCTTCGATGAGGCCTACTTTGAGTACGTGACCGCGCTCGATTATCCCGACACCTTACCGCTGCTCGCCGGTGGACGGAATATCGTGGTCCTGCGGACGTTTTCAAAAATCTACGGCCTCGCCGGTCTGCGCATCGGCTACGGGGTGACAACTCCCGAGATCACCCAACACTTGAACCGGATCCGTCCGCCATTCAACACCAATTCTCTGGCCCAAAAAGCCGCGCTGGCCGCACTGGAAGACCATGAGCACGTGCAAGAAAGCCGCAGAGTGAATCTTGAAGGCCGGCAATTTTTGACGGAACGCCTTCAGGCATTGAGTCTCACAGTCGTTCCAAGTGAGACGAATTTCTTGTACTTCGATGCCCGACAAGACGGCAAGGCGCTGTTCGACGCGCTGCTCCAGCAAGGCGTCATCGTGCGCCACTTAGGCGGGAGTTACTTGCGCGTGACAATCGGACTGGCTCATGAAAACCGTCGCTTTGTCGACGCCCTGCAATTTGTACTCAGTCAGAAACGTAAGGAGAATCGACTGCCATGATTATCGTACTGAAACCGGATGCCACCGAAGCCATGATTGAGCATGTGATGGATCGCGTACGGGAACTCGGCCTGAGCCCCCATCTGTCCAAAGGGCAGGAGCGGACGATCATCGGAGTGATCGGGGATGATCGCATTCTGGCCAACCAGCCGCTACGCGCCATTGCCGGCGTCGAGGATGTGGTGGCGATCTTGGCGCCGTGGAAACTGGCGGGCCGGGAGTTTAAGCATGACAACACCATCATTGATGTCTGCGGTGTGAAAATCGGCGGCAAGCAGTTAGCCATTATGGCGGGGCCGTGCGCCGTCGAGAAGAAAGAGCTGACCGTGGGCATTGCGCAGGAGGTGAAGGCCGCCGGTGCCAACATCCTCCGCGGCGGGGCCTATAAGCCGCGGTCATCGCCGTACGCCTTTCAAGGCCTCGGGAACGAGGGATTGGATTTTCTCGGTGCGGCCAAGAAGCTGACCGGACTTCCGATTGTCAGTGAAATTCTCGACCCCCGAGACATCGAGCTGTTCCTCGAAAAGACGGACATCATTCAGGTCGGCGCCCGCAACATGCAGAACTTTGAGCTGCTCAAGGAAGTAGGTGGGTATGACAAGCCGGTGCTGCTGAAACGAGGATTATCGGCGACGATCAAGGAATGGCTCCTCTCGGCGGAATATATCATGTCGCGAGGTAACAAGAACGTCATGCTGTGTGAACGCGGGATTCGGACCTTCGAGTCACATTACCGTAATACGCTGGACCTCTCCGCAGTTCCCGCCCTGAAGCAGCTCACGCACCTGCCGGTCATCGTTGATCCCAGCCATGCGACCGGGAAATGGGACCTGGTCGCGCCTATGGCCAAAGCGGCCGTCGCGGCCGGTGCTGACGGCTTGTTGATTGAGGTCCATTCCAATCCGGAGTGCGCGTTGTGCGACGGGGAGGAATCTCTTAAGCCGGCGCGCTTTAAAGACTTAATGAAGGACCTGCGGCGGATTGCCGAAGCGGTCGACCGCGAGATTGAATGACGGCGGCTCTTCCAATCTTCAAACAGATGACCATCGTCGGGGTCGGCCTCATCGGAGGCTCCCTCGGCATGATCTGTAAGCAGCAGAAATTAGTCGGGACCGTCATTGGTACGGGTCGGCGAGTAGAGAATCTTAAACAGGCGGTGGCCCTACAGGCCATTGACCGGTACTCCACGGATCTGGCGGAGGCCGCGTCCGGATCGGATCTTTTGCTGCTCGCCACTCCCGTCGATACCTTTGAAGATGTTCTCAAAACATGTGCGCCAGGGCTCGCGCGGGGCGCCATTGTCACAGATGTCGGCAGTGTGAAGGGACGTCTGGTGACGCGCATGGAAGCCTTGGTCTCGGGTGACATCGCCGTTGTTGGGGCGCATCCGATAGCAGGCAAAGAAAAAAGCGGCGTCGCGGCGGCTACCATCGATCTATTCCGAGGATCGCGTTGTATCCTGACACCGACGTCGCGCACAAATCCCGCAGCCCTTGCAAAGATCCGCCGACTCTGGGCCGAGACCGGCGCGGTCGTCACGGAGATGGATCCGGAGCTTCATGATCGGGTGCTGGGGGCGGTTAGTCACCTGCCCCACATCGTCGCCTACGCTCTGGTGAACACAATCGCCTCAATCCAGGAATCCCAGACCCCGGAAGTCGACCTTCAGGCGCTAGCCGGCGGCGGTTACCGGGACACGACTCGCATTGCGGCGTCCTCACCGGAAATGTGGAGGGACATCTGCCTGTGGAACAGAGACAATCTCGTCGCCCAAATCGATCAATACCTGTCCTGCCTGGAAACCTTCAAGGCACTCATCAAATCGGGTGACAGCGAGGGGCTGTTTCGAGAAATGGACCGCGCTAAGCAGGTCCGAGAACGCCTGAAGTCATGACAACGACACAGATGGTCACCCGGCCCAGCGGTCCGCTTTTGGGCACCCTCAGCGTTCCAGGCGACAAATCCATCACCCATCGAGCCATCATCCTCAGCGCCCTCGCCGAGGGCGAGACCACCATCAGCGACTACTGCCGCGGCGCTGACTGCCTTCACACGGCTCAGGCTTTTCAGGCGCTCGGAGTTCCGGTCGACGTTCACGAGGATCACTTGCGGATAACGGGAAAGGGCCTGGACGGACTTCGGGAGCCTACACAGATCGTGGACTGCGGAAATAGCGGGACCGCCATTCGTCTGCTTTGCGGCGTGCTGGCCGGCCAGTCCTTCTTCTCGGTACTGACCGGTGACGACTCCATTCGAAGACGGCCCATGGGGCGGATCGTAACACCGTTGCGTCAGATGGGCGCGACCCTCGCCGGTCGCCGGGGCGGAGACCTGGCCCCGCTGGCCATCACCGGCGCGCGACTGCACGGTATTTCCTACGTATCTCCGATCGCGAGCGCTCAGGTGAAGTCCGCCGTGCTGCTGGCGGGCCTTTTTGCAGAGGGCGCCACAACGGTCACGGAACCGCGAATGTCCCGGGACCACACGGAACGCATGTTCAGCTATCTTGGGATCTGGCTGTCCCGAGAAGGCCAGCGTGTCATCGTTCGGGGTCAGTCAGGTTATAAAGCGAGGGATATTGTCGTGCCCGGAGACATCTCCGCAGCGGCCTTCTTTCTCGTGGCGGCTACAATTGTGCCTGATTCCGATGTGACGATCCTGGGCGTGGGTATTAATCCCACGCGCACGGGCGTGCTGACGAGCTTGCGAGAGATGGGCGCGCGCATTGAATTGCTGAATCAACGCGAGCAGGGGGGCGAACCTGTCGCGGATCTGCGGGTCCGGTACGCGCCCCTCCAGGGAATTCAGATCGGGGCGGCCCGGATCTCAGAGACCATCGATGAGCTTCCTGTCTTATGCCTAGCCGCGGCCTGCGCGAGTGGAGAGACCGTGATCTCAGAGGCAGCAGAACTACGGGTCAAGGAAAGCGATCGCATCTCAACCATGACCACCGAGTTGCGACGCCTCGGGGCAGAGGTGGAAGAACGGCCCGACGGCCTTCGCATTGTCGGAGGACGCGCCCTGCGAGGGGCCCGCTGCCAGAGTTATGGGGATCACCGTGTGGCCATGACGATGGCGATCGCCGGACTCGTCGCACAGGGCGAAACCCAGGTGGAAGATACCGCCTGCATCGCGACCTCATTTCCCGATTTTGATAAGTATTTGAGGCGGTTATTGACACGTACGGAGCAACGGTGAATAATACCCAGCTTGCGGTGAGGCGCACGTTCCTTCCCCCCGGGCGCGGCGTATGAACCAGCCGATGATTGTCGCCATCGACGGTCCAGCCGGAGCAGGAAAGAGCACGGTCGCGAAGCGGATTGCAGACAAGTTAGGCTACGCCTACCTCGATACCGGCGCCCTGTACCGAGCACTGGCCTGGAAGGCGCTTGCCACCGGCGTTGATCTGGCATCATCGACTGCGATGAGTCAGCTCTGTCGCAGCACGCGACTGACCATTTCCCCGGCGAACGGTGATGGCTTTGTTGTGAATGTTGATGGCCAGGCTCTCACAACCGAACTCCGTACGCCAGAGGTGAGCCGCGCGGCTTCGCAGGTGGCGGCTCTTCCCGAAGTTCGGGCGTGCTTACGCCCGGTCCAGCAGGCCTTTGCCCGGCAAGAGGGCATTCGCGGGGTGGTCGCGGAAGGGCGCGATATCGGGACACACATTTTCCCCGGCGCCCCCGCCAAGTTCTTTCTGGAGGCGGAGCCTGGCGAACGGGCGAAGCGGCGGCAGCAAGAGCTGACCGGGGCTGGAGAGCCGAAAGACTTGGCCGAAACGCGGCGCGAGCTTGACGCACGGGACCGGCGAGACAGACAGCGTGACAGCGCACCCTTGGCGGCGGCGCCGGATGCCACGGTGATCGATACCACACAGCTCTCTGTAGAGCAGGTCGTCGATCGGATATTGGCGGTTATTGCGAAGAAGGCGGCTGATCACGGCCGATAATGGCGCTCTACTGGACGGTATGGATCATCGTCAGAGGCTTCGCGCGACTGCTCTTTCACCTGCAGGTGTCCGGGCAGGATCATATTCCGAGAACGGGCGGCGTCCTGATCGCTGCGAACCACGCCAGTTATCTGGACATTCCAATTCTCGGATGTGCGCTGCCCCGCCGGGCGTCGTTCATCGGCCGCATGGATCTTTTCGCGGGCATCGTGGGATACACGCTCCGGTACCTCGGATGGATTCCAATCCGGCGGGGGCGGGTAGACCGCAAGGCGTTTGATGAAGCGGTCCGCCGGCTGAAGGCTGGTCAGGTGGTGGTGATTTATCCTGAAGGCACGCGCACCGAGGACGGGCAGCTTCAGCCCGGGAAACCCGGGATCGGGATTATGGCGGCGACGGCCGGCTGTCCTGTAGTCCCCGCTCTCCTGGAGGGAACCTATGAGGCGCTGCCTCCTGGAGCGAAATGGATTCGATTGCGGCCGATCAGGGTGGCTTTTGGGAAGCCGATGGATTTTTCCACGGGGCTTGAGACGGAGAGCGAGGACAAGAAGAAGTTCGTGTACCAACAGATGAGTGAAGAAATCATGGACCGGATCGCAGAACTTCGGCAGCAGAAGAGTTCGCACCCGAACCCTCTTCCTGGAGAAGGAAGGGTCACGGGTATCAGCAGTTAACCTTTTAACCCTGTTTTTTCAGGCGGTGAAGCTGGAGGCGTCAGAAACTGTATATGGAAACACTTGACAAGATGAAGCTGGGAACGTCCGCTAAGGCTGAGATGGCCTCGCTCTACGAGCAGACCTTTCAGAATTTTGAGGAAGGCTCTGTTATCGAAGGCACGGTGGTCTTGGTGAAAAAGGACAAGGTGATCGTGGATATCGGTTACAAATCGGAGGGCATCATTCCCGCCGAGGAATTCGATCCCCAGGAACTGGCCACGCTCATCCCTGGAACCAAACTCCCGGTCTACATCGAGGAACGAGAAGACAGCGAGGGGAATCTCATTTTGTCCAAGGAAAAGGCGGACAAGATGAAGGTTTGGGAAGAACTCGAGCGGAACTTCAAGGACGAAAAGGTGGTCGAGGGCCGTGTACTGAGCCGCATCAAAGGCGGGATGATGGTGGACATCGGCGTCAAGGCGTTTCTCCCCGGCTCCCAGATCGATCTTCACCCCGTTCGCGACCCCGAGCAGCTCATCGGCAAGTCCTTTCCGATGAAGATCATCAAGATCAATCACCGGCGGGGCAACGTGGTGGTCTCTCGCCGCCTATTGCTCGAGGAGTCCCGTGATCAGCGCCGTCAGCGAACGCTCTCGAATCTGACTGAAGGCCAGATCGTCAACGGCACCGTGAAGAACATCACCGAATACGGGGCATTTGTGGACCTGGGCGGCATTGACGGTCTGCTCCATATCACGGATATGTCCTGGGGCCGCATCGGCCATCCCTCCGAGATGTTTATGGTCGGCGACCGCGTGGAGGTCATGGTGCTACGCTACGACCGGGAGTCCGGTCGCGTGTCCCTAGGCCTAAAACAGAAAGGGTCGGATCCTTGGAGCGGGATTGCCGCGAAGCATCCTGTGAGCTCACGAATCAAGGGACGCGTCGTGAGCTTGACGGATTACGGCGCTTTTATCGAACTGGAACCCGGCGTCGAAGGGCTCGTCCATGTCTCCGAGATGTCCTGGACGCATGAGGTCCGCCATCCTTCAAAGATCGTCGCCGTGGGTGACCAGGTTGAAGCTCAGGTACTGAACGTCGATGAGTCGGCTCGGAAAATCTCTCTTGGCATGAAGCAGATCGCCCCGAACCCCTGGGACGTGATTGAAACCAAATATCCGATCGGCACCAAGATCGAGGGTAAGATCAAGAGCCTGACCGATTTCGGCGCGTTTGTGGGTCTTGACGAGGGTATTGACGGGCTGATTCACATTTCCGACATGTCCTGGACCAAGCATGTCAAGCATCCTTCGGAAATCTTTAAAAAAGGTCAGAAGGTGGAGGCCATTGTTCTTAAGATCGACAAGGAGAAGGAGCGGCTGTCGCTGGGATACAAACAGCTTACGGCCGATCCGTGGGAAGACGCGATCCCAACGTCGCATCAGATCGGCAGTCCGGCGCACGGCAAGATTACGAAGATCACCGACTTCGGCATCTTTGTGGAGCTTGACAGCGGCGTGGAGGGACTCATCCACGTCAGCGAGCTGGGACTGGATCAAAATGTCCGGATGGAGGACAAATTCAAAGTCGGCGAGGACATTAACGCTAAGGTCATCAAGGTCGACAAGGACGAGCGCAAAATCGCCCTTAGCTTGCGCGAACAGCGGCGGGATTCCGAGCGCCAGGAGATGCAGGATTTCCACACCAGCCAAGGCAAAGTGGATCAGTCCCTGGGACGCGCCGCGAGGAAAAACAAGCGACGGGATGACAACGAACCGGAGGAGTAATCTCGGCAGGCCACAATGACCGAAGAAACCCTGACTCCCAAACCGAAGCGGCGGCCGCTTCGGACGGCGCTTTCTATCCTGACAGTGATTGGGCTGGGCTATATTGTCCTTTCTCTAATTGCCGGCTTCCTGTTTGAAAACGGATGGATCGGCGGAGACAAGGTGGCCGTGATCCGGATCGAGGGGGTCATTGTCGATTCACGCGACACTATCGAGGAGTTGCGCCATTACCGAGACAATCCGAGCGTCAAAGCCATCGTCCTCCGGATTGATAGTCCGGGCGGGGCGGTCGTGCCGTCCCAGGAGATCTTTGCGGAAGTTCAGAAGACCCGTGCCGCAGGCAAGATCAAATTGGTCACGTCAATGGGGAATGTCGCCGCCTCCGGCGGATACTATATCGCCGCCGCGACCGACAGGATCGTCGCCAATCCAGGGACGCTGACGGGTAGCATCGGCGTGATCATGGAACTCGCGAATGTCAAGGGTCTGTTGGAGAAAGTGGGCGTGAAAAGTGTCGTCATCAAAAGCGGCCGCCACAAAGATATGGCTTCTCCGTTCCGCGCCATGACGGAGGAGGATCGCGCATTGCTGCAAAACGTGCTGGATGATGTTCATACTCAGTTCATTGAAGCGGTCGCCACCGGCCGCGCGCTTAAAGTAGAGCAGGTCAAGACACTCGCAGACGGCCGCATTTTTACCGGCAAGCAGGCGCAATCGGTCAAGCTCGTCGATGAACTCGGCGACCTGAACGACGCGATCAAACTTGCCGCAGGGCTGGTCGGCATCAGCGGCGAACCTCGGGTGCTCGAAATCCGGAAGCGATTCTCCTGGCGAGAGCTTTTGGATGGCCTCTTCTCAGGCAAAATAACTCAGTTGGTGCCCTCAAACATCACCTTGAAATATCTGTTGGCGCTCTAGGGAGAAGAGTCCATGACAAAAGCAGAACTTATCGAGAAGTTGTCGGAACAAGTCACCACCCTCACAAAGCGCCAGGCCGAAGTCGTCGTTAATACGATCTTCAACGGCATTCGAACCGCTTTGGCTCGCGGCGACAAAATCGAGATCCGGGGGTTCGGCAGCTTTCGGCTCAGAAACCGTCGCATGAAAGAGGGTCGCAACCCCAAAACAGGAGCGACCGTCGCAGTGCCGGCGAAGCGGGTGCCGTTTTTTAAAGCCGGTAAAGAGCTCCGGGAAATCGTCAACAAATAGCATTAGGCGCTAGAGAATCACAGAGGTAGATTCGTGCCTGAGATTCAGCAGCAGACTAACGATTCTGACATCGTATGGACCCCGGAAGCGCAGAAGCGCATGGAGCGAGCGCCGGCGTTCCTTCGCGGCATGGTCAAGCGACTCGCGGAGAAAAAGGCCCGCGAATTGGGCTATCGCGAGATTACGGAGGAGGTTCTCACCCAGTTCAAGGGCCAAATGATGGGCAAAATGGGCGGCGAAGCCGGTTTGGATGAGGCTGCAGAATCCATCGCCTCCGGGCGTCTCCCGTGGACGGCTGAGGCCAAGGCCCGACTGGAAACTGTCCCGGAATTCATGCGCTCCATGATCAAACAGATCGCGGAGGAAGCGGCGCGCGAGCGTGGCCACATGGAAGTGAACGTCGAGCTGTTCAAGAAGGTGGAGGCCCTAGGCGACGAGCAGGCGTCGGAGGCCGTCTCGCTCACGTGGACCGAAGGCGCGAAAGCCCGGCTCCAAGAGAAGATCGCCACCTCTCCGGCCATTGCAATGGACTTTGTGACGGATATGCTCAAACGCGACACCGAAGAGTTGGCCCGCGAGCAAGGGCGGACGGTGATCGACGAAGAAGTTCTCATGGCGCTGTGGGATGCTCCCAAGTCAGCCGTCGCATGGAGTGATGAGGCCTGGAAGAGGCTGTTAACCTCTCCGGATTTTGTGCGCAGCGGCATTCGCAAAGCGGCTGAGCGCCGCGCCAGGAAATTGGGGCTGAGTGAGATCGACTCTGACCATCTCACGACCTTCCGCAACGAGGCGATGATGAAGGCGGTCAAGCGTATCCGCGCCTTTGGTTACAATGAGCTCACCTTTGACGCGTTTGACTCGGCCCTGCAAAAGACCAAGCGCCTGCAAGGAAATGAACAGGCGGAGAAGCGCCTCGAGGAAATCCGCCAGCACTTCAAGGATCCTGCCACGCAAAAGCCCGAAGGTGGCACACTCGGCGCCGAGTTGATGGGAAGATTTAGAAGATATCTGAAGGGCGAAGAAAAGCTCTAAGTAGACCCGACGGGTCCTGACACCGAACAGCCCAGCCGTGCTCGCACCCCCGCCCGGTGTAGGGACCCCCGCTGCGCTCGCCTGGGCTCCCGTTCGATGCCACCCGTCGGGTCAAAGCTTCTCGCTAGTGTGAAAAGGAGACAGGCCGCCTTGAAGCCTGTCCTTTTTTTGGTCAACATCTTCTAATCAGAGATGATGCGGAATTCTACGCTTACAGTTGAATCTTATCGACAAACTCAATACCGCCGACTCGTCTCTCTTTGAGAATATCCAGCACGAGCCAGCCCTCTGTTGGGGAAGTTAGTTCAAGACAAGTGCTGTACTGCCAGTCAGAACCTGGCTTATTGGGGTTCTCTGCATCCACGAAGTATATGTAAGCTTCGGATTCTCGCAGACATTGAGTACACTTAGCGATGGCATCTGGAAGCCAACTTTCTTCAGGAAGCTGTTCCTTAGCCAGATTAACTAGCCAGCCCGGATCGTAAGGCTCCCAAATCATTCTTTAGCAACTCGCCGGTTTTGGACTGATAGCAACGGGCTGCTGATTCAGCCTTCAGGTGGGCTGGTGGTGAAGCACCATCAGTTGATCGCTTTCCAGGGACACAGTGGCGTACGTCCGGCCCTGATTATCAGCAAACTCGACTTCTAAGATATCCTGGCCGAGGACTTCCACGACCGTGCCCACCTGACCTCGGCTCAAGCGGTGTTGTGGTACATCCTCTATTAGCGCCACCACGTCCAACAGCTTGGGTTGAGTACTCATGTCAGATTCCCTTGATCAAAGCACATAGCACGTGATTAAAATTCTAGCGTATACCGCTGCCCGAAGTCATCAGCTGAGATAAACACCGCGTCATTTGTAGAAGCAGCTTGCAGAAGAGCCTGTTGTAATGCTTCTGCATCGTAGGCCGCTAAGCCCAGTATCTCCGAGAACATTCGCGCCTTGTGGCGACCGCGGGAATGCTCAGGGTTCAAGCAATAATCGCGTAATTTCCGCAGATCGACGTACGCTCTATCATAGTTCGGCAATTTCACCGCATTGGTTGGACATTTCACCCGTGCAGATGGTTGAAGAGTTAATGCCGAAGGCCCACTATGGTGCAAAGGAGATCTCATAGCGTGCTCAAGTTAGTAGCGACTGTGCTTTTGGGATTCCTGTTTACGTTTCCGTGCAGTGTGTTCGCCGAGGACGCACCCGTCTCGCGGCTTTTGCTCAACAAAACGCAGGATGACCTCCAGGTGTTCCTGCCACATGGCACACGGCTTCTCCACCATCCCGTCGAGATTGAGAACTTCTTGGAGGAGTTGGATGGCGAACCGCCTGATTGGGCTGCGATTCACGGCAATCATGAGCATCCGGACGAAGAGGGCCTTTTTGTCCTTAACCGAGAACGAGATCGTCTGCGAGCCGGCCGCCCGGCGCTCTCGCAGCGGATCACCTTTCTCTGGGAAGGCTTGCTCTCGAGTTACGTACCGGATCAGTGCGGTTTCTTGGTTGCCGTAGGGCCTGAGATGATTAACACCAAGTGGGGGATGGTACGTTTCAAACCCGAAAGCCTGCCTGCGGAGCTAATCGCAGTGCCCGCTCCCCGAGTCAGTAAATTTCTCCAGAAGAAACTGGCACAGGGGGACATCGTGAAACT
>DASXSU010000080.1:0-9774 GCA_036505795.1 Nitrospirales bacterium
GGACTTTCCTGCGGTCTCCAACAACATCCTCAAGGTGTCGCTGAGGCCTTCATACAGTCGCGTCCCCAGGATCCCTTCGTCGGGGAGTGCGAGCAGGCCCTGCCGCAATGTCAGCAAATGGGCTGCCAGATTCCCGCTGTCCACAGTCGACACGTAGAGCGGCAACAGCGGTTTCAACGACAGGGTGTCGTACCAGTTATAGAAGTGGCCCCGGTACCGTTCCAGGGTGTCCATCGTGTGGAGCGCATTTGCCGTGCGCTCGATGAATTGTCCGGCCGAGAGGTAGCCGAAGTCGTAGGCGGACAGATTCGCCAGTAGCGCCAGTCCCATGTTGGTCGGGGACGTTCGATGCGCGATCCTTTCAACGGGCTGCTCCTGATAATTGTCAGGCGGCAACCAATGATCTTCCGGACTGACATAGGTCTCGAAGAACGCCCAGGTCTTTCGGGCAACCTTGCGGAGAAACATGGTCTGGTGGCCCGTGAGCCGTGCCTTGTGATGCGGCAGGGGGCGGCTGATCCACCAGGCGATAGCGGGAGAGACAAACCAGAGGCCCAGGATGGGCGCGGCCACCGCCAAGGCGGACGGCCGCGCCACCGTCAGATAGATCCACATGGAAGAGGCGATCAGCGGTGCGATCCACATCGCCCTAAAGAGCGCAATGAGATCCCTGCCGCAATCGCGATCCTCGCCCGATGGATTCCATTCGAGCAGGTGCTTGTGTGTCACCAGCATCCGCCAGGCGGTCCGCACAATTGCATCCAGGCTCACAAAGGCCTCGTAGGGAAGGCACGCGAGTGTAAACGCTGCTTGAGCGAAGTGCCGCCCCGCCGACCGTCCGGACGCGGCAACATGCTGCCTGAGCAGCACATCCGCCGGCTTCTGAAAGACTTCCAGGATGGACGCAATCAACGGAGGGATCAGAATGATGGCGAGAACGGACAAGGTCCAGAACCAAACCGGAGCCAAAACGGTCCAGCCCAGCGCCAACAGCAGAGTCAAGGCGGACGGCGCCAGACTCCGCCGAAGGTTGTCGAAGATCTTCCATCGGGACAGGCCTGTCAGCGGATTCTCCTGACTCTCCCCATCTCCTGCCGGGACGCGCGAGAACAACCAGCGCGCAACCTGCCAGTCGCCGCGAATCCAGCGGCGGCGGCGGCTCACGTCCGCAATGTAGTGGGAGGGATATTCCTCGTACAACTGCACATCACTTAACAGGCCGGCGCGCGCGTAACATCCCTCCAGCAGGTCATGACTCAGGATCCTGTTTTCTGGAAATCGTCCCTTGAGCGACTGCTCAAACGCATCAACATCGTAAATCCCCTTCCCAATAAACGATCCCTCCCCGAACAGGTCCTGGTAAACGTCCGACACGGTGCGAGTATACGGATCGATGCCCGGCTCGCTCCCATAGAGCCGCGCATACCGCGACCGGTTCGTGCCCGGCAGGCTGACGGCCACTCGCGGTTGCAGGATCGTATAGCCTTCGCCGACGCGTTTCGTGCCTTCGTCGTACCGTGCGCGATTCAAGGGGTGGACCATCGCTCCGACGAACTGCCGCGCCGAATCACGCGGTAGTTGCGTATCGGTATCCAGGGTAATGACATACTTCACGCTCGATAAGGCGTCGGTGTTGCCGACGACCAGGGAGAACTGGTCGGTGGAGCCCCCGCGCAGAAGCGAATTCAAATCCGCGAGTTTTCCCCGCTTGCGCTCATACCCCATCCAAATTCGCTCTCGAGCATTCCAGCGCCGAGGACGATGAAACAGGAAGAACATATCATTCCGGTCGCTGGCGTACTTTTCGTTCAGCTCTTCGATTTTCTTCTGAGCCAGCTGCAACAGCGGCCCGTCCTCGTCCGTCATTTCCTCAGAGGCGTCTCGAAAGTCAGTGATCAGGGCAAAGTGCAGGTTTTCGTCGCGATTGGCCAGAAATCGGACCTCAAGCGCCTCGGTCAAATGCTCGATACCCTGTGTGCTCAGAAGCATTGCGGGGACCACGACCAGAGCGCGAGATTCCGGCGGAATCCCTTGCGAGAGGTCCATGCGCGGCAGCGGATACGGTGTCACGAGCAAGGTCACCAGCCAG
The DNA here is from genome assembly GCA_036505795.1 of Nitrospirales bacterium. Classification (GTDB taxonomy): domain Bacteria; phylum Nitrospirota; class Nitrospiria; order Nitrospirales; family NS-4; genus NS-11. Next base: position 2,090 of record DASXSU010000080.1, read on the forward strand.
TTCACCAATGCGCCTGCCAGATAGCTGGCGGCGAGAATGGTCAGGATGGCCACGAGCGCGAGAAGCATTCCACCGCCATGCGCATGTGTCAGCAGGCTTCCGGCGAACATCATCGTCAACACCATGATTGAGCCGAGATAGAGGAGCAGGGGAGACCGGGAGCTTATTCCTTGAAGGGCCTCGAATGGAGACCGCCGCACCTCTGCCGCCTCCTCAAGTCGGCATAGGCCTTTATCGATCAGGTAGAACCCGACGTGCGCCGATCGATCGTCTCCGCCCTTCCTGAACGCGCCCTCGTGGGCCATGTGTATCGCCTTGCGCGCCACGTCGCCTTCCGACAGGGCACTGTGCTTGGCGATCTTCTCCACGACGTGACGGTAGCGATCGCGGGTGGCAAAATCCATTTTGTTGTACACGCCGCCGGAATCTTCACGCAGGACCTGTTCGACCACGCTCATGGTCTCGACAAACTCGCGCCAGTCCATCGCCCCTAAGAAGCGAAGGCTGCCGATGCTGTTGCTGATGGAAAGCTGATCCGCGGCCTGTTGCTGGTTTTCCGAATGCACGAGCTGCTCGATGGTCAGCCCAGACTCGGAGAGTCGCTGCTCAATCCAGGTGAGCGGCAAAGCTAAGGCGGGGCTTTGCCCCTGCAGGCGACGCGCAAATTCCGCGACAAACGCGCTCACCAGCGGCGGGCTGGAACGGGCCATGTCTGCAATCACCAAGATCAGGTTCTTCGGGTCCTTCTCGGCGACTTCCATCAGCTTGTCCGCCCAATAATCAGCGCGATTGCGGTTGGTCCTATCGGCGGCGATCCGCGCTCCGGCACGCCGTAGATTCTCGATCAGTGCCAGCCGTAGCATGATGGGGATCGCCCATAATTCGCCTACTTTCAGGGTGGTGACGGTCTGGTAGGCGGCGACAAAACTGGTGAGGCTTTCCGGATCAACGCGTCCATCGCCATGTGAGATCGTCTCAAGCGCGATGTCATAGACGCGTGGAAGTCCAGCGGATGGGCCGGTGAGTAACCGGGGCAGCTCTCGGCTGTACCCCCTGGGCAAATGTCGCTTGGCCATGCGGATCTGCTCTTCGATCAGATAGAAGTTATCGAGAAGCCATTCCCCGGCCGGCGCAATCAGTCGATTGCCCTTCACCGCGTCGGCTAAAAGATTGCGTACTCCAAAGAGGATGACTTCATTTTCAGCCAGTCGGGTGAGCAGCTGGTCCGCGCCGCGGCGCGGACTCAGCGAGTGCACGCCTGCCAGGGTCTTGCCATGCTGCTGCATCTGATCGGCGCTGAACAGCTCCGATCGCAGTGACAACTCGCCCGTGAGGTCCTGGTCTGCCAGGCCATTTCCACGGAAGCGCGCCGTCAGATTGAGCAGCTTCCCAAGAATCATCTTGCTGCTCGCCTTCACTATAAGGGTCTCAAGACAATACGAAAGGATCGACCGGGATTGGCCGCGACGGGCCGGTTGAAAGTCGCCGATGGTGTGGAAAATATGTGCCTGTTCAACTGCAGCGCCAGGGGGTAATGAGGCTAGAAATCTACTTTCCGTAGGTTACCTTAGCGCTGAGCTTTTAGCAAGTTCCACAGCGTCGCCGGGGGTTGGGAATGCGGAGTGACATTGACGAAATACTGGTTCTCCACCTATTCTAGACTCGGGTCACTATGCGTTTGCTTCAGAAACTATATCTGGCTGCGTTCGGCCTCGCTATCCTGAGCGGGAGCGCAGGGCTTGCCGCCGGTTTGGGGACACGGTGGGGACTCTGGCACTTCAAAACGGGGTTCTTACTGTTGACGTGGGCCGCGTATGGAGCGCTGTTTGCGGCATTCCTTGGTCTCATCGCGCTGTTGGTTAACCGTTCCTCCGGCAAAGCGGTCTTCTTTGCAGTCTCAAGCATCGTGTTAGCAATTCTTGTGGCAGGGATTCCCTGGCAGATGAAACAGCGGGCCCAACGTGTCCCGAGGATTCATGACATCACGACCGACACAGAAAATCCACCATCGTTTGTTGCCATCTTGCCGTTGCGGCAGGATGCCTCCAACCCCCCGGAGTACGCCGGAGAGGCGATCGCTGCGCAGCAACTGAAGGCTTATCCCGATATACGGCCGCTGACTCTGACAGACCCTCCAGATATCGCCTTCGAGAAAGCACTGCGAACAGCGCATGAGATGGGATGGGACATCGTGGAAACCAGGGCGGATCGGGGGCGTATTGAGGCCACGGATACTACGTTATGGTTCGGCTTCAAGGATGACATTGTGGTGCGCGTGACGGCTAGCGATATCGGCAGCCGTATCGATGTGCGTTCGGTCTCGAGGGTCGGCAAAAGCGATGTCGGCACGAATGCCGCCCGCATTCGAACCTATCTCACGAAGATTCAAGGCCGTCCGCCCTCAGCCGGACATTGAGAGGCAAAAGTTTTGAATACGCACGTGAGTCCGCCGCGAAGCGCAGTGGCAAGGGCTAGAAAGCATCGTGCGCAATTATAAGAGGGCGTGGGTCCTGTGGACGGTCATGATTATCGCTGTCACAACATCGCCATGGGGCGGCTTCCACGCCCATGTGGACCCACGTCGGCTGTCTTGGATGTTGTCGCTCCCATTTTATGGCTTAGAATGGAGCAAGCGTTGGGCTGCGGATCTGTCGGTGAATATCCTGCTCTTCATTCCCTTTAGCTATCTCTATCTTCGCGCACAGGTCCTGTCTCGCACTCAAGACATCGTGGGTATCATCCTTGCGGCGGCTCTCTTGTCCGGAATCCTCGAGTGGGCGCAAGTCTACAATGCCCGCCGCTTTCCCTCAACGACGGATGTGGCCAACAATGTGATCGGCGCGCTGATCGGCGCAGGGATCTTTTTGCTCTGGCGAGGCAAGTAGAGAGAACCATGAATGATCCGCAACAGTTAGGCCTGTGGGCGGGGCAACCGGAACATACAGGTCTTCCCGCCGACGCAGCACCGGTTTCCCCACTCGTCCGGCTCGGAACGTCAACGTGGACCTACGAAGGCTGGCAGGGTCTTGTCTATAAAAAGAGTTATCCGCCGAGTCGTTTTAAGAGTGACTGTTTGGCGGAGTATGCCCGCTATGAGTATAACGGCGAGCGTTTGTTCCGCACGGTGGGCTTCGACTTTACCTTCTACGGCCCGCCGACGTCGCGTCAACTGGCCCATTATGCCAGCCAACTCCCGCCGGACTTCGTGGCCTGCTCAAAGGTGTGGGAGGAAATCACCGTCCCGGCGTACACGCGACATCCGACCAATGGACCCGCGATGGGACCGAATCCCCACTTCCTGGACGCCGGCTATTTTGTGGATCAGGTCCTTGCCCCCTATGCCGCCGAGTTCAGGCCGCATGCCGGGCCGTTCCTGTTCGAATTTCAAAGAGCCTTAGGGATTGAGCCGGACGAGTTCCTTGAGGGCTTGGATACGTTCTTAGGTCGTTTGCCCACGGCATGGGAGTATGCGGTTGAAGTGCGGCATGAACGGCTCCTCACATCGGCATACCATGCGATCCTCAAAGCGCACGGTGTCGCTCATGTGTACAACCACTGGACGCACATGCCTCGTTTGTCAGAGCAACACCTCCTGCTCGCCGGGACCTTCACCGCTCCCTTCGTGGTTCTGCGGCTCCTGACGCCGCGAGGGGTAAAGTACGAGGATGCTGTCAAACGCTACCGGCCTTACGACAAGATCGTGCAGCCGTTACCGGACATGCGGGCGGATACGGTGGAGCTTGCAGAGCAGGCGGTGAAGGAGGAGAGGCGGGCGTACGTGTTGGTCAATAACCGAAGTGAGGGATCAGCGCCGCGAACCATTCAGGCCATTCGCGATCTCATGAAGAGCAGAATGTAGCCGCAGAAGGGCGTCATGTTGAGTCGGCCGAAAGATCGTGTGAGAATGAGGAGGACGCTATGAAGGTCCGTTTCTGGGTCGTCAGCGCGAAAGGCACTTCCTTACGGGATTCGCTCAACAATGATCTGACAAAAGATCGCACCCGCAAAAAGAACCGGTATCCGGTCCGGCTGCAGCAACAGCAGAAGATTGATCGCCCGGAAGGCTGGAGTTGGGTCCACAGCCGGGGGGGAGGCAAGGGGGCAGTGCGGTATCGCTGGAACTCTCAGTTACAGATCTTGGAATGCTGGGCCGTCACGAAGGGTGGGAATCGGCCGTCGCAACTGATCGGAGAGTTTGTGGAATCGGTCCTCAACTCTCAACGCCGAAGCGTCAAAAGTATTCACATTGAAGTAGGCTAGGACTCAGGCTTCGAGGGTTTTTGGGGACGAGCTTAGCGAAACAGCTCCATGGGCGGCATGTCTGTGATCGAGACCCGCGAGGAGACAACATCATCGGGGAATGTACAGTAGAGATCTGCGACGGCAGCTGAGTAGAAGGACGGCGTCACAAGCTTCACCCCGTGAAAGTCGAGTTTTACCGACGACCCTTCATTAAGGTGCTTGCTTACAACCTGATTGACTTTGATGCCATCTTCGCGGGTACTGCACAGAGGTCCGATAATAGCTACGAGGGCAAGATACACAACGTTGGCGCCGCGTGTCGACATGCTTGTTATGTATCTCATTGAGCACCCCTAAATCTTCCCTACTTTTGGAGGGGTGCCCAAAACCCAGGTTTTTTTTGGAGCCGTTCGGTATCTGCCGTACGTGCAACGTTTTAATGTGATTCACGTGGACTCACGTTCCTTGCTTGCGCTTGCGCCTTGGGGCGCGTACATTATCTAGGTGCAGGTCTCTATTAGGTTCACGCCCAACCAACAGCCTTCAAACCAGTTTCACATTCACGCGCGGAACCAGCCGAGATGCCCAGATACGACGTAGCCATAGTGGGCGGAGGTATTGTCGGCCTCTCCACCGGGTGGGCGATGACGCGCCGGTATCCGAAAGCCACAATCCTCGTTTTGGAAAAGGAGAGCCGATGGGGGGAGCACCAGACGGGCAACAACAGCGGCGAAATCCACTCCGGGATCTATTACCAGCCCGGCAGTCTCAAAGCGCAGTATTGTCGGGACGGCAATCACGCGATGGTGGCCTTCTGCCGTGAGCACGGGATACCTCATCATGTATGCGGGAAGCTGATTGTGGCCACCCGGCGCCAAGAGCTGCCTCTCCTCGAGACGGTCTATCAGCGCGGCGTGCTCAATGGTGTCCAGGCCAGGAAACTCTGCCCAGAGGAGATACGGGAGATCGAGCCGCATTGCGCCGGCTTGGCCGGGCTTCATGTCCCCAGCACCGCCATTGTCAGTTATCGTCAGGTCGCCGAGAAGTTTGCCGAGCTCATTCAGAAAGGGAGCGGCGATCTGCAGCTCAATACAGAGGTCAAGCGGATTACCGTCCTGCCCTCTCATCTGGAAATCGAATCGCCCTTGGCCTCTTACCAAACACGGTTTCTCATCAATTGCGCCGGGCTGCAGTCGGATCGCATTGCCGAACTCATGGGTCTCCAAACAGGCATGCGCATTATCCCGATTCGGGGGGAATACTATCGCTTAAAACCGGAGAAACAATATCTCGTGAAGGGCGTGATCTATCCGGTCCCGAATCCTCGTTACCCATTTCTGGGGGTCCACTTCAATCGACAGATGAGCGGCGAGGTGAGAGTGGGCCCGAGCGCAGTCGTCGCCTTCAAACGAGAAGGGTACCGGAAAAAAGAGGTTGACCTGCACGATGCCATGGAACTTGTGGCGTCCCGAGGGTTTTGGATGTTTGCCGCGCGTCATTGGCGTGAGGGCGCCAAGGAGGCGATCCGCGCGATGAGCAAGACTCTTTTTCTGCGGGGTGTTCACCGACTGATTCCGGAGCTGCTTGCAGAGGACCTTGTGGCCGCGCCCGCAGGCGTACGCGCGCAAGCACTGATGAATGATGGCCGGTTAATGGACGATTTTCTCGTCGTCCAAGGGCCCCGCTCGATTCACATTTGTAATGCGCCGTCGCCGGCAGCCACTGCGTCAATTCCTATCGGGAACGCGGTCGTGGATCTCTTAGCGCGATCATGCGATCTGGAAAGTTCGTGAAGATGCCATCGACGCCGGCGGCGATCAATCGTTTGAATGTCTGCGTTCGATCAGCAGTGTAGGCGTAGAGACGGACGCCGCTTCCCCGGATTGACTTCACAAGCGCCGGCCGTATGGATGCACAGCGCAGATGAACTGAAAACGCGCTCAGACGATCGGCGAGGCGCAGGGTCTCCCGAAGACCGTGCTGCGGCAGGATGCCCAACCGGGTCGTAGGGAAGGCAGTGCGGGCCAGTGCCAAAGCTTCCGCGTCGAAAGAAGAAATCAGGACAGACTCCGGTGACGGATAGCCGGTCAGGGCTTCACCGAGTTCATCGATCATGGCACGCCGTACCCGTGCCTTGTCACCATGAGTCGGGATTTTAATTTCCAGATTTAGGGCAATCTTTCCTCCACACAGCGAGAGTACTTCTGCGAGCGTCGGTATAGGCAAGCCGGCAAATTTCCGGTGCTTCCATGATCCGACATCCAGCTGTTGAAGCTCCCTTAAGTTGAGATCGCCGATTCGAAGGGATTTGAGCGCCGCCCGAGAGTACTGCGCGGAGCATCGAGCGCGAGCCAAGTCCCAATCATGAAAGATGACGGGGGAACCGTCCCGGCTCAGTTGGACGTCCACCTCGACCATATCAGCGCCGAGGTCCATTGCGGTCGATAGGGCCAGGCAGGTGTTCTCAGGGACGATGCCGGACGCGCCCCGATGCGCAATCACCAGCGGGGTGCCGGCAGGCTCACAGGGCATGGAGAGCGCAGCGGCGCCGCATCTGCTTACGTATCTTCGAGCATGTGCGTGGGCGTAAAGCACCCTCCATCTTCGATGACATGCGCTCCGTCACAGGCATCATCTGTCAGCGGCATCTTGACGATGCCGTCCTCGAGCCACTCGGCTTTTCCTGAAAGAAGGTCTTTCGCGATCCGGTACACCGTCGTGTCGTCGTCCCAAAATGAGGTCCGCAGGGACAACAGCGGCGTGGGCTCGAATTCTTCTTTTACTCGGGAACAGAAATAGGTGAGCAGGCATGCGGAAAGATCTTTTCCCTTGACCTCCTTCTGTGACGCGTACCACACCACTGCTTCAATGGCAAACAGATTCATGCTGGCCTTGACAAACCGTCTCATCAAAATTTGCTTCGGCACGAGTCGGCGGCGATGCCGCGCCGTGGCGAGAAGGGTCTTACGCGCAAGTTCTCTGCTCTTCTCGTCCACGAAGCGCTTCCAGACATCCGAGGGCGTTTTCGCAGCGCCGTTGTTCTTATGCGAAGAAAAGGTATGGAGCGAACGGGACATGACCTTTGCAAAAAATGGGGTGGCCAAGAACATCTCCTTGATCTGTAGATCCAGAAAGGCCTTGCCCTGCTTGAAATACTCCTCAAGACCTTCCCTGCCGATCCAGAGGGTCAAAATGCCATTGGTGCCTTCCCAGATGATATTGATCAAGGCGTCGCGTATCATCCGTTCGATCGGCACCGGAATTTCACCTCGGAGACGGAGCGAATCCGGTGTCTCATACGCCCGGCCCCCGTACAAGCGGAAAAGATCAAGTAACGATTCGAGCAGCCATTCCGTGGCGAGAATTTTTGCCGCCGCGGATTCCAGGCGAACATCCTGCTTCGCATCGACCCAAATTCCGGTGATCTTCACGAGGGCTTCAAG
>DASXSU010000081.1:0-11421 GCA_036505795.1 Nitrospirales bacterium
TCCCTCTACGACTTATATCCGTAGAGCCATCGAGCAGTTGTGCCGCCGATGTTGCGGACAGTGTGGGACGTGTGGGCGGGGATGAGAATCTCTTCGCCGATGGGGGGTCGCAAGGTCTTGCCCTGCATCTCGAGTTCCAGGGCTCCTTCAATAAGCATCAAGAGCTCGTCTGTGGAGTGCATGTAATCCTCCCAGACCTGGCCGGGTGGATCGACCCACAGGCCGCAGCTAAAGCCCCGCGCTTGCCAATCTTTGGCTTTCTGCCCCTGGTCAAGACGGTCCGCCTGGCTGCTCATGGGTAGTTTTTACAACTTCTGGGGGACAAAGAAAAGGGCCGGAGTAAAGAACGGTGTCAGCAGCTTTTAACCCAGGATCCAGGCGACATAGCCGAAATATCCAATAAAACCCAAGAAAACCAATTTGCCCATGATGCAATCTCCTTACAAGTGCTTATCGGGTAAGACAGTCCAAAACAAGATGTATCCGAGATTACATTGAGGAGGGCGCCTTTTTGAGAAGAAGGGTGCTCTCTAGAATAGCTAGAAGCAAGATAAGCTGTTTCTGAAACGAGGAGACACGGCATGACAGTTGGCACTATTGGCGCCGGCAAAATTGGACAAGCGGTGGCCAAACAGACGTTGAGAGTAGGCTATTTCGTCGAGTTCGAACCCGTCGAGGAGAATTAGATGACGATCGCCTCCGATCTCTTGCAACAACATATCCAGACGCTCGTCGACGACAGCGCGCAATGGCAGACGCTGATCGCCGATGATCTCTTGTGGGAGCTTCCCTACGCGCCCGCCATAGGCAATCCGGCGCGGCTATCGGGACGGAAGGAGGTGGTGCGTCACATTACCTGGTTCCTGGGGGCGGTGGGAAATTTCCGCTTCTTCGACGTCAAGGTCTATGCCTTAGCTGATCCGGAAGCGGCAGTCGCCCAATTCAAGGCGGAGGGGCTTATCAAGTCTACAGGGCGTATCTATGGCCAGGAATATGTGCTTTTCTTACGTGCTGTAGGCGGAAAAATCGCGTTCCTTCGAGAATATTTCGATCCAACGCGTGCGGCCAAGGCGCTAGACACGCCGATTCTTGGTCTCGAATCCTGAATACAGCGGCGACCGCCGGAGCGCGAGGGCAACCATGTGGCGTCGAACCATTACCAGCCGGAACTCAAATCCTTGTTTTCTGTGTGTCCGGCGCTTTGAACTACCCCGGCCGAGGTCCATACCAAACGCGTATGGACGAGGCCGCACACACATTTTAGACGCTGCGGAGTCAGACTTTTCGACAAGAGCGAGGAGACTTCTGGAAAGGGCGCGGGTGGTGCCGCATGGGACCCTGGCGGAGCAGAGTGGCGTGCAGCCGAGTCTGCGGGGCTGCGACGGCGAAACGCCGCGAGCACGTCTGGGTAATGCGGCGACAGGACCCGCGCAAAAGATCAAGGGGTACCCGGTTGCTCGGCAAAAGGACCGTCAATTAAAGGCATTCGACTCACAGATTATTCAAATACTCATGCACGAACGCCACCGCCATGGCCCCTTCACCGACAGCGGAGGCCACCCGTTTCATCGAACTGGAGCGCACATCCCCTGCGGCGAAGACTCCAGAATGGCTGGTCTCCAGAAAATGGGGATGGCGTTTCGCGTTCCAGAACGGTGAATTCATCACGGCAGTGCCGGTCTTGATAAAGCCCTTTTCGTCGATCTCGATTCCTTCAGGCAGCCATTCTGTGTGTGGGACCGCGCCAATGAGGGTGAAGACCGCAGGCGTCTCGATCATGCGGGTTTCCGATGTGCGGTTGTTCCTGATTTGGATGGCCTCGAGGTGCCCGTTGCCGGTCATCCGGCTAATCTCTGTGTTGGTCAAGACCTCGATGTTTTTCGTTTGCTCGATGCGACGCGAGAGATACCGGGACATGTTCTTCCCCAAATCGTCGCCGCGTATCAGCAAAAGCACCTTCCTCGCATGCTCAGCCAGAAATACGGTCGCCTGGCCGGCAGAATTAGCAGCGCCTACAACGACTACCAGCGAGTCGTCGCACATCTGCGCCTCCATTGGCGTCGCGTCGTAATAGACGCCTACCCCTTCGAACTGCGCGCGCCCCTCTACCTCCAACCGACAATACGACGCGCCGGTTGCAATAAGAAGACACTTGGCGGAGACCCGCTTCTCGTTATCGAGATGAATGACCGGATAACCATTCTCAAATTCCAGTTTTTGCACCTCGCACGGTGTCGAGATCTGCGCGCCGAATCTCTGCGCCTGCAATACCATCTGACCGGCCAGGGTGTTGCCGGATAGACCCATGGGAAAGCCGGGATAGTTCTCAATATTTGAACTCGTGCCGGCTTGCCCGCCCGGCGCTTTCCGTTCTAGCACGACGGTGCTCAGCCCTTCCGAGGCCCCATACACGGCCGCGGCCAATCCGGAAGGCCCGGCCCCCACGATGACCAGATCATACGCGTCCTCTTTGAGCGTTTTCAGAATGCCCAACTTTTCGGCGAGTTCACGGTTTGTAGGATTGCGCAGTGTCCACTCATTTCCGAACGCGACGACCGGGGTATCACTCTCAGTGATTTTGAGCCGTTTGAGCAACTCCTCCATGTGCGGGTCGTTCTCGATATCGATCCACGAGAAGAGGACTCTGTTCTTGGCGAAAAAGTCACGAATGCGAAAGGTGTCGGCCGAAAAGCGGGAGCCAATGACTTGCAGCGGCGAAAGGTTCAGATCGCGCACGATCTGTGTGCGTGCGATCAAAGCGGCCAGAATGATGTTGCCCAATTTTGGCTCTTCGTCGATCATGCGCCTGAGAGTCTCCGACGAGATTTCGAAAACCTCCACATCACCTTTCGCGATTTTGGTTAGGGTTGAGGCCCTCCCGGAGAGCAATGTGACTTCTCCGATAAGCTCTCTGGCACCGGCTGTGCAAATAGTCTGTTGGTCCCCACTGGAAAAGTAGAGAATCTCCACTACCCCCGACCGGATCACGTGGCAATTTTGATCTCGTGCCCCAACCGCGACGAGTGTCTCGCCGTCTGTGTACAATTTAACTGGAGTGAATCTCTCCAAGATTCGGAGTTGTTCATCGTCGAATCTCAGTTGGCTTATTATGGGAAAGCGCGCTTGTATCTCCTGCTCGCTTAACATATGTGCTCCGTTGAGTGGTGAATTGGAGTTTTCGCCCTCAGTTTGCTGGGGGGTCTAGTCCAGTATGGTACTAAGGCTGGACGAAGTGAATCAATCGCGTGACAACGAGAAGCCGGCAGAGTTGCTCGGAGGCAGGACCCGCAAAGTGCTCGGTGTCAGGACCCGCGCCGTCTTGTCTATTTCTTACGGCAGCGCGGATCGGCCGCCTGGAGCTCGGCGATCTTCGGATCGTCCAGCGGTACGGGCGCGCAGCCGTGGCCTTTTTCGCAGACGAAATCGAATTTGGCCGCAGGCTGATGACAACTCATGCAGGTCACACCTTGGAAATTGACCACTTTGTCTCCGCGGGATTTGATCTTGGTGCCGTCCGACGAGAGGTCCAGCGCAAAAAACTCCCAGCCGCCGGTGTCTGGAAATTTCGCGCGTGGATGCTTGACCATCGCTTCTCCCGGAAGGAGCTGAAGGAATGTACCGACAGGGTATTCCTTGTCCGGCACCCTGTTTTTGAAGATACGCACAGCCTCTTTGAGCTTCTCGGGATCCGCATGCTTGATGTACGTGTTTCTAACTTTGGTCCCCCCGCTAATGCAGGAAAACGATTTTTCGGACACCGTGACATCCTCAGCATACGCGCCGCAGGTCATCACTAATCCCAGTCCGACCGCTACGATGCCCCTCGTGCACACAAAGGCACACATGTTCGACAAACAGCTTGTGAGGTAGCGCATGTGAGTTCTCCTCTCGAATGTAAAGGCGTGACTCTTCACGAATCGCAGCAACAGACTTGGCCCTGCCACCCCCCTCACCACATCAGTGAGAGATTCTTGTATTAGCGGGCGGTCGCCGAACGGGCGCTTGCTTAACGCTGTCGAAGCGCGCGAAGCGGGTGACTCCGAGCGGAGGCCCTCCGCCGCCTGGACAATGAGAAGCCGGTGGAGGTGCTCGGAGGCAGGACCCGCGAAGCGCTCGGCGAGGACCCGCAATCTTTACTCACAGATTTCTCAAATACTCATGCACGAACGCCACCGCCATAGCCCCTTCACCCACAGCGGAAGCCACGCGCTTCATCGAACTGGAGCGGACATCGCCTGCGGCGAAGACTCCGGCATGACTGGTCTCCAGAAAATGTGGGTGACGCTTCGCAGTCCAAAAGGGAGAATTCATTACGGCAGAACCGGTTTTGATAAAGCCATTTTCGTCGGTCTCAATTCCTTCAGGCAACCATTCAGTGTGCGGCACCGCCCCAATGAGGGTGAAGACCGCACAGGTCTCAACCACGCGTGTTTCGGCCGTGCGGTTGTTCCTGATTTCGATGGATTCCAGGCATCCGTTACCGGTCATCCTGGTGATCTCACTATTGGTCAAGAGCTCGATGTTCTTTGTCTGTTCGATGCGACGTGAAAGATACCGTGACATGTCTTTACCCAGATCGTCGCCACGTAAAAGCAAGAGTACTTTTCTCGCGTGCTCAGCCAGGAACACGGTTGCCTGGCCGGCAGAATTGGCGCCCCCCACGACAACCACCAGCGCGTCGTTGCACATCTGCGCCTCCATTGGCGTCGCGTCGTAATAGACCCCAACCCCTTCAAATTTCTCCCGCCCCTCGACATTTAAGCGACGGTACGACGCGCCCGATGCAATCAATAGACACTTGGCGGAGACACACTTGTCGTTATCGAGACTAAGGAGGGGGTAACCATTCTCGAATTCCAGCTTGCAGACTTCGCACGGAGTGGAGATCTGCGCGCCGAATTTCTGTGCCTGCAACACCATCTGACCCGCCAGTGTGCTACCTGCGAGCCCCATTGGGAACCCGGGATAGTTCTCGATATTCGAGCTGGTTCCGGCTTGCCCGCCGGGCGCTTTTCGTTCCAGCACCACGGTGCTCAGCCCTTCCGAGGCGCCGTACACGGCCGCTGCCAATCCCGAGGGTCCGGCCCCCACGATGGCGAGGTCATACACTTCCTCTTTGAGCCTTTTCAGGATGCCCAGCTTTTCAGCAAGCTCCCGGTTTGTAGGATTGCGTAGTGTCCACTCATTCCCGAACGCCACGACGGGGGTATCACCCTCAGATATTTTGAGTCGTTTGAGCAACTCCTCCATGTTCGGATCGTTCTCGATGTCGATCCACGAGAAGAAGACTCTGTTCTTGGCGAAAAAGTCACGAATGCGAAACGTGTCGGTCGAAAAGCGTGAGCCGATTACTTGGAGAGGCGAAAGATTCAGATCGCGCAGGATCTGTGAGCGCGCGATCAAGGCGGCCAGAATAATGTTTCCCAACTTGGGCTCTTCATCGATCATGCGCCTGAGGGTTTCCGAAGAGATCTCGAACACCTCCACATCGCCTTTTGCGACTTTGCTCAGGACCGAGGCCCTTCCCGAGAGCAATGAGACTTCTCCCATGAGCTCTCTCGGACCGATCGTCCCAAGAACTTGCCGCTCCCCACTGGAAAAGTAATGAATCTCCACTTCCCCCGACCGGATCACGTGGCAACTTTGATCTCGTGCGCCCACAGCGACGAGCGTCTCGCCGGCTTTGTATAATTTCACCGGAATGAATCTTTCCAGGATGCGGACTTGGTCGTCGTCGAACCGCAGTTCGCTGATGGGAAAGCGCTTACGTATTTCCTGTTCGGTCAACATCTGGGCTCACCGAAAAGGCACGTTGAGGTCTCGCCGCGGAGGATCCGGTCCAATATGGTACTAACCGGGTGTGCTTAAAGCAATCCGCATGACTTTCGAGACGTAGATCACAAACGCGCAGCCGACCGGAAAGAGAAACTCGTTTGCGGCGCGGGAGATGAGCACGGGCAGGGGCGGCCAGTGAGCCGCGGCCTGAACCTGAAGCGCGAGCAGTGCGCCGCCGAACACGACTCCCACTGCGAGCCCCGTCAAGAGGTGAGCTGCAAGTCCTCCCCACGGTTTCTTTCCGACCCAATCGAGCGTCAGCCCGAAGCTGCCATACTGGATTCCCTTAACGACAGCGATCAGCACGAGCGCAAGACCGGGGCCAGCGCTTGCTGAGAGCCCGAGCGCCTCCATCGCACCCTTGTGGAGCGAGCGCGCCACCATGAATCCAAGAGGTGCGGCAAGCAGGCCCGCGAATCCCATCGCTGGACCGCGCGCCTTCTTCGCCATGGCTCCGACCGCCAGGCCCACGCATACGACGACAGACCAGGACACTTTCTGCACGAGATCGGCGAGAATCGGCTTGGTGCCGTGCAAGGTCCCGAAGCCGGCCGCGAGCGCGACGAGGATGGCCTCCATTGTAAGGCCCAGCAAGACCGCCAGCCACCCTACATTCAGAAGCGCCAGCCATGCGTCGAAACGTTTTTTCGTATCCACCGGCATTCCCATCACCGATTCAGCGCCGAACCACCAGTACAGCGCCCATGGCTAAAAGTCAAAATGAAAAGGTGACAGACCCTGGCTGTCCCCGTCCCACCCTTCCCCCTATCAGCGAGGGATTTTTGTATCAGCGGGTGGCGCCGACAGACCCCATCCGTTTTCGTCAGATCCTTCTCTTCCACCATAAGCGAGGGTTGCTGTATTTACGGGGCTGGCGTCGGTTGGCCGACCGCAGCGGGGTCCCTACACCGGGCGGGGTGCGAGGACGGCCAACCGGGGACAGGCCCCAAGCGAAATCGTGACAGACTCTGCCGTCTCTGTCCTACCCCTGCCCCCAAGCGAGGATTGCTGGATTTAAGTGGGTGGCGGCGATCCAGGCCGCGAGGCGCACAGCGACTTGCTTGCCCTTGGCGGAGCGAGCACAGCAGCGGACGATCGCCGACAGGACCCACGATTGTTTTACTGTTATCCGAGCCCTTCTATTATCTTGCGATACTCTGTTTCCGGATAGGCCCGTAGGGTGGTCGTGCGGACATTTCCGAGGGAACAGATATTCAGCAGGAACTTGGCCAATGCGTCGTCGTTTGGCATCTCCAGAATAAGAACAGCGTCATAGCTGCCCTGGAGCATGTAGAATGACTTGAGCTCTCCGCCGAGGCCTTTGACCGCTTTCTTAGCGGCGTCTACGCGCTTAGGCGAGTCTTTGATGTTCTTGATCCCCTGATCCGTCCAGTTGAGGAGGATGAAGTAAGTAGGTGGCATTGGTCTACCTCCTATTGTTCAGTGCACCCGTCCTTCCGGGAGCTTACCGAGTTTTTGCATGACCTTCGAGGCGTAGATCACAAACGCGCAGCCGACCGGAAAAAGAAACTTATTGGCGTCGCGGGAAACGAGCGCTGGCGGCCAGCGCGACGAGAATGGCCTCCATCGTGAAGCCTAGCAAGATCGCCAGCCACCCAACACGCAGAAGCGCCAGCCATGGGTCGGAGGTCTTCTTCGTATTTACCGGCATTCCCACCACCAATTCGGCTGTTCAGGAATACTACTGCGTCGGCCGGTTCTCTTGGCCGGCATGGCTCTTCTCCTTTGTCTTCGGCCCCATCATTTCGCTTAAGTTTTTGGCGGCGAACTCCGCTGGAGGCTGAAACTCTGAAGCCGGCAGCTTACGTGTCTCAGCCTTGGTCACTTCTACTGTGTTGGCGCCGCTCGGGTCCGTGGTTTTGACGGCATACCCTTCGCTCGCAAGTTTCCAGGCCTTATTCTTGACGAAGCCTGCATGGCGATTCTGACTCGGTCCACAGCCCGGAGTCGCCATCGTCAGCTCGGTCATAAGACGCTCGAGCTTTTTCGGGTCCAGCTCCTTCCATGCAGTGATGTCCTTGGCAATCCAGAGCTCCGACTCCTTTTTTCCATCGGCTAACATTTCATAGCCAAGGGCTGGATACCCCGCGACAGTGGCCTTCTGTCCCGTTTTCCGCATCTCGATTTTCGCTTCAGGACAGTCCTCGGGTTTCGCGCTCGCTTGGGGCATTCGCGAGCGCATCATCTTCTCCACCATCTGGCGCTGTTCCGCGGGGACATCTTTCAACGCTTCATCCATTGAAGGTGTTGCCTTTTTCAGGGGGCCTTGGATGATCTGTGCGTATTCCTGTACCTTAGCAGTCGTGTAGGACCGGTCCCGATAATTCACTTGGGTGACCGTTTCACTATTGAGGTCCAGGATGAAGGCCATTGAGGGCGTGCCATCCGGATTCAGCGTAACGGTCTTCATCTGGTTCGCCTGCATGGCAAGCTGCTCTTGTTTGCTTTCACGGCCTTGGCCCTTCGCCACTTGATCGATAACCCATCCCGCAGATGCCTGGCTCGTCCATACAATGCCAACGACAATACTCCAGACTGTCTGATAGCGAATCATGAGCCCTCCTTTTAAAAATCTCGCAGAGTTCAGCTTTAAGCATATCCGATGGGCAATCGCAGCGGCAATCCATCAGAGCGGGCGCACGTGCGGAATCGGAATTCCGACTTCTATTATTCTGTTGACCTCGTGACTGGGTTAGCTGGTCTGGCGGGGATGCGGCCTACTTACAATTTTCGGAGTGCTTGCCCGGTGGCGGCCTCGTAAGCTTCCGCGAAAGTGTTGACTTCAGTGATCTTGATCTCACTGCTCATACCCTTGAGCGCGAGATCCATAGATGTTTGCCCGTAGGGGACGATCAATTCCCGATAGTTGCCCTGGCGGCAGCCTGAGATCTTGTCTGAAAGCCCGCCTACCAGCCCCACCCTGAGGTCGCCTCTGATTGTTCCGGACATGCAGATGTCGGAACGAATAGAATCACCAAGCAGGGCCGCTGCGACAGCTACCGCCATGATCGTTCCCGCGCTCGGGCCTTCAATGTTGATCGTCACGCCGGGCCTTGTACGGCCTATTAGTCGAACCCTTAGAAACCGGGCGTCATAGCCCACAGCATAGCTTGCCGCTTGGACGGCAGTGTGCAGCGAGCTCAGCACGCTTTGACTATACGGACCATCGGTGGCGACTTGACCCTTTCCGGTCGGGTCATGGCTCACGACAATGTCCGCTACGAACAGCGCGCCCGGCTGAGCAGAATACATGCCAAGAGCATTAGGGGCCATCCGCGAAACCAGCAGCATTGGAATCTGCCGGCTGGCATCTGCAAAAGCGTCGGATTTTTTCACCTCTTTGAGTTGCAGCGGCCGGACAGGAACTTGAACGGGCTGATGTGCGGGAGCCTCCACCGCAGGTCGTTCTGTCGGGTTCAGTTGGGCTTGAATAATCGGCGATGTGCTTGGAACCTGTTCCTGGAGAGACGGCTGAGCGTGAGGCTTTGGAGCAGCCTCGTCCACACTTTCTGTGACCGTCGTCAGGGCGGGGTCCGCAGTAGTCTCGACCTGTCCTGTTAAGGTTGTGGGATCTAGCGAGGTGGGCCGTTGGGGGCGTTGCTTATTGACCCAAAAGTGATAACCCACGAACAGGATCAGAGCGACCAGCATTACATTCAGGAGGATGCCAATGCCGCCACGCTGTCCCTGCAGCAGTGCTTTCATCGGTAGCTCTCGTGAGCCGACAGCCTAACTTTCCTACTTGTCTGATTGAACTGGCGGCTGGGTTGGTTCGTCGGTAGGGATGCGGCGCATGTCCCTATCCACCGCGTCGTTCACCTTGTCTCTCACGCCGTCGATTAGGGTCTTCGGCCGAGACTGCGTAGCGCCCGGCTGCATCTGGTGTTCCTTGACAAAGAATTCATAGATGACGAAAACAAGCACCAGCACGACAATTACGAAACCCACGAGGGCATCGATCCGGCCGCGCTCGGTTCGCAGAATTATTCTCATCGGTGCGATCCTTTCTATAAGGACGGTCAGATCTTCTTGGCGCGAATCTTCTCGTTCAGGTTATCGATCCACCGGCGCTGAAATTCTTCATAGGGGAAAAACAGCCGATCCTGCATCGCCGCGGCAATGGCCTGCCCTCCGGCGAGGACCCTGACTAACTCCCGAACCTTCTCCATGCTGAAACGGTCGATGAGATACACGGTCGCGGAGTTGCCTTCAAGATACGCGACCAATGCCACTTTTTGTGGAAATGCTCCCCATGGTCCCTCGAGGTAGGGCAGCGGGATTAGCTGGACCTCGCCGCGCATCAATTCCGGAATGTCGGGTGGGGGATCGCCGGCGAACTGCATGGCCAGCCCCTCATTGAGCCATGTCGGAATTGCGCCGATACGGCCGCCGACCTGATCGTGCAGCAGGGCATGGACGAATTCATGGCGCAGCACCCGTGTCAGCCAGGCTTGATTGGTAAGCGCCCCCTCGGTCGGAATCTTAATCCGGCCAAGGACGGGATCGAACAGACCATCGGACCAGGCCGGGCCGCCCGTGGCAGAATGGAATGACTCCTTGGTGAGGAGGACAACCGTGATGGGCTTAGACGGATAGTGCCCCAACTGGCGGCCGATGTCCTGGTAGGCCTCCTCAAGGATCTCGAGCACGCGGCTCCAGATCTCGTAATCATCCCCGCCTTCGAATTTCACCTGAAAATGAGAACTATGGCGGTCCAAAAGCTTCTGTTCGGATTTTTGAGCTCCTTTGAATTTCGCGGATAGAAGTTTCACGGACGTTTGCACTTCGGGATACTTGCCCACAAGCTCCGCCGCATGATCCAAATGTGTGACGGCGGATCCGAGATCGTCTTTGTTGTAAAAGATTTCTGCCATTGCCAGGTGCAGCCACGGATCATCGGGCACAACCGAAAGCGCCCTTTCCAGAAACTCGCGCGTCAATGCCGGGTCCTTCAGCTCGATATAAAGGCGGCCGAGGTTGCGATACGCGTTCGGCTGATTGGGATCAATTGTGAGGGCGGTCTTAAACGCGGCCATTCCTAAGCCGGTCCCCTTGGCTCTCTGTATGACGCCCAGATTGTTCCAAAGGACGCTCGCAAACTGCTGCACCTGCCGGTCATTGAATGCTTCCTTCGGCAACGTTTTCAGCTTCGCTTCAGCCTCGGTGTCTCTACCCTCGTCAAGACTGATACGAACGGAATCCAGGGTGCTGGCATATAGGGAAGCAGGGACGACGCCGGCCGGCGCAAGCCGAATTGCGCTATCCTGAGAATCCTGGGAATGCTTGAGCGAGAGAGCTGAACTCAATACATCCGGGGAAGGAGTCGAGTCCGTCGTGGAAGAGATGCTTTGATCGGGGAGTAGAGCGTGAGGGTGATACGCCTTCCAGACGAAATGACCACCAATGCCGCCCAGGAACAACAGGAGCAGGCTGAAGCTGAGCAGCCGAAAGTGTCGTTGTACCCGGTTCTGCTTTGCGGCAGACTTAGTCTCCTTGGGATTCCCTTTCCACAGATCTAAGCCGTCCGGCGGGAGGATCTCAAAGCTTTTCCCCGGGCCTTTGTTG